>NZ_CP101824.1:3301654-3602205 GCF_024498195.1 Halovivax cerinus
CGTGTCGGCTCGAAACGCCGTTGGGATTCAACCGGCGGCGGTCCTCGTCGTGGCGGGCTCGTAATCCGTCGCGGATCCCGTAGAGTGCGTTCGTCGTCACGTCGGATCCGTTCCGAATCCAGCGCGTCAGTGCAGTCTCACCTCGGAGTACACAGCGAGCGTCTTCGAACCCGTCGAGTGCTGCCCGCCCGACAGTCCGACCCAGAACCGACGGACGGAGACCGTAATTCTTCGCTAGCCGATAGCCGATCGATCGGTACCTGACTCCCCACTCGTCGGCCTCATCAGACGGGTCGCCGTTCCATCGTGTGGTCATGTCCCCGGACCACGTGACGTCGAACCCGGCGCCCGCGATGCGATGCGCGCAGTCGACGGCGCTGCCGTGATCGAGGTACTCGTCGAAACCGTCTAGCGTCTCCACCACGTCGACCGTGAACGCGACGTTGGTCTCGGGTACCGGTGTGACGGAGCGACCCGCGACCGTGATTCCATCGTTCGAGTCGCCTGGGTGGGATCGGCCCGTAACCGGCCCGGTGACGACGTCCGCCCCGGCGTCGATAGCGGTCCTGATACCAGCCGCCCATCCCGAAGTGACGACCGAACCGTCGGCCAGGAAGGCCACGACGTCACCGTCGGCGTGATCGAGGCCGGCGTTTCGGGAGACGCTGGCGCTACGTTCAGAAATTTCAACCAGCACGTCGACGTCGTCCCGGTCTCTCACCGCGCCGGTCGTCCCGTCCGTCGACGGTCCGTTGACGACGAGTACCTCTGCGTCTCCGGACAAGTCCGCCGTCAGCGCATCCAGAGAGTCACAGAGTCGTTCCCGGTCGTTGAGTGTCGAGACGACGACCGAGAGCTTCATAACGGACTGTCACTCGGTCTGGCTGTATAAATTCGCCGTCTCGAATCGACGGCGGGCGAGTCACACCGGACGATACAACTCACCCGTCGAGTCTGGTATCCCAGAACGACACTGATGCGAGTCGGTCGGCGTAGGGGACGCCGCCGACGAATCGATCGAGCGAGCGAAGCGGTGAGGCGAGGACGTTCGGTGTGATTCGATAGAGACCGTACGGGAGGAGGAAATCGTTCGTCGTCCGATGCAAGGAGAGCTCGTTGGCCTCGAGGAGGGCTTCGACCTCCCGCGACGAGTACAGCCGCGATCCCATCGGGAGCGCCCAGTTGTAGATGCTCCGCGTCGAGTACCGGTTGAACGTATCGAAGACGATCTGTTCGCGACTCACGCGGCGCATCTCCCGTAAGAACCCGTGGGGGTCGTCAGCCAGGTGAAAAAACCGCATCGCGACGACGGTGTCGAAGTGATCGTCCGGAAACGGTAACCGGGCCGCGTCACCGCGAAGAAATTCGAGGTTGTCCGAGACGCCAGCATCTCGGGCTTTCTTCCGCCCCTGCTTGAGCATCGCGGCCGAGATATCGAGGCCGACGACGTCCGCACCGCGATCGGCCAGCATCACCGTGAATCGACCGGTTCCACAAGCGATCTCGAGGACTCGCTTGTCTGCGAGCGGTGAAAGCGCTTCCAGTACGGCCGCCTTTTCCCTGAAATCGATCAACTGGCCGCCCCGCGAAAACCGCTTGTCGTCGTACTCGGCGGCGACATCGTCGGCCTGGTACCACTCCTGTCCCTTCACGTTAGTGTCCGTTAGCTTGCCGGGGGGATAAAACAATACTGGACTCGGCCCGGGAACGGACCAGTCTGGCGTGGAGACGCGACCGCCGATACCTCGATCAACCCCGAGCGTATCGACGTCCGTTTCCCCGTGGTCACGCCCAATTCGAGGGGAATCGCCAGCCGGCAGTCGGATATCAGGGTGATAATATACCTAATATAGAATAGAGAATATGGACCTCCATAGAGAGAACCTTTACCACCCTCGACCGACGCCGGATCGATATGAGCACGCGCCCAACGACCGACCGCTCGCAGTCAACCGACGCACTGACGCGGACCGAGTATCGAGACCGACTGCGCGACCTGCCCCCGAGTGCGAAGCTCGTCGCGAAAGTCCTCGAAACGGACCAGCCGCTGGCACAGGGACAACTCGTCGAACGCTCGCTGTTACCCGATCGAACGGTCCGGTACGCACTGAATCGGCTGGACGACGTAGACCTCGTCGACTCGCGGTACTCGTTCGAGGACGCGAGAAAGCAGGTGTACTTCCGCACCGATTCGACGGGCCGATAAGCACTTCCTCCCGCCGAGATTACCCCGCCTATGGACGTCGTCCGGAGAGCGATCCCCACGGAAACGAGTGCTCCGGACGGAACGACTAACGCGTACGTTCTCGGTCGCGATCCCGCCCTCCTGATCGACCCTGCCGGGTGCCCCGAAGACCTGGACGAACTGGTCGAGCGACACGGCGTCGAACACATCGCCGTGACGCACGCGCATCCAGATCACGTCGGCGCAGTCGCCCGGTACGCAGCGCACATCGATCGACCGGTCACCTGCTGGGCTGCAACCGGACACGAAGACCGGTTCGAAGACGCGACGGGCGTCGCACCCGACGCGACGTTCACCGACGGCGACAGACTGTCACTCGGCGGTGGGACCGTCCGCATCGTGGCACTACCCGGTCACGCGCCGGACCACGTCGGGTTCGCCGTCACCGACGACGGACCCGCTTTCTGCGGAGACTGCGTCGTTCGCGACGGGAGCGTCGTCGTCGGCGGCGACGGCGCGAACATGCGCGACTACTTGCACTCGCTCGACCGGCTCGCAGCGCTGGACCCGCCGACGATGCTCCCGGGACACGGGCCGCCGATCGAAGATCCCCTCGCCGCCGTCGATCGACTGCGGAGTCACCGTGAACGACGCGAACGACGGGTCAAAGACGCCGTCGACCGCGGTGCCGAGACGCCCGACGAGATACTCGCAGTGGCCTACGAGAAGGACCTGGCGGATGTCAGGGCGCTCGCCCGTGACACAGTGATCGCACACCTCGAAAAACTCGACGCGGACGGCGAACTCTCCTGGGATGGGGCGCGGGCGACCCCAACGTAGCAGTCCTTTTCCCCTGGCGCGCATAACGCCACCCGTGAGTCCACCGATCGACGAATCGAGGTCACGTTCGGACGGCGAGGCCCAGACCACGAGAACGGCCGACGAACCGCCGACGTCGCTCGAAGCCGCGCTCGAACGAGCGCGGTCGCTGGCCGTCGACGACCTCGCCGACGCGATCCAGTCCATCGGATTCGACTGTACGCACTGTGGTGCCTGCTGTCGTGCCGAACCGGGTGTTTCGACGGACGGCGAGTCAGGGGTCGCCGACGAGTCGGTGGACGCTGGAGACGACCGCACTACGAACGACGAAACCATCGAGCCGCACACGGCCACCGTCTTTCCGGACGAAATTCGTACGCTTCGAGATCGGCTCGAGCGATCCGACGACGACGTGGCGTGGCGAGACGTCGCGCGCCCGACCCCGTTCGGCCTCGAGAGTGACTCTGACGGGTCACAGACGGGAGAGACGTTCGAGTGGGCGCTCCAGACCGACGCCTGCGGAGACTGCACGTTCTACGACCCCGACGGCGAATCCGGCGGGTGCACCGTCCACGAGGACCGACCGCTCATCTGTCGCACCTACCCGTTCAGCGTCGCGCTCGACGGGACGAGCCAGCCACTCGGCGACCCGGTCGACGATGAGGGCATCGTCCGGGCGCACGAGTGTGAGGGGCTCGGGCGACCGATAGCCCGTTCGGACGCCGAATCCATGGCCGCGACGCTCAAGCGGCGGGCAATCCGAGAACTCGAGGAGGCAATCGCCGTGATCGACAGCTACGAACCCATCGATCGAGACGTCGACGGACCGATCGTTCACGATTCAGACGGCCCGAAGCATTCTGATGGACGCCCGTTAGAACGCTGATCGAAGATCTGAACGGTCGCAACGACCCGAGTCGCACGGCCCGAATCGAGCGCCCATCGGTAGGCGATCAGAACGTCTCTTCGATGATCTCGCCGACGGCGAAGTTCGACTTGACCTCGCTGACCTCTACTTTGACGCGTTCGCCGACCTCGGCGCCGGGAACGATGATGACGTAGCCACGCTCGACGCGCGCGATCCCGTCACCCTGCTTGCCGATGTCCTCGATCTCGACGTAGCGCGTCTCGCCGATATCGACTGGCGGTCGGGGCTCCCCGGGTCGCGACTCGGGTTCTGCCTCCGGCGCAGTCCCCGATTCCGTCTCGTCCCTCGCGATCAACGCGACGCGATAGACAGAATCGGTGTCGATGTCACCCGTTTCGACCTCGTGCTTTGGCACCTCGACGACGTAGCGACCGTCCACTTCGGAGACGTCGGTACTGAACAGACACAGGAGTTTTTCAGATATTTCCACAAGTACACCCTCACGTGGCCAGAACAGATCGATCCTAATAATATTACCGGCGTTCGAAGGGGTCACGGCATCGAACGACTGGTAGCCGCCGTCCCGGTCACGCGGGTAGCTACCGTCCCGTCACCGCGATGTCACGGCGAACGGCGAGAGGTCGACGTCCGCATCGACGTCCACGTCGTCCACGGACGCGTACGGCCGGTTGACGACGATGTCACCGGCGCGCGAACGGCCGACACCGGGAATGACGGTGAGTTCGTCGAGCGACGCGTCGTTCAGATCGAGCGGATACGGAACCCCGGTGACCGACCGGTAGCCGTGGTCGACGATCGCGACGTCCATCGTGGTCTCGAGCGGTCGTTCCCCCGGAATCCCGACGAGGAGCGGGTACGTCCCGAGTTGTCGACCGAAGGTCGTACCGTCCTGGTGGTATTCGAGGTGGACGTCCGGGAGGATCGTCCCGGACGGTACCAGCCGTCGGAGCATCGGATTGTCGATCTCCTCTCTGACCCGACGTTTGTAGGGTTTGAACTGGTTTTTGTGTGCGATGGCGATGTCCGCACCGGTCTCCGACATCTCCGTCCCGGCAAAGGCCATCACCTGTCTGATGTTCACCCGTCGAAGAAGCAACCCCTCGTCGTAGACCCGGTGGAGGAAGTCGAGGTTGTGTTCGTACGTCTGCTCGCGCTCGCCAGCGAGGCCGTGAACCAGATTGATCCCCGGAAGTAGCTTCGGCAATCGCATCGCGGCGTCGGAGCCGAAGGTGGGGGCGTCGTCGGGGTCGTCGCCCGGTCGCCATCCACCGGCTTCGTTGACGATGCGTACGGCCTCCAGGCACTCGTCGGTCGAGACGGCCAGGTTGTTCTCGTCCTGGACGACCGGATCGGCCGATTCGAGTCCGAACGCCGCCGTGTCACCGGGCGTGTTGTACTCGGCGATGATCTCGAGACCGCGACGGGCGGACGACGGCCAGCGCGCGATCGTTACCGGATTGATGTTGTCGAGGTGGAGCGTCTCCAGCTCGGGCGCGACCGCCCGGATACCGGCGTACAGCGTCTCCAGAGCGTCCGGGTTCGGCGCCTCCCCGTCGCCGCCGTAGGCGAGCATGTCGGCCTGCCGGCCGAGTCGGAAGTGGCGAACGCCGTATTCGGAGAGCGCGTCGACCTCGTCGATAACGCTCTCGGGCGGTCGGAACGTCGGATCACCGTACAGCGGTTCCGTGCAGAACGAACATCGATACGCACACCCCCGCGACGTCTCGAGTTCGCAGATGAGGTAGTCGGGGTGGTTGGGGTGCTGTTCGACGACGAACGCGCCGGTTTTCGCCCAGCGCGTCGCCTCCTCGACGTCGCGCATCCGGTCGCCGAAGCCTTCCAGCCCGTTTCGGACGAGATCGTGTGCGGCGGCCTCGACGTCGCCCTTCGCGACGAAGTCGAAGTCCAGATCCTGGCGCTGCGTCTCCGTTGCGCCCTCGTTCGCCTCGCCCACGCCGAACCTGACCGGCCCGCCAAGCAGCGTCGTCCCGTTCGCCGTCCAGGCGAGTTCTTTCACCTCGTCGGGTTCCGCGGGCGTCCCACCGACGTACTTTCCGGGAACGGTGATCCCGCCCAGGTAGACGAAGAGATCCGCTTCGTCGACGTCGCGCCAGCGCGATGGGTGTTCGCGGAGCCCGTCGATCGTGTGGTAGGTGATCCGGTCGGTCGGGACCCCTGCATCGACGAGCGCTCCGGCGGTGTACCGAGGGTACGTCGAAACGTACGGCGGCACCCCGAAGTGAGCCGGCTCGTCGACGTACCCGTCGACGATCGTCACCGTGAGCGACTCGGGGTCGGTCATACGGGACGTACTGATCCGAACGGGAAAACGCTGTCTGACTCCGCTTCGGTGGAATCGAGGATCAACGTTCGCCCCGCGCCGAGACGCCGACCGTGACACGACGAAACCCACCACCACTCACACGAGGCGAATACCAGCACCCCACGCGCCGAGAATACCAACTACCCACGTTCACGTCTACCATCCCACGACCCCGATATCACCTCCATCATCCCACGACCTCCGAGGGAATGGTTACCTCGTAGCGCCATCACAGCGTACAAGGGTTCGGACACCCGATGACCACGTATGCCAGCCACCGCCGAGTATCGCTGTGACGCGGACGAGTGCTTCCTCGACATGTTCGAAGTCCACTACACCTACGACGTGCCCGACGACCACGACGGCTCCGACCTCTCCTGTCCCGTCTGCGGCGAGACCGATAGCGTCCGCGAGATCGAACTGTAGGCAACTCGCCACCGATCCGCGACGGTCGCCGATAGTGGCCGACTCCAGTGCTACCAACGACCACAGCGTCTGACGATTATTTTGACTATACACAAGAGATATAATCGAGGACGTCGTATCAACTTCTGACAGTGATGTTACAGTCCTCCCTCCCCCCATTCCGTGATGCGTCGGCCCGACGCGGTAGAGGTGTCCGTCCGTGAGGGACCGGACAGTCCCTCGCAGCATCGTCGACCTGGTGTATCGAGGTGTCGGACAGGTAACCCGGACGATACAGCGAGTCCGCACCCTCGATTCGGACCTGCTCGAAACCGACGGCTCGTACCTGCTGGTCGTCGACACGCCGGGCGCCGACACGGCCGCACTCGACATACGGTATCTGGAAGGCCAGATACAGGTCGTAGTCGACCGGCCGAGAACGACCGACACCACGTACCGAACCCGGTTTCTGGGTCGATCGACGACGTTGGCCGCCGACATAGCTCTCCCCGACGACGCGGTCGTCGACCCGGAAACGGCGACGGCGAGACTCGATTCGCTGGGGACGGTGAAGATAGAACTCCCCAAGGAGACGGCCGCCGACGAGGACCGCCCGCAGGGCGAAGAGATTCCCATCGACGACTAGCGCTCAAACCCCCGAAACCCAGACCATCACCCGGTTGAGACCGGTCGACGATGACACGCCCACCACGTACCCGTACGCCTCGAAGAGCCGGTCGCGACGGTGCCCGCGTTCCCGTCACAGATCGCTCCCGACCGTCACTCGCCGGTTTCGATGCTCATTCCTGCGTGGATCTCGAACGAGACGTCAGCGTCGACCCTGGAGGGGTCGAACGCACCGATGGCGTCACCCCCGAGAACCCGCTCGGCCAGGCGCTCGCCGATCGCCGGAGCGCGCATGAACCCGTGTCCCTGGAACCCGGTCGCAACGAAGACGTCGTCTGCAACCTCGCCGACGAGCGGATCGCCGTCAGGCGTGGCCGTACAGAGCCCCGACCATGCCCGGCGGAGCGATGGGTCCAGTGACGGATAGCGATGTTCCACCCGATCAAGGAGGGACGTCGCGAACTCGTCCGGTGCTGATCGGTCCCAGTCGTCGGGGTCGGCTTCGACGAATTCGGTGCCGTTGCCCGCCAGAAGCCCGTCCGGGTGGGGCCGCACGTAGAAGTCTTCGGTCGCGTCGAAACACACGGGCTCGTCGTACGTGGCCGTGGCCGTGAGCGCTTTGACACGGTACGGTTTCATCGCGATGTCGACGCCCGCCGCCGCGAGTAGTGCTTTCGTGTGTGCACCGGCGGTCACGACGATGGCGTCGTACGTCGTCGACGACCCGTCCGACTCCGTGATGGCCGTCGGGTCGATCGAGATCGACACCGGCGTGTCGGGGCGTAGCGACGCACCGGCACCGTCCGCCGCAGCGGCCAGACACGCCGTGTACTGGGCCGGATCGGTGTAGCCGGCCGCCCCGGCGACGCCGGCGACGGCGACGTCGTCCGTCCGGAGTGAGTCGAACCGTTCGCCGAGGGCGTCACCGTCCATTTCGACCGCGACGAGCCCGTTCTCCTGCATACGGACGACGTCTCGCCTGATCGCCTCGGCCCGCTCGTCGTCGCCTTCACGTGCGAGAAACACGTACGGGCACTCGACGAACGGGAACGTCTCGTCGCCCGAGAGTTGCCGAAACCGTTCGATCGACTCGCGACCGATCTCCGCGTCGAGTTCGTCGGCGAACGCGGCGTAGCAGACGCCAGCGGCCCGACCGCTCGATCCGCTCGCGACCGAGCCGCGATCGTACAGCGTGACGTCGGCACCGCGACGAGCGAGGTCGTACGCACACGTCGCCCCGATCGCACCCGCACCGACGACGGCGATCTCCCTCCCCTCGCCGTCGAGTTCGAACGCATCCGGACCGACGGCGAGTGGGGCGTTTCCTGGCGCATCTCCGGTGACGTCCGGCGGCATTTCGGGCGTCATCGGTGGTCACGCTGCCAGCAGTCGGCGATCGGACGAGCGGCCAGCCAGTCGACGAGCGCGGCGAGTTCCGACGCCGCCGCGTCGAACAGGTCCGCTCCCGCCTCGGGAGAGGCCTGCGTCGGCTTTCCGACGGCCCCGCTCTCGGTGAAATCGATGGTGTCGAACCCGACGGTCGCGCCGTGGACCGACGACCCCCAGGAATCGGCACCCCCGGCTTCGGCGTCCGTAAGGGCGTCCGGATCGACGTGTTCTTCGTGGAGGTGCCAGACGAGACTCGATTCGGCGGCGTCCGCGTGCCCGCCACCCTCGTCGAAGCGGTCGTCGGCGAGATCGTCGACCGCGTCCCACCAGTTCCACGTCGGGGCGAACGCCGTCTCGGTCGCCCGCAGGTCTCGAGCGACCCTCGAGAGTGCGTCGACGTTACCGCCGTGACCGTTGACAAAGACGACTTTCCGCAGACCGTGCTCGCTCAGACTCTCGACGGTCTCACGAACGTACGCGGCGAACGTCTCCGCGGAGACGGTGAGCGAGCCGTCGAACTGCATGTGGTGTGGACTGACGCCGACCGGAATCGTTGGCAGGGAAACGACGTCGTCTCGTTCGGCGACGGCGCCTGCGAACGCCCGCGCCGCGTAGTGATCCATCCCCAGCGGGAGCGCCGGGCCGTGCTGTTCGGTACTGCCTGTCGGCACCACCGCCACGTCGGCTCGTTCGATCGCGTCGGCCGCCTCGCGCGTCGAACACGTCGCAAGCGTTGGCATGCGTGTCTGTCTGACCGGCAACTACTTACGTGTGTGGTCGCCGGCGGTCGTCGGCCGGCGTCCGCGGAGATTCGAATACGCTTCGCCGCCTACCGCCCGAGGAGCGTCTCGAGACCGCGAGCGGGATAGCCCACGATGGCGGTGACCCCGACGGATCGCAGTCGCTCGATCCGATCGCGTATCGACGAGGCGTCGCCCACGAGGGCGTAGTCGTCGACGGCAGCCAGGAGCGTCTCCCGGGCGTCGCCGGTCGCTCCGGCGTCCGTCTGTGCATCGTCCGGTAGCGCCCTCGCGACCGACGACCGGCGGGCGACGTACGCTCCGACTGCGTCGAGGAGCGCGTCCTCGTCGTCGGTCGCCACGACCGGCGCGTAGACGGCGACGTCGCCCGCGAAGCCGGCCGCCCGGACGGCTCTGACCCCTCGTTTCGTGTTCGGGGAGAGCAGGTCGAACTGCCCGGCACCGGTCGCCATCGCGATACGCTCGATGCTCTCTGTCCCCACCCAGGCGTCGTCCTCGCCCTCGAGCGCGGCGCCCAGGCGCGGGGCGACGGCGCGCGTCCGTTCCGCTTCGGAAAGGTACGCGGGGTGGCCGGCAACGAGAACCCGCCCGACGGTAGCCGGTAGTGCTGCGGCCAGCGAGTCGTCACCCAGTGGGTCGAATCCGTCGGCTCTGACCGGCGTCGTCACGCGGACGTCGGTCGATTCAGCGAGGCGAGCCAGGGCGTCGGCGGCAGGGAGCGACTCCCGGCCCTCGTAATCGATCGTCACCGTCGCGGCCGGGACAGACGCGAGGTCCTCGATCGCTGTCTCTGTCGGCTTGAGGGCGAGCCCATCCAGTCCGATTCGCGAGACGGACCCGTCGGTACGCGCTTTCGTGTGTTCGGTCAACATCGTCGATCACCGGTCGAGACGACGGCTGTGCTAGAATCGGCTCGGAACTCGATCCATCGTCTGTGAGACCATGTAGACGAGAGAAGTAAGCCGGCGTACAAAAGGGTGACGTTTGGTACATCGCAGCGTCCATCGATTCGAACGTGCATTCGTCGGATGATTCGCGTTCGGTGATCGATTCGGGTTCGTCGGGCGATTCGCGTTCGTCAGGTGAGTCGGGTGAGTAGCCGTCGTCAGGTGAGTCGGGTGAGTAGCCGTCGTCGGACGAGTAGGGTCCGCGTCGTCGAGTGAGGCGTACTTCGGGTGAGCTACGTCCGCGTCGGGAAATTCTGTCACGCCAGTCGCTTCTACAACCGTCGGTGACCCGATCCTCGCACGGGACCGAGTGCGACGAGTTCAGTCGACGGTCCGGTCGATCCGCGCCGCCGCGTGAAAGTCCGTCGCGAGATCGAGAAATTGCACGAGGATGCGCGCGGTCGCCCCCCAGACGGTGTAGCCGTCAACGTGAAAGTAGTGAATAATCGACGTCCCACCATCCGGCCGCTCGTGGTGTTCGTATTCGTACACATCGGGGTCGAGCAACGCCGAGAGCGAGAGAACGGCGATCTCGGCCACTTCGTGGTCGTCGGGGACGTACGTCCGGTCGGGAACCCAGGCGACGAACGGCGTCACCGCGTACCCGGTTATCGTGCTGATGTCGTCCAGCTGCCCGACGACGGTCGGTTCGTCGGGGTCGAGGCCGATCTCCTCGTTGGCCTCCCGTATCGCCGTCTCGCGGATCGAGGCGTCTTCGGGTTCGACGCCACCGCCGGGAAAGCTCATCTGTCCGGGGTGTTCGCCGAGGTGGTCTGCGCGTTTGGTGAACAGCAGGCCGTAGTCGTCGGCCCGATCCACGATCGGAACGAGGACAGCCGCGTCGGACGGCTGATCGTCGATCGGCGTCGGCGTGTGGCGCGTGATCGGTTCGATATCGAGAGAATCCATTGGTCAATCACACAGTGCGTCGAGGCGGTCGCGTTCGTCGTCGAGGTCGACCGGCGCCCAGGCCTCGACCTCGTAACTCAGGTCGAGGAGGTCGCGAGCGTGCGCCTCGTCGTTCGCGTCGACCGCCTGGTCGACCTCGGCGGCGAAGCGCTCTCCTGCCAGACGGGCCAGTTCGTCGGCCGACGGCGATCGAGGGGGGACCTCGAGGATGTGCGGCAGGTCCTCCGCGTGCGGGGGCAGTGTCGGAAAGGCAGCCGGTCCGGCCACAAATCCGTCCGAGCCATCGACATCGCAGGCGAGCAGGGCGAACGACTCGAGCGCCGCATCGATGGCGTCGGCTGCCGCCGGTTCGGATCGGCCCGTTCGCGCGGCGAGTTCCGTCAGCGCTCGCTCCAGTTCCGACCGGGTGAGTGCCCCGAAGAGGTCGACGATTCCCGCCAGCTCGTCCACGGTCGGCTCCATACCCGAGACAGAGGCGGCGGACAGTTAGCGTTTTCTGACTCCGTCGCCCGATCCGGCCGTCTCGGGCGACCGATCAGGTCCAGTCCGTCGCCACGGTCAGCACGTCGTCCGGAGAGAGGTCGACCGTCTCCCAGGTGGGGAGGCGCCGGTCCGGGCCGGGTGCCTCGATGGCCGTCACGTATCGTTCGAGCTGGGCGTACTCTGCCGACGCGTCGTACGAGAGCCCGTTGAACTGGGCGTCGGTCCGATACTGCGAGACGAGGCGTCGACCCGCCGCGAGGTACGCCTGACTCAACTCGTCGTAGGTCGGTCGTACACCGTGGTCGGCGAGGACGTGAAACAGCGTCTCGCCGACGCGGCGGCTCATTCCCTCGAGCCCGGTCTCGCCGGCGACAGCGCGGTGATCGTGTTCGTGGTGGCCGAGATCGACCTGGGCGGAGCCGTCGAATCCGGCAGCCGCGAACGCGTCGCCGAGGACGCCCAGCTCCAGCCCCCACGAACGCGGTGCGCGGACGGTTCGGGCCAGATCGGCGGTCATCGCGAACTCGCCGGCGAGCGCGTAGCGAATCGCACACAGGTACGAGACGATCGCGGCGTCGTGGTGTGCCTCGAGAGCGCGAACCAGCGGTTCGTAGAAGAGGCGAACGAGGCGACCGTACAGGCGGTCGTTCTCGACACGGGCGTAGTACCCCTTGGCGAACGAGTACTCCATCGTCAGGGGTGCGAGCAGCCGGCGCACGTGGTCGGACTCGAAGCTGCTGGCGTCGGCGTCGTGGACGACGACGTACGACGCCCGCTCGGTGGCCGGGCCGAGCGCCAGCCAGACGTCGTGGCCCTTGCCGAACCCGTCGTCCAGGCCGACCGATTCGAGAGTCCGTTCGACGGCCGGCGCGTTACACCACAGGACCTGGAGCGAGAGGTCGAACGACGAGAGCCAGGTTTCGAAGTCGTCGATCCGCTGCGCCGGCGCCCGCACGGGGACGAACACGACCGCGGGGTCGACGCGCTCGAGTTGGGAGAACACCCGCTCGGCCGCGAGGCTCGCGTGGTCCCGATCGGTCATCGGTACGACGACCGCCGTCTCGGCCAGGGCCGGGTCGACGGCGGGCGGGCTCCCCCGACCGAAGTCGTGTAGCGTCGTGATCCGCTCCTGGACGAACTCCATCGCTCTGTCCTTGGACTCGACGGGGAAAACAGGTCCGACTCCGGTCACCGTGAACCGCGACCCCATACGCGACGGATCGAGCGACCCCTAATGGGGAGAGCACCGAACGGACCCGTCCGCCGACCGGGTCGAGGGTCACCCGTTCGCGCCGGTGGGTATCCAGCCAGCGACGGTCAACACGACCAGGACGGCCGTCAGGGCGGCCACACCGATCGAGAGTGCGGTGAAGACGGCATCGAAGGAGAACCCGACGTCCACGAGGACACCGACGACGACGCTGCCGATCGCCTGGATCGGCATCATCGCGCCGCTGAAGACCGCGTAGCCGCTCCCGCTGTGGGCCTCCGGGAGTGACGTGAGAACGTACGTGTCGGTGACTGGAAACAGCGAGTGCATGACGAAGCCGAGAACGGCGGAGACGACCAGCACGGGGACGACCGACTGCACCGCTACGAGCGAGAGCATCGAGCCGACGAACGCGACGAGGATGCCGAGCATGAGTGGGACGAACTGGAGACGATCAGCGAGGAGGCCCGCAACCCAGAACGCGGGGACGCCGGCCGCGAATACCACCGTGAGCGCGAGCCGGGCGTCGGCGCTCGTGAGCCCCTTCTCAGTGACGAGGTAGGTCACGTAGAAGTTGAAGACGCCGTTCCACAGCAAGCCGGCGAGGCCGATCACGGCGATCCCGGCGAGGATGAGCCGCCAGTGAGCGGCGAGCGCGACGCGTAACCGCAGGTCGAGTGTCTGCGGGTCGGAGATGGTCGATCGTCTGGCGGCGGCCCAGAACAGGATCGCCGATCCGAGCGCTGCGACCGAGAGCGAGACGAACAGACCGCGCCAGGCTGCGAACGGCCAGAAACGAGCGGCGAGTGCGACCCCGACGGTGCCGGGGGCGACAACGGCGGCTATCTGGCTCGCCGTACCGTGTATACCGATCGCTCGGCCCACCCGGCCGGGATACAGCTGACCGATGAGCGGGCTTGCCGCCACGTAGTAGACACCGCTGGCGATCCCAACGAGCACCGTCGCGACAGAGAGCGTCACGAACGACGGCGCCGCTGCGGCCACCGCCGACGATGCGGCGAGGACCAGGCCCGAGCCGAGCACGACCCGGTGACGCGGATAGCGCGTCAGCAGGTAGCCGGTCGGAAACCGCGGCGCCGCACTCCCGATCCAGACGAGGGTGGCCAGCAGGCCGACGGCCGCCTCGCTCACCCCGAACGCGGTCCGGAAGGGTTCGAGTAGTGGCGCGTAAATCACCCTGGCAAAGTTGACCAGGAACACCAGGACACAGAGCGAGCCGAACACGCCCGCCCGGGGCGAGACAGTCCGCCGAGTGATACCGTACACGACCGTATCGAGGGGCGTCCCCGATTCAAAGATTTCGACACGAAATGTCTCCCCACCGACCCAGGTCTTTTTCTCCCCCACGTTCGTATGATCGAGACATGAAATCCATCAGAAAGGCGCTCCGGGAGGGTGAACTCGAGAAGGACACCTACGATCGCGTCACCTGCGCGACCTGCGGCAAGTCGCTCAAGACGGAGAACGATCCCGACTCCATCACCACCATTCGCCGGTGTCCGGACTGCGGCACCGAGTGGAAAGCGATCCGATAGCACGAGGCCCCGATCACGGTCGGTCGCGCCGGCGATCCGGGCGTCCCGACCGGTACCAAACTGAGCGGCGGCCGACCGCCGAGATCGCCACGGTGGCTGACGGTCGACCGCCGCGACGCTGTCGAATGCCGGCCTCGTTCGCGTGTTCCGTCGCGTACCGTACGCGCTGGATACACGCGAGTGACCGACGCCGAGGTGGGTATCGACGGAGAGCTCGACTACCGTTCACCCGACAGACCCGCGAACAGACGCTGTTCGAACTCTTCCCTGCTGACTCCGTCCGACGGACCGAGGCCGGCCATGTGCTCGATGGATATCTCACCGCCGCCCATACGCGCGTGACCGCCGGCGGACGCCATCGGAATGTCGCTGACGACGTGTCGCAACGTCTCGCCCATGTGCACGCGGTCGTCACGAGATCGACCGGAGAGGTGAAGCGTCCCGTCGTTTTCACCGTACACGACGACCGCAGTCACACCCTCTAGGTGCATCAACTCGTCCGCCGCCTGCGGGATCGCGTCGACGTTACCGATCGAACCGACGTCACAGATCGCGAACGATCCCTCGACGCGGCGATTCCTGATCGCGTCCGCCTTGATCTCGAGGACCTCGTCTGCGACCTGTGGATTGGCGATCCGATCGAGCAGATCTTCGTCGATCCCGGGAAAGAGCGTCGCGCTGGCGTCGAACTCCGCCGGTGAACATCCTTTCGTCAGCTGGTTCGTGTCGGACTGGATCCCGTACAATAATCCGGTCGCGAGCGACTCGGAGACGAGGGGCGCCGACGCCTCGCCGTCGTCGACTTCGGCCGCCAGTTTCGCCCCGATATCGGTCAGGTACTCGACGACGATCGTAGACGCCGCCCCGTAGTCCGGGCGGACGTCGGTGAACTGCGTCCCCGAACCGTTACCCGGGTGGTGGTCGACGACGGCGATCGGTTCGATCTGTTGCGATCCCGTGAATCCGCGCGCGGTGTTGTGATCGACCAGCACCACGTCGTCCGCGGCAAGTTCGGAGGCCGCCTCGATCTGCTCGAGATCGAGTTCGAGGAGCGTCCGAAACGCGCGGTTCTCCTGATGACGGATCTGTCCCGGATACTGAAGCGTCACGTCGGTACCGACCGTCTCGGCGAGTCTGGCCACGCCCATGGCACACGCCATCGCGTCGGGATCCGGGTTCGGGTGCATGAGGATCGCGACCTCGTCTCGCTTCGCGAGCAGGCGACGAAGTCGGTCGCCGGGTGGTCTGTTGAGCCACCGATAGAGGACCAGAGAGCCGGCACCGACCAGGACGACCACGAGTACGGCTGCGGAGAGTACCAGCGGATCCGTGGCTGTGATCGCGTCCACCTCGAGGCCACCCACCGTGACCACCCCACCGGACGGATCACCGGATATCACCGCGGTGAACCGATCGACCATACCCAACCCTCCAAGTCGGTAACCATGAAAGTTCCCCTCACGGTTCGGAACGCGAAATACGTCGATACGCGGCCGGTACGTGTACGATACCTCCCGAATTCGTACACGACCGTGGACATCGCCGTCCACGGCCGGTCAGTGATCGAAGCCAATCACGAATCGCGGTCGTCGACCACGTCGCGGTACCCATCGCGGAACGTGGGGTACGTATATTCGTACCCCGTCGAGACGAGTCTATCGTTGGCACACCGCTTACTGGTCAGGAGGCGGCGTTCGGCCCGATCCGTCAGATCGTCCGCCGCGAGTCGCTCGCGTTTCGTTCGCTTCGGGGGCGGATCACGTCCGCAACGCGTCGCGAGCCAGTCGGCAAGCTCCCACCTGGCCACCGGCTCTTCGTCGACGACCTGGACGACGACACCGCGGCCCGCATCGGTGGTGAGGAGGTGTCGAACGGCCCCCGCCGCGTCGTCGCGGTGAACCAGATTCAGGATGCCCTCGGTGACCGGTCCCTCGAGGTATCGATCCACGCGATACCGACCGGGGCCGTAAATGCCGGCCAGCCTGGCGACCGTTCCGTCGATGGCGTACTCCGGTGGACGCTCGAGCGCGATGCGTTCAGCCTCGGCCAGGACTGCCGCCTTCTCCGTGGCCGGTTCGATCGGTGTCGTCGAGTCGACCCAGTCGCCGTCGTGGTCGCCGTGAACGCCCGTCGACGAGGTGTAGACGAGCCGGTCCGGCGACCGGGATCGACCGCCGAAGTGCTCGATCGCCGTCCGGAGGCCGTCGACGTAGACGGTACGGGCCGCATCTGCGTCCCCGCCGCCGCTGCTCGCGGTGAAGACGACCGCGTCGGCGTCGGGGACCGCCGACAGCGACGCTGCATCGGTGACGTCCGCCCGAACGGCGTCGAAACCCGCCTCTTCGATCGTTGCGAGCCCCTCGTCACTCCGACGAACACCGACGACCTCGTGGCCCGCTTGGGTCAACTGGCGCCCGAGTTCGAGGCCGACGTATCCACAGCCGAGGATGGCCACGCGCATACCAGTACGTCGGAACCGAACGGATAAAACGCCGGCGTCCCGTCGGACGGTGGCTCGCCGGTTCGACGAAAATAATCGAGGAACTCCAGTGGTTCGACGTACGCGGTCGAGGAACTCCACCGAATCGACGTACGCGGTCGAGGAACCCGAAGACTCCTCACTACACTCACGGGTGTGACGGGCCGACCGCCCCGTCACGTAACCCGGGCGAAGAAAACGAGCGAAGAGACGGTCTTCAGCCTGCAGAACGGCCTATCAGGCGTCGAGTTCCTCGGTCAGGAGCTGACGGAGGACCATGTGGAGGACGCCGCCGTGTTCGACGTAGTCCACGGCAGAGGGCGTCGCGACCTGCGCCGTGACGTCGAACGTCGTGGTGTCGCCGGCTTCGGTTTCGGCGGTGACGGTGAGACGCTCGCTCGGTTCGAGGCCGTCTTCGAGTCCTTCGATCGTGAAGTACTCCGTGCCGTCGAGCCCGAGTTCCTCCCAGCCCTCGCCGTCGTCGAACTGCAGCGGGAGGACGCCCATGCCGATGAGGTTGTCGCGGTAGATGCGCTCGTAGCTCTTCGCGATGGTGGCGCGAACGCCGAGCAGGTCGGTGCCTTTCGCCGCCCAGTCGCGGCTGGAGCCAGTTCCGAACTCGATGCCGGCGGTAACGACGAGCGGCGTCTCGTCCTCGCGGTAACGCTCCGAGGCCTCGAAGACCGTGGTCTCATCGCCGGTCGGGTGATGGATCGTGTAGCCGCCCTCTTTCCCGTCGAGCAGTTCGTTCTCGATGCGGACGTTGGCGAACGTCCCGCGCATCATGACCTCGTGGTTCCCGCGGCGGGAGCCGTAGGTGTTGAATTCGTACGGTTCGACGCCGCGCTCTTTTAGCCACTGGCCGGCGGGCAGGTCCTCGCCGAAGGGTCCGGCGGGGCTGATGTGATCGGTGGTGACGGTGTCACCGAGCGTGAGCAGCGTGCGGGCGTCCTCGACGTTCGAGACGCCGGGCTTCTCGAGCGGGAAGTCCTTGAAGAACGGCGGCTCCCGGATGTACGTCGACTCCGGATCCCAGTCGTAGACGTCGCCGGTCGGCGCGTCGAGCGACTCCCAGCGGTCGTCGCCCTCGAACACGCTCGCGTACTTCTCCTCGAAGAGTTCCGGCGAGACGCTCTCGTGGATGGTCTGGCGAACTTCTTCCGGATCCGGCCAGACGTCCTCGAGGTAGATCTCCTCGCCCGCGTCGTTCGTGCCGATCGGCTCCTCTTCCAGGTCGATGTCCATCTTCCCGGCGAGGCCGTAGGCGACGACCAGCGGCGGGCTGGCCAGGTAGTTCGCGCGGATCTTCGGGTGGATGCGCGCCTCGAAGTTGCGGTTACCCGAGAGGACGCTCGTCGTCCAGAGGTCGTGCTCGTCGATCGCGGCCTCGATCGGCTCCGCGAGGGGACCCGCGTTGCCGATGCAGGTCGTACAGCCGTAGCCGACGACGTGGTAACCCAGCTCCTCGAGATCGTCGAGCAGGTCGGCCTGTTCTAAGTACTCCGTGACGACGCGGCTGCCGGGTGCGAGGCTCGTCTTGACGTAGTCGGGGACCTCGAGTCCAGCCTCGGCCGCGTTTCGCGCGAGAAGGCCGGCGGCGACCATCACCGACGGGTTCGAGGTGTTCGTACAGCTCGTGATCGCGCTGACGAGGACGTCGCCGTGACCGATCTCGATCTCGGTGCCGTCGTCCAGCGTGACGGGGACCGTCTCGTCGAGTTCGGGCGGGTTCTTCGAGACGAGACCGCCGTCGCTCTCGGCCGTCCCCGCGTCGATTACACCCTCCTCCTCGAGCAGCGTCGGGAAGTGCTCGTCCAGATCGCCCATCGGGATCCGAGCGTGGGGCTTCTTGTGGCCGGCGAGGCTCGGTTCCACGTCGCCGAGATCGAACTCGACGGTCTCGGTGTACTCGGGGTTCTGCTCGCCGAAGAGGCCCTGCTCTTCGAGGTAGGATTCGACGAGGTCGATGTGTTCGGAATCGCGGCCGGTGAGTTCGAGGTACTCCAGGGTCTTCTCGTCGACCGGGAACATGCTGATGGTCGAACCCTGCTCGGGTGCCATGTTCGAGATGGTCGCGCGGTCGGCGACCGACAGCTGGGAGACGCCGGGACCGTAGAACTCGACGAAGCGGTCGACGACGCCGACCTGTCGGAGCTTCTCCGTGATGTGGAGCACGAGGTCCGTCGCGGTCGCGCCTTCGGGGAGTTCGCCCGAGAGGCGAACGCCGACGACCTCTGGAAGTTGCATCGTGATGGGCTGGCCGAGTAGTGCGGCCTCGGCCTCGATGCCCCCGACGCCCCAGCCGACGACGCCGATGCCGCCGATCATCGGCGTGTGGCTGTCAGTACCGACGAGCGTGTCGGGGTAGAGCCACTGCTCCCCGTCCTGTTCGCGTTCGTGGACGACGCGACCAAGGTGCTCTAAGTTGACCTGATGGACGATGCCCGTCCCCGGCGGGACGACGTTGAAGTCTTCGAAGGCCTGTTCGGCCCACTTGATCGCGCGGTAGCGCTCTTCGTTTCGTTCGTACTCGAGTTCGACGTTCTTCTCGTAGGCCTCGTCGCTCCCGAAGTAGTCGACCTGCACGCTGTGGTCGATGACGAGATCGCAGGGAACCTCGGGTTCGACGGCCGCGGGATCGACGCCCTTCCGGTCGGCCGCCGATCGGAGTGCCGCGAGGTCGACGACCGCCGGGACGCCGGTCAGGTCCTGCAGGACGACGCGCGACACCGTGAACGGCACCTCGACGTTCGGGACGTCGGGGCGCCAGCTCGCGGCGTTTTTCACGTCGTCGACGTCGATCGTGTCGCCGTCGGCGTTGCGCAGCACCGATTCGAGCATGACGCGAATGCTCACTGGAAGCGACTCCAGGTCGCAGAGGCCTTCCTCCTCTAGGACCGTGAGGTCGGCCATCTTGTACGAAGTACCGTCGTGTTCGAACGTCCGAATGGCGTCCGAAACGTCGTCTAATGCCATTGATTACCCTAGCCACCGGACACATTTCAATCCTCCGAGATCCGGCGTATCACCAATCTACGGCCCAAATATTGCGGGATCTACGCCAACGTGTCGTCCAGACGCGTCGGACACAGTCCGTCAGCCTCGGCCCGGGAACACTGCGTCCGCGAGGTATGGCAATAGAGTCGGTCCGCAGCGGCGTGGCGATAACGTTCGTCCACAGCGGCGTGGCGATAACGTTCGTCCGCAGCGACGTGGCGATAACGTTCGTCCGCAGCGACGGGATGGTATCATTCGGCTGTCGCGACGTCAGGCTCGAACGGCCGCGAGCCGATTCGGACTGCAACCACGTCTCGGCGAACGGGTGTACCCGGAGACTACGGCGACTGCGCCGCGATCGCGTACTGGATGTGGACGAACTCGTCGAACGTCATCGGTGCTCGTCGCTCGATCTTCTGTTGAATCTCGGTCGGGTCGAGGTCGATTTGCAGTTCGACTGCGAGCGCCTCGACGTCGAGGACGGCCGTCGTCATACCGAGGAGCAGGTGTTCACACGCTTCCGTTTCGATGGTCTCCGCGTCCGGCTGGTCGGAAGCGAGAGCGGCGATCGCGGACGCCGATTCGAGGGATATCGAGGGCGACTCACCGTCGAGGAGGGCAGCGAGGACGTCCTGGTCGATGCCCGTCTCCGCGCTCGAGGGTTCCAGTCCGACCGAGGAGACGATGGAAGCGAGCTCCTCGTCGTACTCCTCACGGAGCGCCTCCGGCGACGACGGCGCGTCCAGTCTCTGTTCGTAGAACATACCCGACGCGAGGGCGTCGGTCCGGAAAGCCGTTGTTATCCGCGAAGGTCGGCGCGAACGCCTGTCGCCACCTGTGGTGGTCGGCGAATCGGGGCCAAACCCGTGTCGCGAGCGGACACCATCGATCCCGCCAGCGCAGCAATCGGCCGACCCCAACGGTTCACCCGACGAACCACTATCGACTGGCCTGACAGGGACACCCCACGCGCGAATCACAACTGTCGCAACAGCTTTGGCGCCGGCGTTCGGTTGCTGTGATGATGGCCGATACGTGGAGCGGTGGCGTGGTCGCGTCGATGAACGGCGAGTCGCCGCCGACGGTGCCGACGTGGGAGACGGTCTCGGTCCCCGGCGTCCCGAGTGCATTCGACGGTGAGGAGGGACCGATCGCCTACAGACGAACGTTTCCCGACCCGCGAGCCGACGACGCGGAGCGCGCGGAGCTCGAACTGAGAGGCGTCTACGGGCGCGCGCACGTCTGGATCAACGAGACGTACCTCGGCACCCACGAGGGCCCGATCGACCCTGCCCGGTTTCGGTTCGAACCGCGGGAGACGAACGAGCTCGTGGTCGCCTGTGAGCCGTCGCCGAGTACAGCGGCGCTCCGGGATCGGGGCGCCACGGCGGGAGCGGTGGCCGTCCCCGGAATTCGCCACGGAGTCACTGTCCATCGGATCCCCGAATCACGACTTCGGGCCATGCAGGTGGTCCCCGAGGTCGATGGCGACAAGGCTTCACTCTCGGTGACGGTTTCGGTCGACACGATCGAGCCGATCGACGACGTCGTGACGTTCTCACTCCGGCCCAACGGGTTTCGAGGCGGTGGCTCGATGGAACGGACGCCGATCGAAGCCGACGGCGACGAACGCGTCGACGTCCGGACGTGCATCGACGTCCGCGACCCGTCGTTGTGGTGGCCGCGAGAAGCGGGGCCACAGCACCGGTACACCCTCCGGGCCAAGCTCGGAGATCGGTCGATCGAACGGACCATCGGACTCAGAACGATCGAGCAGGACGAAGATGGGCTCCGGGTCAACGGGAGGCAGACGCCCGTTCGAGGACTCTCGATTCCACCAGGGGCCTCCCCCACGAACGCCGTCGACACCGCCGTCGACGCGAACGCGACCCTCGTCCGATTCGTCGGGCACGTTCCACCCCGTTCGGTGTACGAACGCTGCGACGAGGCGGGACTCCTCGTCTGGCAGGACCTTCCGATCACCGCCGAGACTGACGTGGAGACTGCTATCGACGTGGGTGAGCGCCTCGTTCGCCACCGCGACAGCAACCCAAGTCTCGCGGTACTCGGCGTGCGAGACACCGGACACGCCCCGTTCGACGACCCCGTCGGGACCGGCGCGCTGGCCAGACTCCGGATGCGGTGGCGCGCCTGGAGAGCGAGCGCGGATCGAACCGCCGCCGACGAGATCGCGAGCGCGCTGGAGGGCGGACTCGCGTCAGTCCCGCTGGTCGGCGCCCCAGGCACCGGCGCAGACGTCGTCCGGTTCGCCCCCGGCGCCCGCTACGGAGACGCCGAATCGGTCGACTGGCTGTTCGATCGCTACCTCGACGACAGGACGGCGGGCGCCGTCGTGAGTTCGCCCATCACGGCGCGTAAGGGGAGACGGAGTGACCACAGTGTGGCGAACGCGGCGGCCGGAGAACCGTCGGACGGAGCCACCGAGGACCCCGTGTCGACTGATGGCGGAGCGAGCCCTGGTGACGAAGCCGCCGGTGACACAGCACTGCAGGCCAGTGTCGAGAGCCTCCGCCGCAGGCGTACCGGATTCGTCCTCGTCGAACCGCTCTTCGATTCGGGCACCGTCGCGAGCGGCGACAGCAACTCCGCGACCGATGCGGTCGCTCGGAAGAGCGCACCCGCATTCGAACCGCTCCAGGCCGTCGTCGAAGGGACACCGACCGCCG
Organism: Halovivax cerinus; assembly: GCF_024498195.1. Lineage (NCBI taxonomy): Archaea > Methanobacteriati > Methanobacteriota > Halobacteria > Halobacteriales > Natrialbaceae > Halovivax > Halovivax cerinus. Next base: position 3,324,321 of record NZ_CP101824.1, read on the forward strand.
GCGACACGGTGACGGTCTGGCTCCTGAACGAAACGCCGGCGGTGAAAGAGGCGACCGTCACCGCACGGCCGGTGACGACCGACGATCCCCTGACCGCGTCCGTAGCTGGCTTCGATAGCACGGTCGCAGGGACCGTCGAGATACCCGCGGACGCGTCTCACCTCGAGTTGCGAGTCGATACCGACGACCGGTCCGTGAGAAACGAGTACACGCTGTAACCAGAGCGGCTACGGGACACCGAGTACCTGCTATTGTGCGAGGCGGGGAGACCGCGATCGGCCCGTAGACGGCCCAGCGAACCGTGGTAACGATTTTCACAGGGCGATTTTCCGGTACCTTTAACTAGTGGGCGGCAGTAGTTGCTGGTACCAGAGCGTCACCGGTGTGACGCGTATCGCTCGACGACCGATGACAGGAAATCTTACTGACCGAGGTCACGCCGTTTCAGAGCGATTGCTCTCACCGGTGCGGGTATGGCACAGAGGCTTGAACACATGGTAGACGAATCGAAAAACATCGAACTGACAGAGGACGATCTCGAAAACAAATCGAAGGGACAGCTCATCAAGCGGGCCGGTCAACTGCGCGATCGGCGAAACGAGCTGAACCAGATGGCTTCCGAACGCGCGTCGAAGCGCGACGATCTCAACGCGAAGACGCGCGAGAAGGTCGACGAGGCCCAGGAGCACCGCGAGAAACGCGACGAGCTCAACGAGAAGGTCCAGGAGCACAAAGAACAACGCAACGAGCTCAACGCGGATGCCAACGATCTCTTCGACAAGGTCGACCGCCTCAAGTCCGACCTCGAACTCGACGAGGGCAAGGATCTCGAGGAACTCGAATCCGAGATCGAAGACCTCGAGTTCAAACAGCAGACGGAAGTGCTCTCGACGGACGAAGAGCGCGAACTCATCGAGAAGATCGAAGCCAAGCGCGAGGAGTACGCGGAGCGAAAGGACAAGTTAGACGGTAGCGACGAACTCGAAGACCTCCGCGCAGAGGCGGAAGAAGTCCGCTCCGAGGCCTCGAAACATCACCAGAAGGTGACCGAACTGGCCGACAAGGCCCAGGAGCACCACAACCAGATGATCGAGGCCTACCGTGAGGCCGACGACATCCGCGACGACGCCGACGACATGCACGACTCCTTCGTCGAGGCACAGGAGGCAGCCGACCGCCACCACGAGGACTTCGTCCGCGTCCAGAAGCGCCTGCGCGAGATGGACAAAGAGGAAGAACAGGAGCGCAAGTCCGCTCGCGACAAGAAGAAAGAGGAAGCAAAGGAGGAAGCCGAGGAGATCTATCAGAAGTTCAAGGAAGGCGAGACGCTGGAGACCGAGGACCTGATGAAGCTCCAGAAGACGGGTCTCCTGTAAGTCCGCCGATCGGACTGTACCGACGTCGGAGGGCTCTATTCTCCACACGACGCCGTGTCGAGCGGTCCGCTCTTCGAACCCGGCAGGCGGTACGAATCGAGGGCCACGACTGACTCGGCTCGCGAACGCCGTTCGAACGGCGAGGCCAGCACCAGTGTGTCGGTCGTTCCGTCGGGCTCACCCGTCGGTCGTCGAGGCATCGGCCCGATCGAACACCGGGCACCGGGTGATCGGATTCACTCCAGGGCCTGGACGACGATGGTTCCGTCGGCATAGACGGTGACCCCGTACTCATCGAGAGGAATCCACAAATGGCCGCAGTTGCGATCGCCCGAGCGGTTCGTCGGTGAAAACAGCGACTCCAGGGCGTCGGGGTCCAGACGCTCGTACAACCGGGTTACGTGTTCTGGTTCGATGTCGGCGAGGCTGGCGACGGCGTCGACGATCGAAACGGTGATCGACTCGTCGTGCTCCCAGTCGTGCTTGCTGGTCGTGGTGGTCGTCGGTTCGACACCGGTCGTGATGGGTGGGTCGTCGATTGCGTTCATGAGAGTCTCCCCCGTCCGCTGTGGGTGGCCGCGGTGACAGGGAGTTCCGTGGTATGCCAACGGAGGAGATAAAACCCCGTCAGACAAATTTCACAATCCTGTCGTACAAAACGAATACGTCACCGCAGTGGGTGCGGGTTACGCGCGGACACTGTCTTACGTCACTCGGTGTGTCCGTCGGTACGCCGCCACCGCACCACATCGCGACGATGGCAGCGGGTGATCGACTGGCACGTTCGAGAGCGATGTCGAGTCGCGAACGCCGATCCGCGAGAGGACAAAGGATTTTACGCGGGAGCGAGGATGCTCATACGTCGTGACCTCGCTGGTCGTCTGTCTGGATCGAAACGACGACGTCGGTCGCAAGACCGGTCTCTCGACGCCCATCGTTGGCTGGGAGGCCGTTCGGGCTCTCGTGACCGACGTCGGACTCGCAGACCCCGAAGACTCCGGCGTGAACTCGCTGCTAGAAACGCTTCGCGTGGCTCAGGCGTTACGCGACGACAACGAAGACGTCGTGGTCGCGGTCGTCTCGGGCGAGCGGGAGTCGATGGTGAGCGCAGACAGAGCTGTGGCCAGACAGCTGGACCAGCTGGTCGCCGAATACGACCTGGAATCGGCCGTCGTCGTCCTCGACAGTACGGACGACGAGCAACTCATCCCGATCGTCGAGAGCCGGCTTCGCGTCGATTCCGTCGACCGCGTCGTGGTCAGGCAGGCGCGAGACATCGAGTCGACGTATTACCTGCTGAAACAGTTTCTCGGCGACGAGGAGTTACGCCAGACGATCCTGGTTCCCGTGGGTCTCACACTCCTCGTCTTTCCGATACTCGCCTCACTTACCACGCTCGCGCAGGGAGCCGCCGCCATCACGACCGTCATCGGCGTCTTTCTGCTCTACAAGGGGTTCAACGTCGACGAGATACTCACGGCGCTCGCGATCAAGGCCCGCGAGTCGATCTACTCCGGACAGGTGTCGGTGGTCACGTACGTGGTGGCAGCAGGGCTGACGCTGATCGGCGTCTTCGTCGGCGGGCTCGGCGTCTCCGGCTTAGACGACGCCTCCGGTATCTTGCTCCCGATCATGCAATTCGTCAACGACGCCGTTCCGTGGGTGGCGATGGCGGCCCTGGTCGCCAGCGCCGGCCGACTCCTGGACGAGACGATCCGGGACGAACCGCTCCGCCGTTCGTACCTCAACCTGCCCTTCGTCGTCGTCGCGGTCGGTCTCGTGGTTCGTGGCTTCTCTGCGTACTTCCTAGAACAGCAAGGAGTCATCGAACCGGTCGATATCCCGGCCGTCTCGATCGGCGCTACCACCATCGCGTCGTTCCAGCTCCCCGCCAGTCAGCGACTCGCCGTGTACGTCCTCGTCGCGTTCGCGCTCAGCATCGTCGGCGTCAGGCTGACGTCCCGCCTCGCCACGGGCACCATCGACGACTCGGAGTTCGCAGACCGGACGGACTCGGACTGAGCGACGCCGGGAGACGCCACCCATATATTCTCGCCGCCCGACCTGGCCGTATGAGCGACGGCTACTGGATCTCCCTGTTCTCGGGCGGAAAGGACTCGTCGTACGCACTCTACCTGGCTGGAGAACGGGGTATCGACGTAGATGCCCTCCTGACGATCCACCCGGCCGGTGACTCGTACATGTATCACGTCCCGGCGACGGAGCTCGCGACGCTCGCCGCCGAGAGCATCGGGGTTCCGTCGGTCGACGTCCACCCCGACGACTTCGAGACCGACTCGGCCACTGACTCGGGACGCCAGGGCGACCGTGAAGTCGAACCGCTCGCCCGCGCGCTCCGGTCACTCGCGTCCGAGGCGGACGACGGACTCGGCGGCCTCGTCGTCGGTGCCGTAGAAAGCGAGTTCCAGCGAGATCGCGTCGAACGCCTCTGTGACGAGTTCGACTGCGACCTCTTCGCGCCGCTGTGGCACGCCGATCCTCGATCGCTCGGAGACGAGATGCTCGAGGCGGGTTTCGAAATCACGATCGTCCAGGTCGCCGCAGGTGGGTTAGACGAGTCGTGGCTCGGACGAACGCTCGACGCTGACGCGCTCGACGAACTCGACGCGCTGGCGGATAGCCACGGCGTCCATCCGCTCGGGGAAGGTGGCGAGTTCGAGACGATCGTCGTCGACGGACCCCACATGGATCGGCGAATCGACGTCGCGTACGAGACCGCGTGGGACGGAACGCGCGGGTCGATAACGGTGACGGACGCGTCGCTCGAGTGAGCGGACAGGCAGCGGCGGTGTGGGCTGCAGGCGGAGGTGTGGGCTGCAGGTGGCGGTGTGGGCTGCAGGCGGCGTGGCGCGCCGATGGCGATCGGTCGCAGTGTGAGTCGTATGTCGACGGTACCGATCGTGTCAGTCGCGAGTCGACGGTACCGATCGTGTCAGTCGCGAGTCGACGTTACCGATCGTTCGAGATATGCGTGTGCGCGCCGATGAGTGCCGTCGCGAGGTTTACGTCCTCTAGCAGGGTGTCCTCGTCGATGATCGAGCCGCGGATGTCGGCGTTCTGGAGGGTGACGTTTGGGAAGACCACGGATCGTTCCAGGTGCGTGCCGACGATCTCGGCGTCGGCCATGACGTGGACGTTCTCCCCGATCGTCGCGTCTTCGAGCGTCGCCGCTTCGGAGACCAGCGAATCGCCGTCCAAGTGCCAGGCGACGGCGTCGAGGTAACTCTCGGGTGTTCCGATGTCGAACCAGGCGTCCTCGAACGTGTACGCGTAGGTCGGACGGCGTTCCTGGAGCCACTGGATGAACCAGCCGGGTTCGTCCGGGTTGTTTCCGTCCGCGAGGTAGGTGGCGATCAGGTCGACCGCCTCGGCCGGGAACGCATAGCAGGCGATTGAGACGAGCGTGCTGTTCGGTTCGTCGGGCTTCTCCTGGAAGTCGACGACTCGATCGTCGTCCAGCTCGACCAGCCCGTACTCGCTCGCCCGTTCGATCGACCCCACGTCGTAGGCGGCGATCGTCGGAGCCTCGCGCGACTCGTAGTAATCGAGGAAGTCGGGAACGTCGAACGAGAGCAGGTTGTCGCCGGCGATCACGAGGAGTTCGTCGTCGACGGCTTCGCGTTCGATCAGCTGGGCCAGCGCTCCCATCACGCCGAACTTCTCGTCCTCTTCGGTCGTCTCCTCGACGGAAAGCTGCGGTTTCTCGTAGTCCGCATCTGCGAGATGGGCCTCGAACTCGGGGGCGAACCGCTCGTTCGTGCTGACGTACACCGTGTCGATGCGATCGTCGGCCTCCAGATCGTCGAAGATACGGTCGACGACGGTCGTCTCCCCGATCGGCAGGAACATCTTGGGGCGATTCTTCGTGATCGGCCACAGTCGTGTCGCGTAGCCACCCGCAAGGACGACGGCCTTCATGGCACCCGATTCAGTGTGAGGCGATAAGACAGTTACTCTTGGGCGCCGTGACCGTGGACTGGCTCGGGACGGCGAGACGACCCTATCGTGCAGTGTCGAGCGACTCGGCCAGCACTTCGATCGGAGTCGGCGGCGCCTCGGCACCCGTCGAGAGCGACGAGAGTTGCGTCCGACACGATGCGCCGGGGGCAACGACGCGCTCGCCGTCGCTGTCGGCCACCTGGTCGAGCAGAATGGCGCCGATGGCGTCGCTCATCGAGGCGTGTTCAGCCTCGTATCCGAAACTGCCCGCCATCCCACAACACCCGGAGTCGAGTCGGTCGACGTCGAATCCGGCCCGATCAAGGACGGTACTCCCGTGTGACGCGGTCTTCGTCGCCTTCTGGTGACAGTGACCGTGATAGGTGAGCGGGGGATGCGACGATGGATCGGCCGGGAGCTCGTCGACGAGGTCGAACCGATCCAGGTACTCACAGACGCCGAACGTCGCCTCAGCCACGCGTTCGGTCCGCTCGCCGGGGAGCAAGTCGAGGTAGTCAGACTGCACCATGACGGCGTCAGACGGTTCGATCACGACGACGTCCCAGCCGTCAGTGACGAACGGGTGGAGGGAGTCGACGGCGTCAGACGCGCGCGAGCGGGCGAGGTCGAGGAATCCCTTCGAGAACGCCGGTCGGCCGGTGTCGCCGGAGACCGGTGCGAGCGCGACCTCGACGCCGGCCGCCTCCAGCACGGTCACCGCGGCTCTCCCCGCGTCCGGGTTGGTGTAATTCGTGTACGTGTCGGGGACGACGAGCGCCCGGCGGTCTGAGACCGGGGTCGCCTCAGACCTGGTGGTCGGGCGAGTCTCGAACCAGTCGGTAAACGTCTGACGAGTGAACGTCGGGAGGTCACGTCCGGCGTCGATGCCGAGCGTCCGTTCGAGGACCCAGCGGGCGCCGGGAACGGACGGGGCCCAGTTCGAGAGCGGCGCCAGTCGACTCCCCCACGCCGAGAGCGTGTGGACGTTCGCGAAGAGACGGTCGCGAAGCGACGCGCCGTTTCGTTCGCGGTACTCGTTGGTCACCTCGGCTTTGAGCTTGGCCATGTCGACCCCGCTCGGACAGTCGACAGCACAGCCCTTGCAGCCGATGCAGAGGTCGAGCACCTCCTCGACGAACTCGTCCGAGAACGGTTCGTCCGCGTCTAGATCGCCAGTCATCGCCCGTCTGAGCGCGTTCGCCCGACCGCGCGTGCTGGTGATCTCCTCCCGGCTCGCCCGATAGGTCGGACACATCACGCCCCCGGTGGTCGACTGCTCGCCCCGACAGCCACCACAGCCGTGACAGAGTTCGACCATTCCCTGGAAGCCGTTGTCGGTGTCCCACGTGAGCGTCGGTTCGAAGCCCGCCTCGAACTCGTAGTCGGGATCGAACCGGAGGTGCTCGCGCATGTCAGCTGTCCGCGAACGGGTCGACCGCGTCGGGACGACCTCGGTGGCCGCCGGTGAGGCGTCGCCTCCCGCGGAACCTGCCGCCTCGTCGTCGCCAACGACGGTACCCGGGTTGAGCAACCAGTCGGGGTCGAACGCCTCCTTCAGCTCGCGGAACGTGTCCCAGACGCGGTCGCCGTAGAGTCGGCGATTCCACTGCGACCTGGCCCGACCGTCGCCGTGTTCGCCCGAGACCGAACCGCCAAGCTCGACGACCAGTCGGGTTACGTCGTCGCCGATGCCGTGGAACCGATCGAGCCCCGCCTCCGTCTTCGTGTTCACGAGCGGTCTGACGTGGAGGACGCCGGGCCCCGCGTGCGCGTAGAACGACGCGTTCGTGTCGTGGGCGTCGAGGATATCCTCGAATCCCTCGACGAACTCGGGCAGGCGGTCGGGCGGGACCGCCGTGTCCTCGATGAACGAGGCGTGCTTCGCGTCGGTCGTCCGCGAGAGCAATATCGGGAGGCCCGACTTGCGAAGGTTCCACAGCGTCGCCCGCTCGTCCGGTTCGTGCGCCTCGAGGGCGTCGAACGCGCGGGGTGACTCGTCCGTGGGCGCCACAACCCCGTCGGCGGGAGCATCCTCGTCAGAGACTCTGCCGATCGGGTCGACGCGCGGGCACCGATCTTCGAGGAGGTCCGCGACGGCCCGTTCTCCCGCCTCGTCCGACTCGGCGTAGAACTCGACGAGCAACGTCGCGTTCGTTCCGTCCGGGAGCCGATCGGCGACGGGTCCGAACTCCGGCGTCTCACGGGCGAGATCGATGAGGACGTCGTCCAGCACCTCGACCGCAGCGGGATCGTGGTAAAGAATCCGCGAGACGTCGGCCATCGCGTCGTGAAGATTGCGATAGCACAGCATGGCGACGGCCTTGGTCTCAGGGAGCGGTTCGAGCGAGACGGTCGCCTCGGTGACGATGGCGAGGGTCCCCTCGCTCCCGGCCAGCAGGCGCGCGAGGTTGACGGTCCCCGGTTCGCCCGTCGACTCACCGCCGGGAAGGTCGGCGCCGCGGGCTTCCGCCACCAGCCGATCCAGGTTGTAGCCGGAGACGTTTCGCTTCAGATCGGGATACGCCGCCTCGATCGCGTCGCCCTCCTCGTCGAGTATCCGGGCGACGGTGGCGAAGATCCGTTCCTCCAGCGAGCCGTCGAGGTCGCCGCGCCGTTCGAGTTCGTCGACCGTGACCGCGCCGAACTCGGTCACCGTCCCGTCGGCGAGGACGACCTCACACGATTCGACGTACGCGTCGGTCTTTCCGTACAGCAGTGAGTGTGCCCCGGTCGAGTTGTTGCCGATCGCCCCGCCGATCGCGCTCTTGTCGCCCCACGCCGGATCCGGTGCGAACGTGAGTCCGTGTGACTCGACGGTCTCGTTCAGCGTCCCCAGGATCGTCCCCGGCTGGACCGTCGCCGTGGCGGCGTCGGGGTCGACGGCGACGATATCGTCCATGTAGCGCGTGAAGTCGAGGACGACGGCCCGGTTGACCGTCTGGCCGGCCAGACTCGTGCCGCCGCCGCGCGGGAGGACTGGGATCTCCTCGTCGGCGCAGTACCCCATCACGGCCGCGACGTCGTCGGTCGAGCGCGGGAAGACGACGCCGATCGGCGTCACCTCGTAGGCGCTCGCGTCGGTGGCGTACAGCGTCCGCGAGTAGTTGTCCAGTCGTACCTCACCGTCGATCCGCTCGGCGAGCGCCGCGGCGAGGTCCGGTCGCTCGACGCGCTCGCTCCGGTAGTCGTAAGTCGCACGCCGGTCGGCCGCCGGCCCGCGCTCGGTCGCCATACCCGGTGACTGGCCGCCGGACCACTTAACGACCCGGACGCCGGCAGGGCATCGGCGCGGTCCGCATCTGGCCGATCGGTGGGAATTAGCCGATCACCGCAGGTCCTGGACGTCCGCGAGCGTCAGTCCGCAGCCACAGGGACTCGCCGAGTGGGTGTGCGGTCCCGACGACGTGATGCGGACGACCGGCATCCCACAGCGGGGACACGCCGGGAACGGACACTCGTCAGGGTCAGGAAGGTCGGTCATCGGTTCGCTCCGCAGAGCATCGCCGCGACGGTGTCGGCTTCCAGCGGACAGCCACACGGACCGGCCGCGTGCAGGTGCGGTCCCAGCGTCCGGATCGTGATCACCGGTTCCTCGCAGTGCGGGCAGGGCGGATACTGCTCACGCGAGACGATGCCGATGCGATTCGGGTCGATCGGCCGTTCGACGTCGACGCGGAGCGGGTCCTCGGACGAGCCAGTGGTGGCCGAGTGGGTACGCGGCAACGGGAGTGTGTCGAGACTCTGCGTTCTCTGGCGCGAGGTACTCGGCGGGAGAAACGCGCTGCTCTTCGAATCCCCGGAGTAGGCGGGCTGTGCGCGAGGTTTATGGTGGTCTGGTGTATAGCGTGTCATGGCTGATGAAAACCCTCCCATAGGGTTTCGGAAGCCACGTCTCGGGTGTCTCAGCACCCGGGGCATTTCTGCCGACTCCGGAAGACCGGAGCCAGTGGCTTCCGCAGGAGAAAACGGGTTCGAGTATAATATATCTAATGGATATTGTTCGAAGTTTAGATTCGAACGTGGCGACGGAAATTCGGTAAATCGGATCGAACTGTTCTCCACAGCTCGGCGTAGAACCCGTCCCGAATCGGCCGAAGTATTTCACATATTCGGGGTCGATACCTGCCAGCACCCTCCCGGTTGGAGCGGAACCGCCACCGCAACGCACGCGCCCAACCGACCCCCAGACCACAACAGTCCGGTCCGACCGTTTATACGAGAAGGGGCGGCCAGGAGGTCCATGCCGAAATCACGATCGCCCTCGCGTCGCGCCGTCTGTCTGACCGCCGTGGCTCTGACTGGTGGCCTGTTCGGCGTCACACGCACCCGCGCAGCGACGAGTTTTCCCCAACGGAACGAGTTCGACGAACGGACCAACACAGAAGCGCGCCAGGAGCCACCGCGGGACGACGCGTCGAGCGACCGGTTCGACGTCTACCCGGGCGTAGTCGATCGCATCGTCGACGAGACGTTCGTCGTCATTCTGCTCGAAGCGGACGGGCGAGTCGTCGACGAGCTGGTCGAACGCCGGGACGAACTCCCGCCGCTATCGGAGGGGGATCACGTCATCGCCATTTTGGAAGGCGAGACGCTCCGATGCGTATTCCGGGTCTCGGGTGACGAAACCCGGTGAGAGGGGTGGGCATCGCCTTCGGGTCCGCGGTGATCCGAAACCTCGACCGATCACTGGTCGATCCACTGGCTCGCCCAGTCCTCCAGACTGGAGAGGACCGGACAGAGGGCCTCGCCCTTCGAGGTGAGGCTATAGTAGCTCGCGATGGGCTGGTCCTCGACGCGTCTGGTCACGAGCCCCGCGTCGGCGAGGTCGTCGAGGACGCGCGAGAGCGTCCGCGAGTTGGCCTTCGTCGAGCGCTTGATCTCGTTGAATCGTTTCTCGTCCGCCTCGCGGAGGTCGTAGAGCACGACCAGGCGCCACTTCGAGCCGATCTGGTCGATCGCCTCGACCGTCGGACAGGCCGCCTCGTTCGCGCCTTCGACGCTCGTCTCGGATTGGTGAACCTGCTGGGACATGGGTCGCGTAGTCCAGGATTATCTCCACAGCGATATATGGGTTCGGATACGAACCTGCTTTCGTCGTGATACCGGTATCGGTCACACCGACTCGACTGACGGCGCGAACGAACCGTCGAAACGGTCGAATCGACCGTCGCAGTCGCGGCACGGGACGATTCCATCCACAACACGTTTTTGTCGCGAGACCGAAGACAGTCCTGGTATGTCCACAGTACACGTCGTCGGCGGCGGGCCAGCCGGGCTGTCGGCCGCGATCTTTACCGCGAAGAACGGCCTCGAGACCGCGGTGTCCGATACTGACGGCACCTGGATGCACAAGGCGCACCTGTTCAACTACCCCGGCATCGGCTCCGTCGACGGGTCGGCGCTGACGGAGACGATGCGCAACCAGGCCGAGCACCTGGACGTCGATCTCCGTCGCGACGAACACGTCGAGTCGGTCGAACGGGCCGGCGACGGGTTCACGATCACCACGGAATCGGGTGAGGAGTCCGCCAACTACGTGGTGCTCGCGACGGGCGCGAACCGCGACCTCGCCGAGGACGCAGGCTGCGCGTTCGACGGGGACGTCGTCGACGTCGACGTCACCATGGAGACCTCCGTCGACGGCCTCTACGCGACCGGGGCGATGGTCCGCGCCGAGGAGTGGCAGGCAGTCATCTCCGCCGGCGACGGCGCGGCGGCCGCGCTGAACATCCTCTCCGCCGAGCGGGGCGACCACTTCCACGACTTCGACACACCCGCAGACGCCGACGAGCTCTTCGGTTCGCTCGTCGAGGAGTGAGCGGTCGATCGGTCACCGCGGCGTGACCACGTCGTCACACGTCGGACAGGCCGCGTACGCCGTCTCGCACGTGCCGACCTCGTACTCGATCAGTACGGCTGCACGCGGTAGTGACGACCCACAACGCGGGCAGTCGCCGATGGATCGCTCCGCGGTGCGTTCCGCGCCGTCACGTTCGATCATTACGGGTGAAGCGAGGGTGACCGGAGGCAAGTACCCGATCGTACCGGACCGAAAGTGAAAGTGACGGGACGGTCGCCCACCGGATCCGCCCCTCCGACCGAAATCCAGCAGAGTTAACACGAAACCGATCGGGGAGAGACTATGGACGTCACGCAGCGCGTTCACATCGCTCCCGTCAGCGCCGAGTACGATCGAGTCCGGTGTCCGATCGAGGAGCAGCGGGCCGACGTCGTCTACTTGCTCGTCCACGACGACCCAGACGCCGTTCCGCCGTACGTCGACGACCTGCGTGCGGAACTCGACGAGGGCGTCCAGGAGCTGACCGTCGTGGAGACGGATTTTTCGGACGTCTACAGCGTGCTCGGCGACGTCACGACGATTGCGGCCAGTCACGACGGCGACGACGTCTACGTCAACGTCTCGGGCGCGGGAACGATTCCGGCGATCGGCGCGACGATCGCCTGCATGGACGTCTCGACCGACGCCACGGCCTACTACGTCACGCCCGAATCCTACACCCACGACGGCCACGATCACCCGATCACGTCGGGCATGGAGTCGACGACGCCGATCCCGACGTATCCGATCGACTCACCGACGCCGGACCAGATCGCGATCATGGCGTTCCTGGCCGATCCGGCCGCCGTCGACGAGCGGTTCGAAACGACGCGACCGAAGAAGAGCGACCTGATCGAGTTCGCCAGGGACGAAGGACTCTCGTTCATCGCAGACCGAAACCCATCGACCGATAAGGGCGCGTTCAGGGTACTCGACACACACGTCGTCGGCCCCCTGGTCGAGGACGGCTACGTCACCGTCGAGCGGGTCGGCCGACGACGACTGGTCGAACTGACCGAACGGGGCGAGAACGCCTACCGGGCGTTCCACCACAAAGTCGACGAGGCCTGACCCGCTGGTGACGCGGCTGCGTTCGACGACGCAGCTCCGGAACGAACGAGTGACAGCGTTACTCGGAACACTCCTCGCGGAGGCGGACGAACAACTCCACACCCAGGCGCGCGAGCGCGAGATCCGACTCGAACCGTGTTCGGTCCCGTCGAAGCGCGTCGGCGTCGACGTCCGTGAGGGGGCGCGAGGCGAGCGCCCGGATCCGCGGATCGACCGCCTCGAATCCGGGTCCGGCGAGCCGCGGCGGGTTCGACCGCCCCGCGTCCAGCGCGGCGAGGAGTTCGTCGATCGCCACGATAGTCTGGCGAAGCCGACGACGCTCGTCGGGTGACGCGGGCGCCGAGAGTTTGGTCTCGTAGCGCACGATCGCACGAACCACGGCTTTCGGTTCGAGATCGAGGCGCTCACTGGCCGAACACGGATCGATCGGTGCCCGCGTCGATCGGCGACTCGCCACGATCACTGCGGCGGTCGCGGCCGCTTCCTCGCCGTACCGTCTTCGCACCATCGACCCGCAGCACGTACGGACCGCACACGCCACGTCGACCACGTTCGTCGCGTCGAGCGTCGACGCGATTCGGTGGATCGCTTCGCCGTCACTGCCCGTGGATAGCCCACTCTGTGACATACTCGTACCGACGAATAGCGGGATTTTATATACTACCAATATAGTATCGTTACTTTCGATACTATTACTACTATCGACACTTCTCCAGGGAGAGTAGCGACCGGACGTCGACGTGTGCCGCCAGCGACGACTCCCCGACCCGTTCGAGAAGTGAGGAGCGCCGATCAACCCTCGTAGCCGGCGTAGGCCATGACGTCGGCGAAGATGTCGGTGTCCATCGCCTCGCGGTAGACGATCGCGTCGACCATACCGCCGGGATACGAGTTCCCGTTCATCGCGTGATCGACCTTGTGGCAGTGTGCGAGGTAGACCCCCGGGTCGGCGTCGGCCTCGAACTCGACGGTGTGGCGCTGGGCCGGCGCGATGTTGGTCACGTCCTGTTCGTACTGGGCCGCTTCGGGTACCTGTCCCCCGTCCCGCTCGATCACGCGGAAGCGGTGGTTGTGCGTGTGCATGGGGTGTGCCATGTAGCCGGCGTTGACCATGTGTAGCCGGACGGTGTCTCCGTGATCGACGATTATCGGCGAGCCGTCCTCGGGGTGGAGCGTTCGCGGGAGGCTCTTGCCGTTGATCGTAAACACGTCGGGACGACGCGTTCTGGGGCTGTACTCCACGTCTTCGCCGGCGGCCTGCCGGTTGACGCGCGAGTCCCAGTCCTTGACGGTGACGAAGTACTCCTTGTCCGCGGGTTCGTACCCCTTCGGATCGACGCGGAAGATGCCGTACATCCCCATGTCGATGTGGCGATGCGTCTGGTAGTGACAGTGATAGAAGTGCGTGCCGGGTACGTTCGCCGGAATCGTGTACGTGTGTTTCTCACCCGGCATCACCGTGATCCCCGTCGTCGTCGGCACGCCGTCGTTCTCCCAGGTCTTTCGGACCCCGTGAAAGTGCAGCGTGTGGGGCATCTCGGCGTCCGTATTGTCGAGCGTCACCTCCATGTCGTTGCCTTCCGTCGTTCGGAGGATGGGGCCGGGAACGCTCGGGTCGCCGTCGTCGGCCCGAAACGCCCAGACCTGCGGGAGTTCGACGGGACCGCCCATCGAATCGAGCGGGTGGACGGCGTGACGTGCGGTCACGGAACTGATCGTCACGTGCCCGCCCTGATCGTCTACCTGGACGACCTCCGGCGGACTCGTCCACGGGAGGTCGGCCGAGCTCTCGGCCGCCTGCGGTTGTACGTCTGGATCAGCAGATTCGGCGACACAGCCCGCGATGGCAACGCTCCCCGCACCGCCGGTCGCTGCGATGAATTCGCGTCGAGACAGACCGGTTCCGGGCGCACCGATGAGATCGGACATGAGTACAGGTGGACTGTAGAAGGCCCGCCGTATAGCGGGTCCAACCGATTCCTCTCGCGCGAGAATGCCTCGAACGTGTTCGCGTGGGCGTACATGTCCACAGGCTCAGGGGAAGTACGTGCCCGCTGTCCAGTGCAACGAGAGAGGAAGAAAGTGTGTGAGAAGGAGATGTGTGTGAGTGTGTGTATGTGTGTGAGAAGGAGATGTGTGTGAGTGTGTGTATGTGTGTGAGTGTGTACGTGTGAGAGTATGAGGGAGTGAGCGTGCGTCGGACCGACGGCGACTCCCGTCACTATCGGCACACACATACGATCGGACCGATTGGCTGGCGATACCATCGTCTCAGTCCACGTGTCGTTCGCCGTGACCGAGTTCGATGGTGTTCGTTCAGGACGGTCGCTATTTACGGGTCGAGACCCAGAGGCGGTCATGGTCGACACCGCTCTCACGCGCGTCTACTTTCGTGCGAGCGAGTCCGCCGAGACCGCATCGCTCCGCGACGCACTCGCCGGCGCACCCGCTCTCTCGATGGTCGAGGAGTCGGACGGGAGACCGGAGCGACGGCGACCGCCGAACGCCGTCGACTGCGCCGTGTACGTCCACGGCGACGGGCTCGATGGGATCGGACTGCTAGAGCAGGTTCGACGGACGAGACCGACACTGCCGGTGGTACTCGTCGCCGAGGACCTTCCCGGAGACGCCCTACGTCGGGCCATCGCGGCCGACGTCTCCGGGTACGTTCCACGTCACTCGGACGACACCAATCGGCTGCTGATCGAGGAAATCGAGCGGCTCGTCGAACCCGACCGGGGACCCGTCGACGACGGCTCCGACGATGATCAGTCGACTCGAATGCCGATCGAACGCCTCCCGGACCGGCAAGAGCGGCGGCTCAAAGAGCGCGCGATGGACGAAGCGCCCGTCGGTATCGCGATCACCGATCCGGATCGACCCGACAATCCGCTGGTCTACGTCAACGAGTCGTTCGAGGAGTTGACCGGCTACCCACCCGCGGAGACGATCGGACGGAACTGCCGATTCCTCCAGGGACCAGGGACGGATCCAGACGCGATCTCGACCCTTCGATCGGCCATCGACGCCGAGGAGCCAGTCGCCGTCGAACTCGAGAACTACCGGGCCGACGGCGAGCCCTTCTGGAACCGCGTCGAGATCGCGCCCCTCCACCGGGACGGCGACGTGACACACTTCGTCGGCTATCAGACCGACGTTACCGCGCGGAAGACGGCCGAACTCAGGCTAGAGCGAGAACGTGAGACACTCGACACCATCCTCACACGGGTCAACGGACTGGTCAACGACGTGACGGCCGCCCTCGTGGAGGCGGGCGGTCGAGCGGCCGCCGAACGGTCCGTCTGCGAGCGGATCGCCGACACCGACGCGTACCAGGCCGCCTGGATCGGTGACCCCGACCTCGCGACGGGCCGCATAACGGTGTCCGCCGCGGCTGGTGTCTGGGAAACGGATCCCGACGAGATCGGTCGAGCGCTCGGCGACGACGAGGCGACGGTAACCGCCGCGTCTCGGGCGTACGAGACCGGCCACACACAACGCATCACGGACCCGGAAACCATCGACCGTGTTCGAAGAGGAGACTGGTTCGAGGGATGCGAACTCGGTGGCGTGGTCGCGATCCCACTTTCGAATCGGGACACGATTCACGGGGTACTCTGCGTGTACGCGACCGAGGGTACTGCGATCGATGATCGGGAGGGTGTCGTCCTCGACGCGCTCGCCAGAGCGACCGCGACGACGATCGACGCGATCGAGCGGGGCCGACTCCTCCTCGCGGACCACGTCGTCGAACTCGAGATTGATATCAGAGACCCTGCGGTTCCGCTCGTCGCACTTTCCGACCGCACCGATACGACGATCTCCTACGAGGGCGCCGTCGTCGGTGCGAACGGACGAGTCGGACTGTTCGTCGCCATCGAAGCGCCGCCAGCGGAGATCTCGGCCGCGATCGACCACGTCTCAGGCATCACCGACGGTACACTCGTCCACGAACACGACGAAACCTGTCTGTTCGAACTACGCATTGCGGGTCCGTCGATCGTCGGAACGATAGCCGATCACGGTGGGACCACACAAGAGATGACGGCGACCGACGGCGCGTGTCGTGTGACTGCAGAACTGGCGACCGAAGGGGACGCCCGGGCCATCGTGGAGGCGCTCCGAGATCTGTACGACGGCGTCGAACTGGTCGCCCGGCGAAATTCCGACCGGCCACCGACGACGCGCCGAGAGTTTCTCGCCGAACTCGCTGACAGGCTCACCGACAAACAACGTGAGGCGTTACAAACCGCGTACGCGACCGGGTACTACGACTGGAACCGGTCCGTCTCCGGCGACGACCTCGCGGCCGCGATGGGAGTCGCGAGGTCGACGTACCACCAGCATCGGCGAGCCGCCGAACGGAAACTCGTCACTGCGTTCTTCGATCGCTGACCCCAGGCGCGACGGGCTTCGGTCGTCGGTTCCTCATCGCCACTCTATCGACTCGGAGAGAGACCGGATCAGGTCCAATGTACAGTCACGGGTCCGACACGCGTTCACCTGACTCACGCACTAGTTAGGTACACTCCTGTTTATCAGGTCAGCCGTGGTACGTAACGGGGCAACTGCCCCTCCCTATGATCGACGCAGACAACCTGGCCCAGAGCAAGGCGATCCAGCAGCGAACCGGGCGGACGTTCCACCTGGCGACGCGCCTGCTACCGTCTCGAATCAGGAACGCGACGTACGTACTGTACGCGTTCTTCCGAATCGCAGACGACGTGGTCGACGATCCGGACCCACCGCCCGCCGAACGCCAGCTCGCGGAACTAGAACGGATTCGCGACGCCGCGCTGGGGAACCGGCCTGCCGACGATCCGGTTCTGGCGGCGTTTCGAACCGTCAGCGAGCGGTACGAGATCCCGGATCGAGAGGTCAACGAGTTCGTCGACGCGATGGCCACTGACGTCTCGAACACGCGATACGAGACGCACGAGGAACTCGCGGAGTACCTCCGCGGGTCGTCGGTCGCCGTCGCGAACATGATGCTGTGCGTCATGGATCCCGAGGACGCAGACACGGCCCGCCCGCACGCGCGGGCGCTCGCCGAGGCGCTCCAGTTGACCAACTTCCTCCGCGACGTTCGCGAGGACGTCGTCGACTACGGGCGGATCTACCTTCCTCAATCGCGCCTCGCCGAGTACGACGTCTCTGAAGAACAGGTCGAACGATTGGCGTTCTCCCCCGAGTTCGCGGTGTTGATGCGGGCCGAACTGGCGCGAACCGAACGACGGTATCGCGCCGGAATCGACGGCGTCCGATACCTGCCCGAAGGCTGCCAGTTCGCCGTGTTGCTGGCGGGGGTCCTCTACGTCGACCACCATCGGCTGATCCGCGCACAGGGGTACGACGTACTCACCAGTCGTCCATCGCTTGCCACCTCGCGGCGTCTCCTCCTGGCCGCGAAGACCTGGTGGCACTGGCGTCGGACGGAGGACCCGCGCGCCGCGTTCGAAGCCGCGAGTTCGATTCCCCCTCGGAACGACGGTCGATGGGACGAGGATGGGACGGAAGACGACGTCATCGTCGATTCACCCGGATCGACGAACGGTGGCGGTGGAACGCGATCGATCGGCGACGTCGTGTCGTGGGTTCAGACGCGCCTCTTTTCGGGTGAGTCCAAATGAGCGGGCTGACGAGCGGCGACCGGTCCGTCTGCGTCGTCGGAGGCGGTGTCGGTGGCCTCGCGACCGCCTGCTACCTCGCCGACGCCGGGTTCGACGTGACGGTCGTCGAAAAGAACGACCAGCTCGGCGGTCGAGCGAGTCGACTCGAACGCGACGGCTTCAGATTCGACATGGGGCCGTCGTGGTACCTGATGCCGGACGTCTTCGAACGGTTCTTCGCACACTTCGATCGAGCGCCGACCGACTACTACGAGCTAACGCATCTCGATCCACACTACCGGATCTACTGGAAGGACGGCGACAGCCTCGACGTGACCGGCGATCTGACCGATATGGGGGCCGCCCTCGAACGGTACGAGCCGGGTGCCGGGGACGCCCTCGAACGGTACCTCGAGACGGCGGCGGAGACGTACGACATCGGGATGGAACACTTCGTCTACACGGATCGGCCGCGGTTTCGCGACTACGTCGACCTGGACGTGATCCGAAACGCGAGCGGGCTGTCGCTGCTCGGTTCCATGCAGGATCACGTCGAGCAGTACTTCGACCACCCGAAACTACAGCAGGTCGTCCAGTACTCGCTGGTCTTTCTCGGCGGGAGCCCGACGAACACGCCCGCACTGTACAACCTCATGAGTCACGTCGACTTCGGTCTCGGCGTCCACTACCCGTCGGGCGGTATGGGCGCCGTCGTCGACGCGCTCGTCGCGCTCGGGCGCGAACTCGGCGTCGACTATCGAACTGGCTTCGAGGTCACGGCGATCGACGGCGAGCGCGGTGCGTTCGCGGTCCACAACCGTCGAGAGACCATCGGCGCCGATATCGTCGTGAGTGACGCCGATTACGCCCACACCGAGGGAACCCTCCTCTCTATCGACGACCGACAGTACGACGCCGAGTACTGGCACGACCGCACGTACGCCCCGTCGGCGTTTCTCTGCTACCTCGGCGTCGAGGGCGACCTCGAGGGGCTGGCACACCACACGCTCGTCCTTCCGACGTCGTGGGACGATCACTTCGAACAGATATTCGACCGACCGTCGTGGCCCGACGATCCCGCCTACTACCTCTGTGCCCCCTCGAAAACCGACGCGACCGTCGCCCCGGACGGCCACAGCAACCTCTTCGTGCTCGTGCCCATCGCGCCCGGACTCCCGGACGGACCGGACGTCCGTGAGCGCTACCGTGACCAGATTCTCGCAGACGTCGCGGCGAACACGGGCGAAGACCTGCGCGATCGCATCGTCGTCGAAGAGACGTTCTCGGTCTCGGACTTCGCGGCCAGGTACAACAGCCGAAACGGGACGGCACTCGGACTCGCCCACACGCTCAGACAGACCGGACCCCTCCGCCCGGGGCACCGCTCGTCCGAACTCGACGGGCTCTACTTCACCGGCTCGTACACCACGCCGGGCATCGGCGTCCCGATGTGTCTGATCAGCGGCGAGCACGCCGCCGAGACAGTCTTCGAAGACGAACGAACGCGCACGCCCCGGCAGGTATGAGCCACGCGCGTCGACTCCTGAGACGGTCGCGACCGCTGTTCTGGCTCTACCTCGCCGGACCGGCCATCGTGGGTGCGGTCTACGCCGCGGACGCCATAGACGCACTCGCCGCCCCGCTGGTGATCGGCCTCGTCGGCTACTTCCTCGTCCCGGCGAACGTGTTCCTCTACGGGATCAACGACGTCTTCGATGCCGAGATCGACGCCGTCAACTCGAAGAAGGACGGGATAGAGGAGCGCTACGAGGGTGACCGTCTGACCGTCCTCGCCGTGGCCACGAGCGCCGTTCTCGGCCTCGCGTTTCTCCTCGTCATCCCGGCGCGCGCCGGGATCTACCTCCTCGGGTTCCTGATACTCGGGGCGGGCTACAGCACCCCGCCGTTGCGGTTCAAGACGACGCCGCTGCTCGACTCCGTCTCCAACGGCCTCTACGTGCTTCCGGCCGGCGTGACCTACGTCACGCTATCGGGGACGCACCCCCCTGCGCTCGCGCTCCTCGGCGGCTGGCTCTGGGCGATGGGGATGCACACCTTTTCGGCAATTCCGGACGTCGAGCCCGACCGTCTCGCCGGGATTCGCACGACCGCGACCACACTCGGCCGACGAGGAGCCCTCGGCTACTGCGTCGCCTGCTGGACGGCGGCGGCGATCGCGTTCGGACTCCTGGACGGACGCGTCGGCGCCCTCGTGGCGATGTATCCGCTGCTCGTCGGCGCCATCGTCGTCGCGAACGTCCGGGTCGACCGCGCGTACTGGTGGTTTCCGGCCGTCAATTCGGCGGCGGGAATGCTCCTGACACTCGGCGGACTCTGGCAGGTGTCCCATGCGTACTGATCGCGAGACCGGGGGGTCGATCCGAACTCGACGGCTCGACGAATTCGTCCGCGAACACCGGTTCACGATCGCCGTCGTCTTCCCCCTCGTCGGGGCGGTCGTCCTCGTCGCCAGCGCGGAGGGGCTCCTTCCCGACCCACTCGCGTTCAACCCGCTCCTCGTCCTCGTCGGGACGGCCGTCATGCGGCTCCCGCTGATCGTCGGATTCCTGCCGGTGCTCGACAGGCACCTCGCAGGCGCCGTACTCGCCCTCGTCGCCTACACGTACGCGATCGAATTCCTCGGGCTCACGACCGGCTGGCCGTACGGCCACTTCGAGTACGGCGTCTCCCTCGGTCCGATGGTCGGCGGCGTGCCACTCGCGCTCCCGCTCTTTTTCCTCCCGCTCGTCCTGAACGCGGTGGTGCTTTCGACGCTGCTTGTCGGTGCCGGCGACCGTCGCTGGCCCCGTCGACTCGCTCTCGGCGTGGCCCTGGTCATCACGATCGACCTCGTCCTCGATCCGGCGGCCGTCTCGATCGGGTTCTGGTCCTACGCCACCGCCGGGCCGTACTACGACGTCCCCGCGACGAACTACGCCGGGTGGCTCCTGAGCGGCTCGATCGCCGTGGCGCTGCTCGAGGGTACGCTTCCCCGCGCCTCCCTCCAGGCGAGACTCCGTACCTGCGAGTTCGCCCTCGACGACCTCGTGAGCTTCGTCCTCCTCTGGGGTGGGATCAACGCCCTCTACGGTAACTGGCTCCCGGTCGGCCTCGCCGGGGTACTCCTCGCCAGCCTGTTGCGAACCGGTCGGTTCGATCTCGCGTCCCTCGCTCGATCGACGGGCCCCGCCGACTCCTGACGGTTCCACACACTTCCGACGGTGCCCGGTACGAGGGGTCCAACTCGGATGTGAACCGAACGCAGACGTGCTCGCTCACTCCGTTCGCTGCGCGCGACTGATAGGGCTCAAATCCTCGTTCGATCCGACACCTGTGGCTCGCGGAGTTGCTCGCCACAGGAATATGGGCCAACTCGGATTTGAACCGAGAGCCTCCACCTTATCAGAGTGGCGCTCAACCTGATTGAGCTATTGGCCCGCTTCGCACTCAGTGGTAGCCGGGTGGGACCTTTAAACGTTTCTTTCCGTTCGAGCGATCACCGCCCCACGGCGTCGTGGTCGTCGCCGTCCTCGGTGCCGGCGTTCGTCGACTCGTCGTCGATCGAGTACGAGCCGTCCGGGTTCCGCGTCACGTCGTCGGCGTCGATCCGGTAGGAGTCGGTGCCGAGATCGACGGTGTCCGAATCGGTCGCGCCTGAACCGCGCTGAGTCCTGGCGCCCGGGCCCGCCGCATCGGTCGGTCCCGTCGATTCACCCGGGAATCCGGCCGTCCAGACTGACCCGGTCACGAAGCCGTCAGCCTTGCGGTCCAGGTACGGGACGATCGCGACCCGCTTGACGAGGAGGCGAATCGGCACGCGGGTGATCGGGACGGCGATCAAGAACCCGATGGCGTCGGTGACGAGCCCCGGCGTGAGCAAGAAGGCACCGGCGGCGACGAGCAACGCGCCGTCTACCACCTCGTCGGTCGGCGCCTCGCCGGCCGCGAGACGTCGCTCGATCTTCCGCAGCGTCCGCCGGCCCTCTGCCCGGACGAGCAAGAGCCCCACCAGTCCGGTGAGGACGACGAGGAGCACCATCTCGAGGATGCCGACGACGTCGACGTAGACGACGACCGCACCGAGGAGGACCGCGTCGAGAAACGGAATCAGGAGGAGCGCGAGTATCCACCGGAGCATTGCTCGATCTTGGGCCCCCACGCCCAAAACCCTTCCTTTCAGTCCCGTCTTCATTCCCCTCGAAACCGCCACGAGCAGGCGAACCGCCGTCGAACGATGGACTTACCCGCTCCACGGGCCTCGATCCGGACATGACCTCGGAGACGCTCGTCGAGTGGCGTGAGTGGGGAGCCGCAGCGTTCGACGAGGCGCGTGCAAAATCGACGCCGATCTTGCTCTCGCTCACGGCGAGCTGGTGTCGACCGTGCGCGGAGATGGACGCCGAGACCTACGCAGATCCGCGGATCGCTGCCGTCGTGGGTGACGCGTTCGTCCCCGTCCGCGTCGACGTCGACGAGCGACCGCGCGTGCGCGACAGGTACAACACCGGCAGCTTTCCCTCGACCGTCGTCCTCACACCCGACGGGAGCGTGATCGCCGGAGCCGGGTACCTCGATCCCGACGGGATGCGCCAGGTGCTCGATCGGGTTCGCGACCGGTGGGATGCGGACGGCCCCGACGCCGGTCGCGTCCCCCGGGCGCTCGCCACGGACGAGCCGCCTGCGGGAACCCTCGACCGATCGATCGTCTCGCAGGTTTCCGGCGCGCTCGAGGCCACATACGACGAACGGGCCGGCGGCTGGGGTGACGGACCGAAGTTCCCCTACCCGGACGCCCTCGAGTTCGCGCTCAAACGCGACCGGACGATGGCGCGACGAAACCTGGAGGCCGTCGCTACCAACCTGCTCGACGACTACGACGGGGGCTTCTACCGGTTCGCGACCGGACGGGACTGGTCGGGGCTCCAGCGCGAGAAACTACTCGACGAGAACGCGGCGCTCGTCCGGGCGTTCGCGAACGCCTACCTCTACACCGGCGACGAATCGTACCGATCGATCGCAGAGCGGGGAATCGAGTACCTGACGACGACGCTGTGGATCGGTGAGAGCGGCGATTCAGCGGGGCCGACGTCGGAATCGACCCCGGAAACCGCCTCCGGCGCGTTCGCGGCCAGTCAGGCGCCCGGTGACGAGACGGTTCACGTTGGTGACCCAACCGAACGCGAGCTGGCCGACGATCCGTCGATCGACGGGAGGGTCTACAGCGGGAAGAACGCACTGGCAATCGACGCCTTGCTCACGTACGCGGCCTACACCGACGACGACAGGGCGATCCGATTCGCACAGCGAGCGCTCCGGACCGTCCGTTCGGATGGCCTCGACGACGGCGTAGTCGCGCACGTCGTCGGCGACCGGGCCGCGGCGTCACCGTCGTGCCTGCTCGTCGATCAGACGCGCGTCCTCCGAGGGCTGGTCCGTGCACACAGCGTCCTCGGTTCGGACACCGTAGACGACGCACGCGCCGTCGCCGACGCGACGATCGAGCGGTTGCACGACGGCGACTCGTTCGTGGACGGGCCGCTCGACGGTCACGGGCTCCTCTCCCGCCCGCTCCGGCCGATCTCCATCACGGCCGAGTTCGCATCGTCCCTCCTCGACCTGTCGCTGATCACGGGCGAGGACGAGTACCGCGATGCCGGCCGCGGGGCGCTCGAATCGTTCGCCGGCGCGAGCGACCGCCTCGGCGTCGGCGCCGCCGCGTACGGGACAGCCGTCGCCCGGTACGTGGACGATCCACTGGTGATCCGGGTCGGAACCGACCCCGGATCCGACCTCCACCGCGCCGCGATGCGACTCGCCGATCACGAGAAGGTCGTCGTACCGAACGCGTCGGCCGTCGACGACGGCACCGCGGTCGTGGGTCGCGGACCGGCGACGGCTGACCCGGCAGCCGACCCTGCGTCGCTCAGTGCCCGCGTCGAATCACTTCTCGAGTAGTGGACGAACGCCGTCCGGCGTACCGGGACCGTCGAGTGCTGGACGGACGAGTCGACGACCCATACCGGTCCGACTCCATCCGGAACAACTCGCAACGGGCTCAAACTACCGAATTGTTTAATACGTAGCGTTCGTGCAATGGGATATGGCAGATCTTCGGGACCTCGGGCTGTCAGAGTATGAAGCACGCGCATACAGGTCTCTGCTCAAAACTGGACCCACAACGGCCAAGGAGTTGTCGCGCGCGAGTGACGTGCCGATGGGCCGTATTTACGACGTGCTCAACTCCATCGAACAGTACAATCTGGTGCGAACACAGACGGCGAGTCGGCCGAAGAAGTACGTTGCCGTCGAACCGTCGACGGCGCTCGATCGATTGCTCGAGGACAAAAAGCGAGAACTCCAGGAGAAGGTCGAACAGTACCAGTCCATCGTCGACGAGCTTTCGAACGAACTCGTCGCCAGCGAACCCGTCGAAGAGCAGTTCTGGACGGCGGCGATCGGACCCTCCGATACGTTCGACCTCCTGCTCGAACGGCTCGCGGCGGCCGACGACTCGATCGTGATGGTCGCGGCCGACCCCTCCCCGCAGATCGACGTTCGAACCGTTGGCGAGTCGGTGCTCGACGAACTCGAGGCAGCACTGGATCGGGGCGTGCCGGTCGACGTGCTCATGACCCGAACGCTCGTCGACGAACTCTCCGCCAACGTCGGACGTCGCTATCGACGAACCCTACAGTCGCGAGAGGGCTTCGACGTCAGGACGTCGGAGCGGGTGACGGGTTCGTTCAACGTCATCGACGGTATGGAGGTCTGCATTCAGGTTCCGAATCCACTCTCCTCGGGCGAGATATTCGGAATGATAGACCTGAAGGACCCGGACTTCGTCTCGGAGGTGTACGAGGAATTTCACCCGAAGTGGCGAGAGGCCGATCCGCTCGAACTGTAGTCTTCGGCCGGGTGCACAACACGGTAGCCGCGCCTGAGTGTGGCCAGAGGACGCTTAGGCCGATCGAATTTCCTCCCGAAGCGTCCCGACGTCGATGACGCGCTCTGCGTGTGCGTTGTGCTGGTGGATAGACTCGTCGTTCGACTGCTTCATCGTCACGACCGCGTCGTCCGGCAGGTGGTGGAACTCCTCGACGACGCCCTCAGCCATCGAGCGCACGCAGTCCTCGACGAACTTGGCGTCGGCGTGGGACTCGTAGGTCATGTGATCTTCGTCCGGCCGCTTCGCCAGGTTGTAGATTCTGGCGCTCATCGCGTCGCGCGCGATATCGATGACGTCGTCTAAGTCCACCTGCGGGTCACCGTCGGCTTCGACGGTGAGTGTGGCGTGGCCGCGCTGGGAGTGGCCCGGCTGGGGCACCTCGTCTAAGAACGCGTCGATCGTCTCGTCGTCGACCCCGAGGTCCTCCAGAGCCGTACGTGCGCGCGCTTCCGACATCCCCTGCGAACAGGGACAGACCGTCATCCCGTCGACGCGGGCACCGATCTCCTCGCGCGTCCCGTCATCGGTCGCCGACGCGGACGCGATGATGTCGACCGTGTGCTGGGTCTCCCGGTCGCTCTCCGGTGTCCGCTCGCGGCGCATGAACGCCGCCTCCATCGACACCTCGGCCCGCGTCGTGTAGTCGTGTTTCTGGAGCAAGCGGCTGGCCGCGTCGCCGCAGACCTCCTCAGCGCGGTAGGCCTCCTCCCGCGTCGCGTCCTCTAAAATCTCGTCGATGACCTCCATGTTCCGACTCATATCAGCGCCCTTTCGCCACGATGGAAGGTCGACGAAGACGTCGAACTCGGCCATCAACACGATCGGTCGCTTGCCGTTTCTGGCGAGTTTGACCAGTTTCTCGACGCCGGTGACGCCGACCTGGCTCAACCCGACGGTCACGTCGGGAGCGCCCGCCTGCACGTCCGGCAGTTGCTTACTCATCGGGTGTATCCTGGGACGACGCGCGATTAGACCTTTCGGAACGAGCGACGGGATCCAGACGACAGGACGTTTCCGCAGCCGTGGACGAATCGGAGTCGACCGATGCCTCGCGCACCGCGCGTAGTGGAGGCGCCGACACACCTGCCCATGTCGAGTCTCCGACACACCGATCCCGTTCGTACTGCGCCCGGCGATCTGCGGTGCGGTGTCGACGTGCCGCGCGTGTCGCTGTACCGCACGAAACGAGACTCCAGACTGCCCGCCCTGTGTTTTAGGATTGCCAAAATTTGGTTTCCGAATTGGGAAGTGTTTTTGCACGTGGAACCATAGATCCGGATATGGTAGCGATCGAGAACCTCGTCCTCGTCTTCGTCGCGGGGCTGATAACCGCACTCGCGACCGGGCTCGGGGCGATCCCGTTCTTCTTCGTCGACGACTTCAGCGACCGATGGAACGTCGCGCTCTGGGGCGTCGCGTCGGGGATCATGGTCACCGTGTCCGTCTTCGGACTCGCGGACGAGGGACTTGCGTACACCGAAGGCGGAATCCCGACGATGCTCGTCCTCGGGTTGCTCGCGGGCGTCGTGCTGGTCGAGGTCGGTGACGCCGTCCTGGATCGCGTCGACGTCGGCGGCGACGCACAGGCCGCACACGACCACGACGCGCCCCTTGAGGACGACGTTCAGACCGACGGTGCGGGTCACGCTCACGACGACCACGCCCTGGAGGCGAAGGCGATCGCCCAGGGGAATCCGAAGACCCTGTTGCTCATCCTCGGTATCCTCACGATTCACAGTTTCCCCGAGGGCGTCGCCGTCGGCGTCTCCTTCGCCGAACTCGGATTCGACGGCGGGCTCTCGGTCCTCGGCTTCTCGATCCCCCTGCTCGCGGTGTTCATGACTATCGCTATCTCGATCCACAACATCCCGGAGGGGACCGCCATTGCGATCCCGATGCGCGCGATGGGCCTCTCGAAGTGGCGGATGGTCGGCGCCGCCATCTTCTCCAGCCTGCCCCAGCCCATCGGCGCGGTCATCGCCTACGGGTTCGTCTCCTGGGCCCGGGACTTCCTCCCCTTCGGCTTCGGCTTCGCCGCCGGCGCGATGGTGTACCTCGTCGTGACCGAGTTCATCCCCGAGGCGCTCGAAACCGGTGAGAACCTGCCAAACGGCGGATACAGGGAACTCGTAATCGGGTTCGGGGCGGGCGCGTTGGCGATGCTGCCGCTGATGGTACTCTGAAGGTACGAGCCGCACAGACCGACGGGGGCGACGTCTCGTGGCGCACAGACTACAGCCGTGCCCGCCATGACGAGCATGTTCGCGCCCCAACGAACGAACCACCTGCCGATAGACGGTAGCTACATAGACGGAAACCCACGAGACAGAAACGGCGGTAGTGTCGAGGTCCCACACAGTCGACGAAACGGTTCTGCAGCGACAGTCTGTGCTATCCGGCGAGCGATCGACACCGAACGGGGAACGAAGCGCTCCTGGATTGGTATCACGACCGCAGTAATATTTATAATACGATAGCTTTTTGCACCACTACTAACAGATATCGCGACGGGTAGGGACATGGTACGGAGCGTGGATCGGTCGGCGGACGACGAGAGGGCAGATCGATGATAACGAGATTTCTGTCGGTCGATATCGTGCTACTCGTCGTTTCGACGCTCACGAACGCCGGTCTCGCGGTGTACGCCATTCGCAATCGCCAGGAGCCGGGGGCAATCCCGTTCGGTCTGTTGATGTGCTCGCTCGTCGTCTGGTCGGGTACGTACGCTGTCGGACTCCTCACGGCCGATCCGTACTGGCGGATGCTCGTCCTGCGAATCATGTGGCTGGGCCTCACGACCCTCTACGTCTGGCTGTTCCTGTTCGCCCTCTCGTACACGGGAAACGGCGACCTCCTCACGCGACGATCGCTCGCGCTGGTGTTCGTCATCCCGGCCGTCATCACCATCGCCGTCTGGACCAATCCGTGGCACCACCTGTTCTGGATCGACCAGTCCGTGGTGATCGTCGACGGACTGGCGGTGATGGATCCGGTGTTCGGACCGCTGTTCTGGGTACAGGTCGTCTTCAGTTACGCGCTCATCGCCATCTCGGCCAGCCTCCTGCTGAGACTCATCTACCAGTCCGACTATCTCTACGCCGACCAGTCCGTGTTACTGATCGTCGGCATCGCCGCCCCGCTCGCGATGAACATGATCGATATCGTCGGTGTACTTCCACAGCCCGGCGTGGATTACACGCCCCACGCGTTCACCGTAACGGGCCTCGCCTTCGGGTACGCACTGTTTCGTCGCCAGCTGTTCGACCTCGTGCCGGCGACCCGGCAACTGGGTCGTCACGCGGCGATCCGTCAACTGGACGACGGCGTCGTAATCGTCGACACCGAACACCGGATCGTCTACTGCAACGCTTCCGCCGGCGATGTCATCGGCGCCGACCCTGCGGACCTCCTCGGCGTCAACGTCAGAGCCGTCGTCGACGATTCGCGAATCGACTTCGGGCCCGCTGACGCCCTCGCCGAGATAGACCGCGACGATCGCACCTACGAGGTCCGAACGTCCCCGATAACGGACCGCCGCGACCGCCTCATCGGACACACGCTCGTCGTCCACGACGTCACCGCACGAATCGACCGGGAACGGCGACTCGCGGCCCAGCGCGACGAACTCGAGACCGTTAGCGACCTGAACACGGTCCTCCGCGGGGTCAACCGGGGGCTCGTCTCTGCGACGAGCCGAGACGAGATCGAGCGAACGGTCTGTGAAGAGGTAGCCGACGCCGACCTCTACCGGACCGCGTGCATCGGCGACGTGGCGACGTGGACTGGCGACGCCGACCGCTGGTTCGTCGCCGGCGACCACGAGGTCGATTCGGCTCCACTCGCGATCGACGGCGACGAATTCGAGGATGACGACGACGGACGTGTCGACGTCTCGTCTGAGCCGATAGTGCGAGCCGATCACGTCGACGAGGTGGACGGGACGTGGATCGTCGTTCCGCTCGCCTACGGCCGTACGGTCTACGGCGCGCTCGGATTGCACACGAACCGACCGTCAGTCAGCGATCGGGAACGGTCCGTCCTCGCAGAGCTCGGCGAAACCGTCGGTCACGCGATCAACGCGGTGGAGAGTCGCCTGCTCCTCACGGCGGACGCCGTGATCGAACTCGAACTCCAGTGTACGGACGAAGCAGACCCGTTCGTGGCCACGGCCTCCGAACTATCGTGTACGCTCGAGATCGTCGGTATCGTTCCCGGACAGGGGTCGGGTATCGTCGCCTACGTCGGCGTGGACGGCGCCGATACTGCCGACGTAGCCGACGCGTTGGGAACGACAGAGACTGGCCGCGTCCGGACGATAAAGGAGGGGAGCGACGGGCTTCTCGAATGGACCGTGACCGGTGGCGCGCTGTTGCAATCGCTTTACGCACACGGTGCACACGTCGACGCGGCGAGAGCCGACGGTGACACGGCGACGTACGAACTCGCGGTCGCCTCCGAGTCGGACGTGAGAGTCATGCTCGATCACGTCTCCCAGGAATTCCCGTCGACCCGTGTGCTGTCGAAACGCGAACGATCCGGTCCGGTCGATCGCCCCGAGGCGATCGGGGGGAACATCCTACAGGACCTGACCGATCGACAGCGAGAGGCCGTCGAGGCCGCCTACCGCGCGGGCTACTTCAACTGGCCTCGCGATTCGAACGCCGAAGAAGTCGCCGAGACACTCGACATCTCCTCGGCGACGTTGCATGGACACCTCCGGAAGGCTCAGCACTCGATACTGACCGACATATTCAGCGACGAGTCTTCGAACCGGTGAGGCGAGACGGACGGCGATCGACGGGCCTGGAATCCGAATCGAGACACCGAACGCGGTATCGACACCCGATCGGACGACGAGCAGCCAGGCCGTGACGATTACTCGACCACGAGTGACCGACCTGCGAGGATTGTGACCACGAGACCGACAGCGGAGAGACCGAGATACTGGAGCGGGGCACCGTCCTCGACGAGGTACGCGGTGCTGGGATCGTCCGGCTGGACGTACGCGGTCACGGTCTCGCCCTCCGCGTAGTTCTCGAGGAAGTGGGTGGCGGGTTCGGGTGTGTTTCCCTCCGGAACGCACCCCGAACCCGCACCTGGGCAGAGGGTATCGCTCGTGTACACCTGCCCGCCGTAGGAATACTCGTACTCGACGCGTGGTCGGTACTCGTCGTCAGTCCTGTCGTTCGGCGCATCTCCGGGTTCGGCGTCGTACACCTCGCTCGTGAGGACGGTCGCCTCCACCGATTCGGCGCCCCAGGTCGCCTGTTGATCACTGACGAAGAGGGCGGCTCCGGCGACGATAAGCAGGATGCCGAAGACCACCGGGACGAGTGTGTCGAGTGTGTCACTCACGGACGTCACCACACCTGAGTCGCCCTCTCGACGACGCCTGTCTCGACGGTCGCCGGAGTCGAAGCCGTCGACCCGATCGGTTCGGCCGTTCGCGTGTGGTAGTGAGTGAACGATCCATTCTCGAACGGTTACGAATGCTACGAGAACCGTCGACCCGATCGTCCATCCTGGAGTACCGTGCTACCGGCTGAAACGCGGCCATCCGTTCCCCACATTTCGCTCACCAAATCACCGCGAGAGAGCCGAATACGAGCAACAGCGCGCCGACGAACCCGACGATGCCCGCCATCCCGTAGGCGAGGTACGCGCCGATCGTTCCGCCCGTTCGCGCCTGTGCGCGTCCCACGCCAGAGACGATGAACAGGTCCGGCTCCGCTCCGCCCGCGATCGCGACGTCGTCACCGTCCCAGTCCGCCCGGTCGACCGCTTCGCCGAGGACGTACACGTCTTCGCCCGGGTGGATCGAGCCCTGTTCGTAGCGCCGATCGTAGTCACGCCACCGATTCGTATCGCCGATCGAGATCGACTCGGCCGTCGCGGCGTCGGGATCGTCGGCCAGGTCCGCCACGTCGGGAACGGTACGCCCCCGCTCGATGACCGTGTTATCGTCGAGTCTGTAATCGGCCTCGTCCGGCGTGTCGACGAGCACCGACCCGGTCTCGTCCTCGACGCGGAACGGAACGGCGTGACTCGCCTCGTGGAGTACCTGTCGCTCGACGTGTTCGTCGTCGGGGCCGGCCGTATCGACAGGGTCGTCTTTCGCGACCACCCTCGACTGGCTCACCAGGGCCACTTCGCCCGTCAACTCGGTCGTCACCGTTCCGTCACCCTCCTCGATGCGGGCGGTCCCCTCGATGGCGACCGTCGAACCCGGTTCGAGCGACCCGATATCGGAGACGTCGGTGTTGGCGATTCGATCGGACTGCATGCGGTAGAACCGCCCCTTGTCGTAGAGGCCGTACGCCACGCCAACCATGACGAGCCCGAAGGCGGGCATCATGAGTGCGACAGGATCGACCATCGCTACGAACCCCCGGGGGTCGCCAGAGCGCGTTCGATCTCCGACGCTATCGACCGGCAGCGTCCCGGCGTCGTGGTTCGTGGGGACAGTCGTGCGCTCGTCCGCGAGCGCGTCGTCCGTCCGACCGTTCGCTTCGACTCGTTTCTCCCGTTTCGACGTACAGACACGGCAAACACACTCGACCGGGGGGCTATATGACGCGACCCTAGGTGGCTAGGGAAGATCGAGCGGCCCCGGCATACACACGAGTGAGTTCGGGACCCGAGAAGCGAGTGCAGTTTCGGGCGCCTAGGGGATGGTCGATAGAGCCGATGCGCTCGCCACGGTGTTCGAATCCAACAGGATGGACGTCATCACGGACGCACTCCGCGAGTACCTTCAAGCGGTCATGCACGACGACGAAATCAAACAGGAGATCGCCGGTGCGTACTACGACGACGACCTCACCTTCGACCAGTTGACGGAACTCCTGGGACACGAAGAAGCCGCGA
Source organism: Halovivax cerinus (assembly GCF_024498195.1). NCBI lineage: Archaea > Methanobacteriati > Methanobacteriota > Halobacteria > Halobacteriales > Natrialbaceae > Halovivax > Halovivax cerinus. The sequence goes on from NZ_CP101824.1 coordinate 3,355,989, forward strand.
ACCATCGCGTGCTCAAAACGCAACTGAGCGAGGCGTTCATCGACGACGCGGCGGAGGAGTTGGCCGACCCGTAGATGTCGGTACTCGTTGCCGATACGTCCTTATATTTCCTATTTGGGGTCTCACACCCCATGCAAAATTTGCTCTGGAATGGTACCCTATTTACTCATGAGAGATTCTATAAATTCGCGGTTGCTCGGTATATCCCGATCCGACTTCATATAATTGTAATATTCCTCATTGAAACGAGTTACCGCGTTATCTCTCCCATCAGATTGGGAGATTCTGTTAGTGGACTCGGCAAACAATTCAGCAAACTGAATACAGTTCTCGGTCGCATCTAGAGATTCGGTAACGATATTACGAGCTTTTGTCGGTAATCCAGATTCATACTCGGAAAGCCGGGAGAACGTTTCCTTGGCATCCCTGAATTCACCTAAAGAGAGTGTAAACATATCACCAGATTTAGAATACATGTCAGAATCAAATTTCTCTCTTCCCAATTCTACGATCTCATTTCCCTGTACGAATTGTTGATAACCATCTTCGTACTTTTCAGCCAATTTTTTCTGGTTATGTGTTAATTTCTTTCGGTCGAAAAATCCCAGACAACCTGAAAGAGTGACAGGGCACGTTACGGAAATGATGGAGAGGCAATATCTACGGTTGTATGTATCCATAATTCTATGTGATAACCTAAAGTGTGGTATCTCAGGGGTATACGATTGTAGTTCCAGTCACCAGCTATATTGTTAGTCAATCAAACCATCTGTTGCTTCATCCTTTGTAATCTGCCATTTCCCTGGGCTGAATACACCACCAAATTCTACACCTGCAGGACCTGCACCACCAGATATAGATTCAACTATTAACGCAACCCAACATATATCTTTCGAAAATTTAGGACGATATATCAACGAAGGTCTCAAACGATAGTGATGGATTTACCACTTACTTACCGATCTGTACAGTAGATACGGAGATACATTTCGCTTCAAATCCGTCATGGAATGTAGTTTCGTGGTCGAATCCAAACCGTGACGGTGATCGCCTCATATTCGCCAGGCTCAACTCATAGTGAAATCCCTTCCCTACGCCTATTCCTCGCAGAATAGTCACGATCGGGGTCGAACCGCGAGAACTCGCTTCGCTCGTTCTCTGGGCTCGAACCGCCGGAGATATGTGCCGCTCGCGAATTGCTCGCGGCAGAGTAGTCCCGGGCGGATTCGAACCGCGAGAGCTCGCTTCGCTCGCTCTCTGGGCTCGAACCGCTGGAGATATGCGCCGCTCGCGAATTGCTCGCGGCAGAATAGTCCCGGGCGGATTCGAACCGCCGTCAGCGGCTTACTTCCGCCGTGGGGAAAACCCCACCAGCGTCCAAAGGCCGCTATGATTGGCCACTACACCACGGGACTCCGTCCGCATCACTTGGATACCCGCCGGCGGGATAATAGTGTTACTTTTCGACCGGGAGATCGCGGCCGTGCGTCGACTCCCGATCCCAGCTATCGAAGAAATCTATCGTGGGAAGGCAAGACACGATTGATTTCTGAGAGAGATTCTAGCCCCACGCAGCTATCACAGAGAGGAACGCAACCGTCCCTACGAAGGCAAAATCCGCGCGGTGAGAGTTAGATATAAGTAACTATTCCTCGTAACCCAATTCGGAAGCCGTCGTCTCCATCGATTGCCGCCAGGGGACGTGCGCGAAAATGTCCCGGGTGCTAGCACACCCGAGACGGTGGCTTCCAACCCGCGAAGGCCGAAGCCATGATTCGCTACCCACCCGCGAGACATAAACCCCTCGCACGAGCGCTCAAGTGCTCGGAATCGGTAGCCTCGCGTTTCGACGCCGTTCTCCGGCGCAGCCATCACCATCGACCGTTGGATTGGGGGGATCCATCACCGCTGGGTGGCGACCGTCCGAGACGGCCATCCGGAACGCTCGGGTGACCGATCGGGACGAGTCCGGCATCGGCTCGAGCGGACATCGTGTGCGAACGCTTCCGGTCGCGACGACTCCGACCGCGGACCGGTCCGCGGTCGGCTTCGTGACAGACCGTGCGCGAATCCGGCTCGACGGCGCGATAGAGCTATATGTCACTGGTCGGAACGGGTTCGCATGGCACGGAGCCGTTCCGAGGACGACGATGACGGTGGGCCATCGTGGGTGGACTACGTCCTCGAACTCCTGTCGATCCTGTGGCCGTGAACGGCTATCGGCTCAATGTGGAACGTGACAGGGCATGCCAGCCTGAACGCCAGCAATAGCAACTGTGGCCAGCGGTATTTCTATATGTGTGTTGACAGTTTCATACACCGTGGTCGACACGAACGCCCGTGGAACAATGTACAGTCACCGACAGGGGAGCAGGCTCACCGGTATGGATTATCTGGGCTTTCCAATCGAGTAATTCCATCGACAGCGTCGAAATCGTCGTCGAACGAGTACATGAATTCAACCTCCTCGCGTTCCATGTAGGCGACGATCGATGCATCACCGAACGAGAGTCCCTCGTACGTCTCGAAGAGTTCGAGCCCCCGAACGTAATCTTTCTGCGCTGCATGCTGGATCTCGAATCCAGCAGACTCACTGAGACGATCATACGTCTCCCCGGCTAACCGGTGATGACGTTTTCGGTGGATCCAGTTTAACGTTTCCAATACGACATAGTTCGTCACACAGCCGATCGGAAGTTCGCCCCGATCCATACCGCGGACGATTTCCATCGCCGCCTCGTGATGCGTATCCTGTGAATCAGCCATACCGACGAGAACGGCAGTATCGACGACTGCAACTGCCATTAGTTCGACTCCTCGAACGCGGGATCAGAATCGTGACCTGCAAGATCGTGGGTTTGCAATCCGTCCCCTCCCATTGGCACAGGTTCAAAGTCCGCGAACGCGCCATGACGTTGTTTGACAACAGTAACCGATAGCGAGCCCGCCTCATCGACCTCCCATCGAATCTTGTCCCCGGCCTCGATATCGAGTCGATGACGAAGCGAGGATGGAATCGTTACCATACCACTCTTACTGACAGTCGTTTCCTCGGGGACGCTATCCATCGACATGGTCAAATGTACGACCCACACCCCAATACATGTTGCGCTGCATGTGACGAGAGAACCCGCCTAGATAGGTGTTACCGCTACGCCTTCGTTCCGGATACAACCACTCTCTACGGGATCTTCCGGTAGAATCGCCTAGTCCAGACTCGGCTCCAGATACGAACAGCAATCCGCCTCGGGGTCGAAACACTCCGGGCACTCCGGTCGCCGGTCGATGATCGTGTCGAGTCGCTCCGCCACCGTGTCGTCGATGACGGCCTCCAGGGCGCGCGCCTCGTCGCGAAACTCCTCGACCTCCAGGACGTTCGTCAGAAAGCGCTCGATGATGCAGTAGGTCGTCAGCGCGTCGTGGGCGCGTTCGATCCCCTCGTCGGTCAGCGCCGCACCCTTGTACTTCTCGTGTTCGAGCAGGCCGCGGTCCTCTAACTTTCCGACCATCTCGTTGACACTTGCGGGACTGACGTCCAGCATGTCGGCGAGCGTGCCCGTCGCGGCGGGGCCGTCCTCCATTCGCTGGGCGAGGTAGACCGCCTTGAGATACTGATCGGCCGTGTTCATCGCCACCCCTCCGTCGATGCGACTCGTCGAGTCGGTGTGTTCTCACTCATGCTCGTCGCTCCATGATATCGGTCACATCTTCGACACCCTCGCGCTCCTCCTCGCGAATGCCACGCAGCGTCTCCAGTACCACCTCGCGGTCGATCGCGAACGCGGCATCGGACGCCTCGATCGCCTCGATCAGGTCGTCGTAGAACTTGTAGGCCGTCTCCTCGTTACACAACTGGTCGTAGAGAACGCCGTCGGTCCCCTCCGGCGGGCCGTAGCGGGCGTCGACGAGGGCGTTGATCTCTTCGTACGAGACCGTCTCCGCGTCGAGATCGTCGACCAGCGACTCCAGGCGTTCGCGGTGCTCGGCGGATTCGTCGGCCGCCTCGTCGAGCAACGCCCGGACCTCCGCGTCGATCGCCTCCCGCTCCGCCTCCGGGAGGCTCTCCAGGTGGTGGGCGGCGCGCGACTCGACGACCTCCTCCAGCACGACCCCGATCTGGAGTAATCGGGCGAGCTGGTGGTCGGTCGTAACGCGCTGTCCCAGACTCATACCACACGCTGAGTCGGGCCGGCACTTAACTTCCCGCTTTGGTCTCTACCAGTCCGGTCACGGAACCGTCGGCACAGAACACGACCGACTCGACCGACGGACGGTACTACACGGAGCGTATGCCAGTCGACAGCACTGGATAGTGGTCAGAACGGACGGCGCTGGAACAGCTGGTTCGACAGCCGACGGACCGTCAGTCGACGAGTCGCCAGATGCGGCTGCCGTCGCCGCCAGAGACGCACTCGACCTGCTTGAGCCCCGATTTGAGACAGCGCCACCACCCGCCCGGCGAACCATATCCCGCCGGATGCTCCTCGTACAGCGCGTCGACGAAGTCGTTCTTCTTCGCCGCGCCATCGTCGCGCAGGTGCGCGAGAGCGACGCCGATCAGTTCCCGACGCCGCTCGACGAGGTCGGCGGACCGGCCTGGAACCTCGATGGCGTCCAGATTCGTGATGTCCTCCCCGGGACGGACGTCGTCGCTCGTATCAGCGAGTGAGGTCGCAGAGCGGTACTCCAGGCCGGTCTCGACCGTACGGTCCAGTTGCTTGCGCGTCTTCGCGACCGCCCGTCGAGAGAGTTCGTCGATTCGGTCACCCTCGACCGTCCCCAGATCACCCGCATCGTCCGACAGTTGCTCGTCTCGCATCCGGACGACCCGCTCGGGCCGGAGGTTCATCGAGTCGATTCCATCGCTTTCTGCGGTCGATTTCGATTCGGCATCACCGGCCGGACCGGTCCCGGTCTGTTCGGCGCCATCGTCCGCATCGGGCACGATCGGTTCGGTCGTCACCGGTTCGTCGGGTGTGCCGGTGTCGTCGGTGGCGTCAGACGCTGGTTCTGTCCAGCCGCCGTCGGAGGTCGCAGGCGGTGGCTGTCCGGCCTCGTCGGCTCCAGACGGCGACGTGGCGGACGCCCGCGGCTCGCGCTCCTCCGCCGGTTGGTCGGACTCGATGGACTCCAGGCGCGACTCCAGACGCGCGATTTTATCGCTGTAGACGTCCAGAACGTCTCCCATCTCGGTCTCGTGTTCGATCGAAGCGCGGTTGGCGATGATCCAGCGAACGTACGCGTCGCGACTCTCGAAGCCGATGAGTGATCGCTCCACCTCCAGCGCCTGGAGTGTCTCCTCGTCGAGTTCGACCGAGAGTGTCTGCATCGTTCGAGGGTTGGTCGGGACCCTATTAAAATACCCGTCAGACGGGGTGTAACGATACGAGAGCTGTGCAGTACAGTTCGATGACGTGTTCGGAAACAGATAGGGCCGAACGAAGATCCGCCACGAGAACCGTGCCACTCGGTGAGAATCGGTTGCGATGACGTGTCGGCCTGGCGAAAGAGACGTAGAAATCGTCGATTTACCACGCACGAAGTGCCATCAGTCGGGCGGTATCGACGGAACGAACAGCACACACTGGGGGCGTCGACGACCGGGAGGCGGATCGAGAGTGGCCGAGGACCGCGCCGGGCGGAATCGTCACTCGTTCAGACGAGCCTGGATCAGCGACTGCAGGTCGTCGCGGAACTCGTCGATGCGAATCTCCTCGAAGACCGGGACGAAGAAGCCCTCGACGAGCATGTCGGTGGCCTGGTCTTCCGGGATTCCGCGCGAGGTCATGTAGAGTAGTTCTTCGGCGTCGACCTGGCCCACGGTCGCGGAGTGGCTGGCCTCCGTGTCGTGGTTGTTGATGATGAGCTTCGGGCTCGCGTCGGCCTCGGAGTCGTCCGAGAGCATCAGCGTGTTCTCGCGCTGGTACGAACTCGTGTCCCAGGCCTCGGTGCCGACGTCCTGGACACCCTCGTAGACCGAGCGCGCCTCGTCGTCGAGGACGCCGCGGGTGACGAGGTCGGCCGTCGTGTGTTCGTCGTTGTGCCAGACACGGGCGTTGACGTCGAAGTGCTGCTCGTCGTGGCCGAAGAACGCACCGACGATCTGGCTTTCCGAGCCACTGCCGTCGAGCGTCGTCTCCACGGCGGACTTCGTCAGGCGCGAGCCGAGGTTGCCCTCGATCCAGTTGATCGTGGCGTACGTATCGGCCGAGCCACGCTTGAGTGAGTAGTTGTAGGTGTCCTCGTCCAGGTTCTGCAGCCAGCCGTACTGGACGTGACTGTTCTCGTTCGCGACGACCTCGACGACGGCGCTGTAGTAGCGATCGTCGGCGGTGACAGAGTCGCCGGTGAATTGACGCTCTAGAATCGTCGCGGAGGAGGAATCCTCGGCGACGACGAGCGTGTGGTTGAACAGCGACCGGGAGTTCATCTCGGTCCGGATCGTCACGTCTTCGGCGTCGACACCCTCCGGGACGTAGACGAACGTGCCCGAGGTGAACAGCGCGGTCGACAACGCAGTGAGGTAGTTCTCCTGCGGATCGACGACACTGCCGAAGTGCTCGCGGACGATATCCGCGTACTCGTCGTCGGTGGCCGCCTCGGCGAGCGTCGTCACGACGACCTCGCCGTCGCCGACGAGATCCTTCTCCTCGGCCGCGTTCAGCGGGTCGACGAGCGACTCGAAGTCGAGTGCGTAGAGGTTCGTCCAGTTGCGACCGGGCGTGCGGATGACCGGCGGCATGTCCAGGTCCGAGAGGGCTGCGAGCGCGTCGAGACGCGTCTCGGTGAGCCACTCGGGCTCGTCGTTTGCCGCGCTGATCTCCCGAACCGTCTCCGCCGAAACTGTGGCCTGTAGCTGCGTACTCATGGTTACCCGAGGCTTCCCTCCATCTCGAGCTCGATGAGTCGGTTGAGCTCGACGGCGTACTCGATCGGCAGTTCCTCCGTGATCGGCTCGATGAAGCCGGCGACGATCATCTTCTTGGCGTCGTCGTCGTCCAGCCCGCGGCTCTGGAGGTAGAAGATGTCCTCGTCACCGATCTTGCCGACGGTCGCCTCGTGGGCGACGTCGACCTTCGACTCCTCGATCTCCATGTACGGCATGGTGTCCGACGTCGACTCGTTGTCGAACATCAGCGCGTCACACTCGACGGCCGTCGAGGCGTTCTCGGCGCCGTCGGCGATGTGGACGAGGCCGCGATAGTTGGTCCGGCCGCCGTCCTTCGAGATCGACTTCGACTCGATGGTCGAACTGGTGTCGGGCGCGTTGTGGTAGACCTTCGCGCCGGTGTCGATGTCCTGGCCCTCGCCCGCGAAGGCGATCGTGATGTGGGTGTCCGTCGCGCCGCGACCCTTGAGGATCGTACACGGGTACAGCATCGTGGCCTTCGAACCCATCGAACCCGAGATCCACTCCATGGTGCCGTTTTCTTCGACGATGGCACGTTTCGTGTTCAGGTTGTAGGTGTTACGCGACCAGTTCTGCACGGTGGAGTACTGGACGTGGGCGTCCTCGCCGACGAAGACCTCGACGCCGCCAGAGTGGAGGTTGAAGGCGGAGTACTTCGGGGCGGAACAGCCCTCGATGTAGTGCACCTCGGCGCCCTCCTCGGCGACGATGAGCGTGTGCTCGAACTGGCCCATGCCCTCGGAGTTCATGCGGAAGTACGCCTGGACGGGCATCTCGACCGTCACGCCCTCGGGGACGTAGACGAACGAGCCGCCGGACCAGACCGCGCCGTGGAGCGCGGCGAACTTGTTGTCGCTCGGGGGCACGCAGGAGGTCATGAAGTGCTCCTTGACGATCTCGGGGTGTTCCTGGACCGCGCGGTCCATGTTCATGAAGACGACCCCCTTCTCCTCCCACTGCTCTTGCATGTTCTGGTAGACGACCTCGGACTCGTACTGGGCACCGACGCCCGAGAGCGCCTTCTTCTCGGCTTCCGGGATGCCCAGCTTGTCGAAGGTGTCCTTGATCTCGTCCGGGAGATTCTCCCAGTCGTCGGTCCCCTCGCGGGCCTCGACGTCCGGGCGAATGTACGGCACGATCTCGTCGATATCTATTTCGGAGAGGTCCGGCTGGCCGGGCCAGTCGGTCGGCATCGGCATCTCCTGGAACAATCGCAGCGCTCGGAGGCGCCGTTCCAGCATCCACTCCGGTTCGTCCTTGTCCTCCGAGATGAGCCTGATCGTCTCCTCGTTCAGGCCCTTCTCGGACGTGAGAGCGGCTTTGTGTTCGTTCTTGAACGCAAAGCGCTCCTCGGTGTCCGTCTCTTGCAGGTGATCTTGTTCTGAGCTCATGGTGTTGGTGGTAGGTTACGTCTCTAGCGGTAAGACCCTTCGTCCGGCCAGGGCGATTACGCCGTCTCGTAGACGTCCTCGCGGACCCAGTCGTAGCCCTTGTCCTCGAGTTTCTCGGCGAGTTCGGGGCCGCCGCTCTTGGCGATCCTGCCGTCGAGCATCACGTGGACGTGATCGGGCTCGACGTAGTCGAGGATGCGCTGGTAGTGAGTGATCTGGAGGATACCGGTTCCCTGCTCGTCGCGCAGCGCGTTGATGCCCGCCGAGACGTCCTGGAGCCGGTCGATGTCGAGCCCCGAGTCGATCTCGTCGAGGACTGCGACCGACGGCTCGAGGATCGCGGCCTGCAGCACCTCGTTCTGCTTTTTCTCGCCGCCGGAGAAGCCGGCGTTCAGGTAGCGCTGGGCAAAGCTCTCGTCCATGTCCAGCTGGGCCATCTTCTCGCGCAAGATCTCCTGGAACTCGGCGACGCCGATCTCACCCTCGTCGGCCGGACCTTCCATCGGCGACGTCTCGAAGCCGTCGTCCTCGTCGTCATCGACCGCGTCGTCTTCGTCATCGTCCTCGAAGAGTTCCTCCCGCTCGTCGATCTTCGCGTTCAGTGCCGTGCGGAGGAAGTTCGTCATCGTGACGCCTTCGATCTCGGCGGGATACTGGAAGCCGAGGAAGACGCCAAGGGCCGCACGCTCGTTCGGTTCGAGGTCGAGGAGGTTCCAGGTGCGCTGGTCCTCGTCGATCTCGAAGTCGTCGCCGAACTCGTCTTCGTCGAGGTGGATCAGGACCTCGCCCTCGGTGACCTCGTAAGCGGGGTGGCCGGCGACGACCTTGGCTGTGGTCGATTTCCCCGACCCGTTCGGCCCCATCAGTGCGTGGATCTCCCCCGATTCGACCTCGAGGTCGACCCCTTCGAGGATCGTCTCCTCGCCCTCAGCAACTTTCGCGTGCAGGTTTCGTAATTCGAGACGTGCCATAGGACTCTATCGGCTACACGATGGGTCGACTCACCCATAACGGTTTCGTCTTTGGATGGATCGACTGCCGACACGCCAAGACAGAATCACCGATCAATAGAAAAAATAGGTTGTTAGCCAGATATTGTTTCCATTATCGAATCGCAGGCCAGGTTGACGGAAGGAATGTGTCGGTACCGACCAATTGCCGGGGAGTAAACAGACGACAATTGACGTCCGTTCACGACCGCACTACGGCGGAGGGAACGCTCACGGATTCACATCCGTCCCGAGAATCGTCGAGTCCGGGTGTCGGAGGCGAACCGCGTTCCGGTCGTACCCGGTGATCTGGACACCGACGATCGTCGACGGGCCACAGCCCGGGCGTTCGTCGATACCGTACGGTGTCTCGCGGCCGCACACGACGGTACTCTCACCGACACGTACGTTCGAGCTCGCACGCTCCCCGTCGCCGCGGATCACTACGTCGGCCGTCGTCTCGCCGGAGCCGTTGTTCTCACGGATCCAGGTATCCGACACGCGAACCGACTCGGCGCGACGGACGTTGATCCCGGGCCCAGCGTTGCCGTGAACGGCCGACCCGGTGACGACGACTGACTCGCTCGTCGCACCCTCGTTGCCGAGCCGAATGCCCGACCTGGCGTTGTCCGCGACGAGCGTCGATTCGACGCGAATACCGTCGACACCGTTCTGGACGACGACGCCGGACCCACCGTTGGATCGAACGACGTTCCCGCACACCAGACTGTCCGATCCTGGTCGACCGGTCAGGTTGATGCCGTGGCGATCGTTGTCGTGTGAGACGTTCCGTTCTACGATTCCATCCACGACACCGGCGAACGTGATGCCGTCCAGTCCGTTGTGTGCGGTCCGGCAGTGAGCCACCCTGACGTGTCGGGGCGGTCGAGATCGGTGCGGGTGCGGGTCGATTCCGTACCCGGGAAAGTGATGGCAGTGTACCCGTTCGATGCAGACGGACGTACAACCGGCGACGTAGATTCCATACTCCTGCCCCCGGTTCGACGAACCGAGCGAGACGTTCGCCCGATTGCCGTCGAGTTCGAGATCAGTCACACCGACGGAGTCACCTTCGATCCGAACCAGCCCGGAACTGTCCATCGACACGTCGTTGGCGAACCGAAACGCCGTCCGATCCGCACCGGCGCCCCGCAACCAGGTGTTCGCAGGGACGCGAACGGGCTCCTCGATCGAATCGAATTCACCAGCCTCGACGTGAACGATACCCGGCTGGTCACCGAGCTCGTCTAGGACCCGTCGCAACGTACTCACGCCGTCCGACGGGCTCACACGAATCACCTCGTCACTGCCACTCCGACACGGTGACGGACGCCGTATCGCAGGATCCGAACGGGATCCGTCTCCGGTTCGGCCGCCCGTGTTTGTCCGCACGTTCTCGAGCCGTTCGGCACACCCTGCACAGCCGACGATTCCGCAGGCCAGGAGTGCACGCCGACGGCTGCAGTCGTTTCCCATCACGCGGATCGAAGCTCGTCGAAACTGAGAGTCCCACACATATATAAATTAGTCTAATAAATATATCAAGTATTTCGGTATCCTCAATCGTTTATGGACCACAACTATAAATTCCACTCTTAGAAATTCGATACTATTAAATATCATACGTAGTATTGGTGTTAGATGCAGAGTAGCTAGCAGTAATTTAATCAGAGTTGATTCGAATGACGGACACGGAAACACGGACGGAAACGAGCATAACTGCCGCACTCGCGGGGAGGGAGTGCCAGTTCTGTGGGGTGGGATCGGTCCGACGAGGAACGTACAACGGAAACGAGGCGGCGCTCTGCGAGCGGTGCGCCGTGCCAACGGTACAGGTGTGGTCGTCATGAGACACACAGACACACTCACGATCGAGGTGATCGGAGCCGGAACGGTCGGCGAGGCGACCGGATTGGCGCTCGACGACTGGGGGCACGAGGTTGTGTTCAAAGATCTCGACCACGACGTCCTCGATAGCCTGGACGCGGACGGCCATCGAACGGCGACGCCAGACGAGGCGATCGACGCGGACCTGTCGCTCATCGCCGTTCCCACGCCGTACGACGAGACGACGAACGAGCTCCGGACGACGTACGTCGAGTCGGCGGTGGAAACGCTTGCTGACCAGGACCCATCCGTCGTGGCCGTTCGAAGTACGGTCCCGCCGGGGACGACCGACGCACTTGCGACGACGTACGACATCGACGACTACGCGATGGTTCCGGAGTTCCTCTTCGCCGAGACGGCCAGAGAGGACATCGCGAAGATGGAGTCGCTGGTCATCGGTACCCAGAGTCGGCTGGCGCTTGAGACGATAAAGTGTGCGTTCGGCCCACAGGTGGCGACCTTCGTCGAACTCACACCGACGGAGGCGGAGTTCCTCAAGTTCGGGAGTAACCTCTTCGCGGCAACCAAAATATCGTTCTCGAACCAGCTCTGGAGACTGATGGAGGAGTGTCGATCGGCGAGCGTCGTCGACGAAGCGGTCGATCCCGATCGCGTCCTGAGCGGCGTCAGTCAGATAACACCCTGGACCGGACCGGAGATGGGATGGGAGGGAGGCTGGCCGTACGGAGGCCACTGTTTGCCCAAGGATACGCGAGGACTCCGTGGCTGGGCTGAAGATCGCCACGACATTCCCGTACCGCAACTGTCCGGGACGATCGAGGAGAACGAACTCGTCGATGCGTTCGAAGAACACGAGGAAGACCGACGGACGACCGTCGCCGCCGAATAGATGGTCGCGTCAGCGCTGACGTTTCTACCGCTCGCACTGGTCGGGCTCTGGCGGTGGGGTGTGTGGACCGGGAAGGTCCTGCTCGCACGCACGTACCGTCCCTTCACCGACGACCCACCGGATGTCTCGGTTTCGGTCGTTGCGCCGGTCTACCGGGCGGACCCGGACGACTTTATCGACACGGTGTTCACGTGGTTCGAAAACGATCCGGACGAGATAATCGCGGTAATCGACGAGGGAGATCGAGAGATAATCAGACGGTTTTACCAGCTCGTCGAAAATTACGACGAGTTTAGCTGCATCGTGACGCCGAAAGACGGCAAGCGACCGGCGCTACACGACGGGGTTCGGCGGGCGGAAGGCGACATCATCGCGCTCGTGGACGACGACGTGAAGTGGCGATCGGACACGATGGTCGAGTTCTGCCGGCCCTTCGCTGACCCGACCGTGGGTGCAGTCAGCCCCAAACAGATCGTGAGCGACCAGTCCACGCTCGCCCAGCGCCTCTACGAGGTCCAGATGCGCCTCCAGTTCGCCATCGATTACCCGGCGCTCTCGTCGATCTCCCGGTCACTATCGTGCGTGTCCGGTCGGACGGCCGTCTACCGTCGGGAGGCGATCGAAACGGTCATCGACGATCTAGCCACGGAGACGTTCCTCGGAAAACCGGTCATCTCCGGGGACGATAAGTTCCTCACGCGAGCGATCCAGGCGAATGGCTGGGACGCCGTCTACCAGTCGACGAGTGTCATCGATATCGGTGCGGCTCCAGATGCGAGGACGTTCATCAATCAGACGGTCCGCTGGACACGGAATACGATCCGATCGGACCTCATGGCGTTCTGGGAAGGCTGGGTGTTCCGTCGCAAGTGGCTCGCGTACTACAACGTCGATCGGTTCATCGCGACGTTCGCGATCCTGCTCGCCCCGGTGTACTTTACGCTGTCTCTGACGGCGGGCCTGTACCTCGTCGCGGTCGGCATACTCGTCTGGTGGCTCCTCTCGCGGTCGGTCAAGATGTACCCCTATCTCACCGCGTACACGGGCGGGTTCTCACTCGTCCCGCTGTACACGATCGGTTCGTTCCTCATGTCCCCGGTGTACCTCTACGCACTGTTCAGCGCGAACGCACAGGGCTGGCTCACCCGGGGCGACGACACCCGGTTCGGGTTCCCACCGCTGCGTCGACGACTCGTCACGTCGCTGTCGGTCGGGCTGGTACTCGCGACGCTCGCCGGGTACATCTCGTTACTCCTGACCGTACGGTACTGACCGAACGCGGCCACCCGTTCGCTTCATTCCCTGACGTGGTGACAGCGTTCGCACTGACACCCACACGCGATATCCCGACTACGATCCCATCAGCCGCGCTTCGTCCGCCAGCAGTCGCGTGCGATCCGTCCGGCTCACGACTCCGCCCGGAGACCGGTGGATCCGTACGAGCCGAGAAAACCACACCCGGATACACCGACGGAGCGTACGATTCGGCCGGAAAAACACGGAGGTAGCGTGGGTACTGGCCCCGACGGGAGACTCCCCAGTTGGCGCCCGGGTCAGACGAAACTGTCCAGTCCAGTCTGTTCTTGTCCGGACTTCACTTCCTCCCACGAGATGTCGAGCGCTTCGAGGATCCGCTCGATGGGCCCTTTGAGCGTCTTGTCGAGCATCTTCTCGAAGTCGATTTCGAACTCGGGCGGGATCTGGTCGTCGTACTCGAAACAGATCACGTCCTGATTTCGCTTGAACTCCTCGTACACGCCGTTTTCAGCGGGATCGAGACCCTCCTCGGCTTCGATTCGCTGGAAGAAGTCGTCGTGGACCCGATCCAGGTAGACGCGCTTGGGTTTGCTCCCGCGCTGGAAGTTCGTCCCAAGTAACAGGTTGGCGTACTTCGCCCCGCGAACGTGGGCCGTGTCGGTCTCGTACTCCGTGAGGCGCTTACCGATGCCGCCAGGAATCGCGATCTCTTCGAGCGAGACCTCACCGGCCAGGAAATTCTCGATAATCTCGTTGACGTAAGTTTCGGTCCCCTCGATGTCTCCGTCGCGGACGATCATCTCGATGACCTGGTGCTGGACCTCCTTGGTGATCTGGGCGATGTCAGAGCGTTGGTACTCGAAGCCGGTGATATCGATGTCGTCGACGTCCTTACCCTCCTTCCAGACGATGTGACCGGCGTAGCGCTTTTTCTTTCCTGCCTGGAAGAATCGTCGGTAGAGTTTCTCGAACTCGATCTGGAAGCGGTGGTCGTCCGCGTTCAGTTCCTCGCGCGCGAAGTCGTCGTAGCGGCCGTTGATGTAGTCCTCGATCTCGAAGGACTGTTCTATGGCCTCGTCCGGGGAGACGTCGGGGCCGAGTTCCAGCATGACTGAATCGGTGTCTCCGTACGCAACCTGGTAGTGTAGCTCCTCGGCGGCGGTTTCGGTGAATTCGATAACCTCGCGACCTGTCGCCGTAATTGCTGATGCGGCTGCCTTGTCGTAGAGGCGGAACTGTTCCCACCCTGAGACTCCGTACAGCGAATTCATAATTACCTTGACAGCTCCCTGCTGTCGGTCGTACTGTTCGTACGCGCGCGACCCTGGCTCGTGTTCGTTTCGCAGAGACTTCTTCTCCTCGCGCTCGGCGAGCAGTTCCGTTATCATCTCGCGCATGACACCATCGGGTTCCTGCATGAAGTGCGTCCCCGACGGGGCCACGTGCGTATCGCCGTCGTACTCGTCTGGATCGACCCGGGTCTCGGGCGAAGCGTTGATCGTCACCATGCACATCGGATACAGACTCTTCAAGTCGAGGACGGTCACGTTCTCGCGCACGCCCGTGATGGGGTCGAAGACGGCGCCACCCTCGTACTCGTCGCCGGCTTCCTGCTGGCCCTTCGAGGGAAGCGCCCACCGACCGTTCGCCTTGTGCAGGACGTACATGTCGACGGCGTCGCCTGGCGTCGGCGCGTCCTCTAACTTGCAGCCGACGAACGTGGCCATCTCTCGCCAGAAGGCGATCAGTTCCTGCTGGTGATCCAGTTCCACGCAGATTTCGACGTCCCGGAGGTTGTACTCCAAGAGCCGCGTGGGGTCGTTCTCCCAGAGGTCACCGATCTTGCCGGGGTATCGCTCCTTCCCGACGCCGAGTTCGCTCTCGCCGACGGCGTCCAGTCGATAGGAATCGAGTTCGGTGAAGATGCGACGCTGGTAGCCGTAGAGGAGGTCGAAGACGACGCGACCCTTGACGTCCGGCCCGCCCCAGTTACTCCGCCAGACTTCGCCCAGGCGAGAGAGGCGGTCGGGGTCGAGATCGTGGTCGTGGTGAGGCCCGTCGAGCACGTCGAGTCGATCGAGGAGGTACGGCGCGTCGAAATCGTCGAAGTTCCACCCGGTCAGCACGTCGGGATCGGTCTCGTCGACGTACCCGAGGAACGATTCGAGCATCGCTTCCTCGGTCTCGAAAGCACGGACGTCGTGGTCGATCTCGCCCTCGATCGGCTCGTACTCGTCGAGGGCGAACGGGAGTTCCCCGTCCCCGTCGTCGGCAGCCCAGATCCACAGGAGGTACTCGTCGCGGTACGAGTCGTGACTCGCGAGGCAGATGATCGGTTCCTCGCCGTCTTCCGGAAAGCCGGATCTGTCGTCTACCTCGATGTCGAACGTCTGGACCCGCGGCGTCGCGTCCGCGTCGACGGCTTCGACCTCGTCGTGAGGAACGATCACCGAACCATCGTCGGCCCGGCGCTCGGGGACGCAGATACCGCTGCGGACGTCCTTGTCGATGAGAAATCGGTTCGGAAAGAGGATGTCCGCCTCGTAGTGGTCGAACTCGTCTCTGATCTGTCCGACGTCACGGGGCGTCTGCCCGTAAATCTTCGTCAGCCGGGTGCCACGGATGCTCTCGTAGGGCTGACCGTCTTCGTCCGCCTCGTCCCAGTCGGTGATCCGGTCGTAACTGGCCAGCCGGTCGTCGTCGACCGACTCGGTCGGCGCGTAGAAATACGGCCGGAAGCCGACGACCTGGATGTGTTCGAGTTCGTCTCCGTCGGTGCGACCAAAGACGTGGACGATCGGTCGCTCGTCGTCGCCCCGACCGACGATCGTGTAGTCGACCTGCATGACGGCGACGTCGAGGTCGCCCTGACTGTCCGGTAGTGTCTCACGTCGCGGGTCGAGGACGGTCGCGTCGCTCGAGCGGCCGGCGCCTGCGACGTGGGCGGCCTCCGCGTCCGGTCGCGTCTCCTCGTCGGAAAACGCACCGAGAACCTGCTGGGCCTCGTCACTCATTGCGCCGGGTTTTGGGTCCGGACAGTATAAACCCAGGTACTCCACCACCGGCGTCGAGTACGGTATCGAATCGGGCGGAAGCGGTCGATCACGTACGAGAAAAACACATCCACTCACGTCGAATCGATCGGTCGGACCCTCGTGTACCGCCGAACCCGAGATCACCACGCCGAATCGAACCGCCCCGGACCCGCTCACGACTCCGAACGGGCATTCACGCGTCATCGACTCTACCCAAACGTCCGAACTGGACTCGTCGCCGTCCGAGAAATTCCATATTACCTGGACGGCGTCCGGACGCGGAGAACGGCAACAAGACATTTAACGTGATAACACGTATCACGTGACGAGGTGACAACAGTGTCCACCCGTGTAAACGACGACGTGACGGACGAGCGGGAATCGACGCAGGACCTCTCGACGCTACCCAGTATCGAGTTCTACGAGACAGATGATGGAATCGTCTTCTACGACACTGAGAACCCGCTCGCCTGGGTAGAGACGGACCGGACACTGTGTCTCGACGAAATCGCCTGACCAGACACCGTACCATCGTCCTGCCGGACCGACCGGCCGTGGAGACCGTTTCGGAATCAATTGAACGGCCAACACACACACACACACACACACACACACACACCGACGGGTGTCGATTCCGGTGCGCCATCGGGGACAGCGGTCCGACGCGACGATCGCGTCGGTACGGTACGGCGTTGATCGGCTGGAACGACGGCCCGCTGGCGCTAGCCAGACCGATTGCTGACCGATACCCTTTTTCGCCGGTCGCGTCGAATACCGTCTCGTGGGCCTCGACGACTTCGAACTCGAACCGGGTGCGGCAGAGCCTGACGAGTGGGACCCGGAGGACGACCTCCACGATCCCGACGCCGACGGACTGACGGTCCCGCAGGTGTCGACCGACGAGTCTGACGTCGATTCCGAACTCGTTCGGACCTTCTGGACGATCGTCCTGATCTGCAACGTGGCCATCTTGCTCGTCTCCGTCGGGCCGATGCTGTGGTACTTCCTCGACATGGCGCGCGAGGGACTCGCACTCGTCCTCGGCGGACTCGTCCTCTTTGGTCTCGCGTATCGCCGCTATCGCCGTTTCGAAGACGGAGCGAGTGCACCGACCGAAGCGGACACCGAAACCGACGGCTTCCGACCGGAGTCGACGGGCGAACGATCCACCTCACCGTCGGAGCGTGAGGAATCGTGAGGCCTGTCCGTACCGCCGACGGCAAGCGGTACCTCCTCGTCAAACGATCAGCGGATGCCAGCCTCGTCTACGACCCGTCGACCGGTGACGAGACGTACGTCGGAACCGACCGCCTCGAACCCATCGACGACGTGACCGGCCTCGAAACGGCCGCCGAGGCGATACCCGGCCCCGTTCGTCGACTGCTCGGGTCCGTCCACGACGAGCGTACGCTCGGGTTGCTGGTCGAGCTCACCGATCGCGGACCACTCGGCGTCAGAACGCTCATCGAAGAGACGAGCTACTGCGAGAGCGATCTGGCCGGGACGCTCGGCTCGCTCACCGCTGCTGGACTCATCGTCGAGGTCGAAGTCGACAGTGAACGTGGCTACGCAGCGACGGAAGAAACGAAGACGACGATTTCCACGCTTCGACGGTCGGCGACGGAGTGACGCCGACGGGCGCCACGACGGCTCCGAGCCTCGGGTGACCGACCGCCCCGCCCGACGTCTCCGCGGCTCGACTTGTGCGACCCATCCACCGACCGGGTCGCGAGAACACCCCACCACTCACAATGGTATCTACGGTGGGTTCGCACGCCTCTGTGAGATTCGCTCGCCCACTACTCGGCGAGGATTCGGGCGAGGTCGGTTTTTCGACGTTCGACGGCCGAACGATTCGTCGTCGGGTCCGTCGTGACGTGGACGAGTTCGTCGGCCGCACCGACGAGTTCTTCGTCGTGACTGACGAGCAGGATCTGTTCGACGCCCAGATCACGCATGGTCTCGACGAGGGTGACGAGTTGGCCGACGTGGCCAGCGTCCAGGAAGACCGTCGGCTCGTCGAGAATGAGCGGCGGGAGCGGGCCGGAGCCGTCGACACCCTCTGCCAGGAGACGATAGATCGCACACCGCAGGCTGAGGTTGAAGATTGCCCGCTCGCCGCCGGAGAGTTGGTCGGGATCGAGCGGGTCGCCATCCTTCTGGTAGACGGTGAGTCGGTACGAGCCGTCGAGGTCGATACCTGCGTACGTGTCGTTCTGGTAGAGAAGGTCGAACGTCTCGTTGACGAGCCGCTCTAGGGTCTCCACGTTTCGCTGTCGGAGGTCCGTTCTGAGCGTTCCGTACGTCTCCTGGAGCGTCTCGGCGTCCTCGTAGACCGATTCGACGGCAGTGAGACGATCTGCGACCGCCGCCCGCCGGGCCTCGAGCGATTCGAGTTCCTCGAGTTCGTTCTCGACGGCACCGATCGCACTCTGGACCTCGCTGCGGCGCTCTCGACGGTCCGACAGCGTCTCGTCGACCTGCTCGATGTAGGAGTCGGCCCGTTCGAGGTCGTCCCGTGCAGTCTCGAGTCGGTCTTCGTCGACCGAGTCGCGGAGTTCGTCGCGGCGATCACGTGCGGCAGACAGCTGGGTCCGTCGCTCGTCGTTCATGGTTTCCCAGTCCGCACGCCGTTCCCGAAGCGTCTCGATCTGCCGGTCACACGCCTCTATTTGTTCCGTACAGTCCTGTGCGGTCTCGAGCGCCGTCCGTTCCTCGCGTAGGTCTGCTTGTGTCCCGTTCAGGTCACCGAGTCGGTCCCGGAGATCGTCGATATCCGAGTCGAGATCGGCCGCTCGGTCGTGAGCGGTGTCGGCCTCTGACTCGGCGTCTGCGGCCTCGGCGAGCAAGTCTTCGTACTGTTCTTCCTTCTCGCCGACCGTCTCACGTTTCTCCGCGAGCAGTTGTGCAGTCGTCTCCCGGTTGTCCCGCAGGCGCTCGACACGACGCTCGGCTTCGTGGAGCGCCTCGGCCCGGTCTATCCGCTCTTCGAGGTCGGCCCGCTCCTCGCGCAGTGCGGACAGTCGATCGTCGAGGGCCGCTTTCTCCGCTCGTTTGTCCTCCAGACCGGTGACGTGAGGCGCGTCGTCGACCGGCTGCCCGCACTCGGGACACTGACCCTCGGCGAGGAGGGCCTCGGCGTCCTCGATCGCGGCGACGAGCGCCGTCCGTTCGGCGCGCACGTCCGCTACCTGCTCGTCCAGTTCGTCCGCACGGGAGCGAAGCGTTTCTACGTGGTCGGCCGCATCTCCGAAGTCCACCGGCGCGTCGTCGAATCTGGCGCGTTCGACCTCGATCTCTTCGTCGAGGTCGGCCAGCGCCGATTCGCGCTCGTCGATCGTTTGTCGCGCATCCGTAATCGACGTCTTCAGCTCTTCGGCGCGTTCGCGAGCCGCTTCGGCGTCGGATTCGAGTGTCGACGCCGTCTCCCGGTGGCGTTCGGCGGCGCTCTGTGCCTCCGAGATCGCGACGCGGACGTCCTCCAGTTCGTCACGAATCTCCGTCTCGCGATCTGCGAGGGCGTCGAGTCGGGCCGCGACAGTAGATTCGTCGTCGATCGACACGCGCTCGAGCACGGTCGACCGTCGCTCGGTCAGTTCACGTCGCGTGGATTCGAGGTCGGCGATGTCGTCCGTGGCAGCCTCGCGATCTGACGCCGTCTCGCGGATCTTCTCGCGTAGGGTCTCGATCTCCGCCGTCAGTTCGTCGATCTCCGCTCGAACCTCCTCGTGCGTTTCGAGGACGGCCTCGGCGGCGTCTCTCGTCTCGACAGCCGTCTCCCGCTGGGACTCGTAGCGATCGATCGCCTCGTCGATCTCCGCGCGTTCGGTTTCGAGTTCGTTGAGGCGATCGTGCAGGTTCTTCTCCCGCTTCGCTTCGATCTGTTCGTCGAGCGTGGTCGCCTGACCGCGCACCTCGTCGAGTACGTCTTTGACGCCGAGTCTGGCCTCGCTCGCTCGCTCTCGATAGGTTTCGAGGGCGCCGAGCTGGAGCAGGTCGTCGATCATGTCCTGGCGATCGGCTGGCGAGGCGTGGATGAGTTTGTTCACCTCACCCTGTCGGACGTACGCGCAGTTGACGAACGCCGTGGCGTCCATCCGGAGGAGGGACGCGACGAACGCTCTGACGTCGCGCGCCCCCTCTATCTGGTCGTCCGGTCCCTCGAGAACGCACTTCGTCGTCGACGTGCGCTCGTCGCGGCGTGTGACCCGGCGTTCGATCCGGTAGCGTTCACCGTCGTGCGTAAATCCGAGTTCGACAGCGGTCGACGTCGCGCCGGTCGTCACCACGTCGGACAGCGTTCGGTCGTCGAGCGCCCGCGAACCGTACAGGGCGAAGAAGATCGCCTCGAGCAGCGTCGACTTGCCGCTTCCGTTGACGCCGTGGACGACCGTGATACCGGTCGAGAGATCCAGTTCCGCGTCCTCGTAACACTTGAAGTTCTCGAGCGTGACGTCAGTCACCCTCACGCGAAATCACCGATCGAAACCTGATCGTCGTCTGCCGACCCGTTCGGCGATCCGTCGTCCGAATCGTCGCCCGACACCTCGTCGGATTCGCGTGTGGGTTCCTGCTCGGCCGGCACACCGTCGTCGGGTTCGTCAGAGGTCGATGCGTCGGCCGCTGGCCTCGTCGACGGATTACCCGTTTCCCGCTCCGACTCCGATTCGTCGGCGGTCTGCGAGGACGGCGGGCCGGTCTCATCCGGAGTCGTTACCCCATCGGTGTCGTCGGCCGGAGGGTCGGATTCCACACCGGAATCGGTCGTCGATGGCTCGTCCGAGTTCGGGTCGGCGAGTACCGGTGCGTCGGAAAATTCGAGGCCGTCAGATCCGAGGGCGTCGCGGACTCGACGGCTGACCGTCTCTCGGACGTTCGAATCTGCGATCGTGTCGTCGCGCACGACGCCGTCGATCGTGCGGGCGCCGTCGGAGACGCCGAGGTCTCGCAGTCGTTCGGTGACGGCGACGTCCGGATCGGCGAACGAAACGCGAACGTCTTCGGCGTCGTCCGGGAGGTCGCGACGGTCGTTCGCTCGCGCGACGAGCGCGCCTCGTTCGAGTGCGTACTCTTCGATCGGCGCCGGAGACACCGGTTCGCCGTCCCCGTCGATGGTGACGATAACGACCGCATCGTCGACGTCGTACTGTGAGAGCCGATCGCGGACGCGGTCGATTCCCTCGTCACCGGTCAGTTCGACGTCGACGAAGACGAACTCGCGAGCGGTCTCGATCGCCCGTCGCGTGATGGAGACGTCATCGTCGACGGAGACGAGGTTGTATCCTCGCGGCTCGCGCTCGGACGCGCTCGCACGCTCGGTCGACCCGCAGTAGGTCACCCAGGTGTCGGCAACCGTTTCCGTTCCCGGCGCGTGATTGTCACCGAGGAGGACGGCATCGAAGTCGACGGTCGACTCGCCGAGAACGGCATCGGTGTCCCACGTCGCGTGTGCGAACGGTTCGAAGAGACCGTGAGCGACGAGGATCGCCCGATCGGCCGTGTCTGGAATCGGTTCGAAGTCGTACGCGAGCTCGTCCCGGCGCGACTGCGGGACGTAATCGAGCCCGTAGAAGGCGACGTCGTCCACCACGGTCGGGTCCCGACCCAGCCGGGTCGCGAATCCGAGGTCTTCGAACAGGTCGAGCCACTGGGCGTCGCGTTTGGTCTCGTGGTTGCCGACGATCGCGAGAAACGGGATCCCGGCGTCGGCCAGTTCGCGCAGGACCCCGAGCGTCCCCTGGAGATCGGGGAGTCCAGGGCGGCGATCGTGAAAGAGGTCTCCGGCGTGGACCACGGCGTCCACGTCGTCGTCGATGGCGTCGCGGGCGACGGCCCGGAAGGCGGAGAGAAAATCCGACCGTCGCGCGGGCGAATTGTACTGCTGGTACCCGATGTGGGTGTCGCCCGTGTGAATCACCCGTGTCATCGGTGGGGATTCGGTCGGCGGCCCTAAAGCCGTTGTGCGACCGCGGTGAAAGTGATACCGTGGGGGAAAGACGTCGATTCTGGCGGAGCCGCCCGCCGGAATCGGCGTCGGAGAACGAATCACGTCGGATGACGTTCGCGCCGCCCCGTCGATCAGGAGTCGATTGCGAGCGTGTAGAGTCGCTTTCGGGCGTCGGAAAACGAGAATCGCGAGTCGATGACGTCCTCCTCTTCGAGCCTGCTGATGGCGTATCGAACGGTCCGGGCTGGAAGTAACGTCTCCTCGGCCAGTTGTTGTTGTGACATCGTATCGTTGTACTCGAGCACCTTCGCGACGAGTTTCGCACTCGGCGGTAGCTCGCGTACGTCCTCCCAGCTCCCGCCGGGTTCCGCCTCGGTCTGAACTGCCTCTGATGCACTCATCACTTCCCACTTGTGGATTCTGCGTAATAATATTTCCTGTTTCAATATATGCACCACAATCATATTCAGATCGGCGAGGACTCGCCACGGACTCGGTCGATGGACGGATCCACCACCGAAAATCCAAACGCGAGAGGGGCCACGAGACCTGACGATCGAAAGAATATTTCGACGCAACTACCCTGACCCGAAACCTCTTAAGAAGGAATACCCTACGGAGGTGTGATGACCGACACGGTGGACGACGTCGATCTTCCGTACGAAGACGAGACGTCCAAACAGGAGAAGATTCAGGCGCTCGAAGAACGCCTGGAGATTCTCGAATCCCAGAACGAGGAGATGCGAGACAAACTCCTCGACGCGAACGCGGAGAACAACAAGTATCAGCAGAAACTAGAGCGGCTGAGCCACGAGAACAAGAAGCTAAAACAGTCGCCCCTGTTCGTCGCCACGGTACAGGAGATCACGGACGACGGCGTGGTGATAAAGCAACACGGCAACAACCAGGAAGCCCTCACCGAGGTCACCGAAGAGATGCGCGAAGACCTCACACCCGACGACCGCGTCGCGGTCAACAACTCGCTCTCGATCGTCAAGTCGCTCTCGAGCGAGACCGACGTCCGCGCACGCGTGATGGAGGTTACGGAGAGTCCGGACGTCGGGTACGAGGACATCGGGGGACTCGAAGACCAGCTTCAGGAAGTTCGCGAAACCGTCGAGATGCCGCTCGACCGCCCGGAGATGTTCGACGATGTTGGAATCGATCCGCCGTCGGGCGTCCTGCTGTACGGGCCGCCCGGTACCGGGAAGACGATGCTCGCCAAGGCGGTCGCGAACAAGACCGACGCCACCTTCATCAAGATGGCCGGCTCCGAACTCGTCCACAAGTTCATCGGCGAGGGCGCGAAACTCGTTCGCGACCTCTTCGACGTCGCCCGCGAACACGAACCGGCCGTCCTCTTCATCGACGAGATCGACGCGATCGCAGCCAAGCGTACCGAGTCCAAGACGTCCGGCGACGCGGAGGTCCAGCGTACGATGATGCAACTCCTCTCCGAGATGGACGGCTTCGAGGACCGTGGCGACATCCGCATCATCGCCGCGACCAATCGCTTCGACATGCTCGACCGCGCCATCCTTCGACCCGGCCGCTTCGATCGCCTCATCGAGGTACCCAAGCCCGACGCCGAAGGTCGCGAGCTCATCTTCGAGATCCACACCAGGGACATGAGTGTCGCCGACGACGTCGACTTCGCGGAGATGGCCGAGCGCACGGAAGCGGCCTCCGGCGCCGACGTCAGAGCCGTCTGCACCGAGGCCGGCATGTTCGCCATCCGCGACGACCGCACCGAGATTCGTATGGCCGACCTGCGCGACGCCTGGGAGAAGGTCAAAGCGGAATCCGACGAGAACGCCGACGTCTCGAAGACCTTCGCGTGATCGAGTCGCTAGCCGCTCCGTGATCGAGCCGTCGTCCACACCGTGATCCGCCGCCGAGACACCGTTTCGGACCGTTTTTACCCGCCCGGTCGCTACCCCGTCGCATGACGAAGATCGTGGTCGTAGACAATCACGGCCAGTTCACGCACCTGGAGCGACGCGCACTGTCCGATCTGGGCGTCGACACCGAATTGATCGACAACGAGACGCCGCCGGACGAGGTCGCCGCGGACGGCGTCGTCCTCTCGGGCGGCCCGGACATGGATCGCATCGGACGGAGTCCGGCCTACCTCGACGGAGACGTCCCCGTCCTCGGTATCTGCCTCGGTATGCAACTGATGGCCGCAGAGCTGGGCGGCGCGGTCGGTGGCGGTGAGTACGGTGGCTACGCCGACGTCACCGTCGACATCGTCGACGACGCCGATCCCCTCCTCGGTTCGCTGGCTCCCCAGACCCGCGTCTGGGCCAGTCACGCCGACGAAGTGACCGACCTGCCGGAGGGGTTCACTCGAACGGCGACGAGTACCGTCTGCGAGATAGAGGCGATGAGCGATCCCGATCGTGGACTCTTCGGCGTCCAGTGGCACCCGGAGGTTGCACACACCGAAGCCGGCGACGTCGTCTTCGAGAACTTCGTCGAGATCTGTGAGTCGACCTGATCGACGTCACGTGAAACGAAGCGACGGGCACACGCTTGTTCGACCGCCTCCGAGGCCGCCCGTGTCCCGGCGAACCGCCTGACAGTCCACTCTAGCACCGTCAGACAATCTCCGCTAGGCAGGTATCTCGAAAAATACGAGATACGGCAGACCGAAGAGGACGATCGTCAAGATCGCGAGGATGATGCCGTACCCGACGACGGTCCCGACGCCGGTCAGCCACGCTGGGTGGTCGAATCGCTGGAGATCGAGCGCCATACCTGAGGCCTACTCGGACTGCGTGATAAACGTACCGGACGATAGAAATCCGGCGGACGCCGTGTTCGAGTGGGCCGATGCCTCGATGGGGATGTGACCGGATCACCCAACTGCTTCGTCCGGGACGGGTCCGGTTCACACCGTGGGTTCGGTTTGCAAAAAACGTCCTACTCGGAGAGCTCGTCCGCGAAGAGTGCATCGACCGCATCCTGCGCGGCGCGCGCGGCTTCGTCGGCAACCGTCTCCGGATCGGTCTCCCCCTCGGGGGCATCCAGGTAGACGTCGACGCCGAGGACCCCGTCCTCGAAGGTGACAGTGATGTCGACGTCGCGGACGGAAGACTGCTTGTAGCGATCGAAGATCACACCCTCCGCGGCGTCAGCCGCCGCGTTGACGATCGTTTCGTCGTCCGGTTCGACCGACGACGCCGCGGATTCCGCATCCGGGCTGGCCGGTTCGTCGTCGGGTTCTGCGGGCGTCATTACGCGCCGCCGGCGCCCGGGCCGCCGGGCCCGGACGGGCCGCCCATCGCACCGCCGCCGAGCAGGCCTTCGAGCTCCTCCTGGAGGGACTCGAACTGTTGCTGGACGCGGTCTTCTTGCTTCTCGAGCGTTTCGAGACGGATCTCGAGCGAGGAGACCTTCTCGTCGAGTTCGGACTCGGCCTCGTCGAAGTCCGTCTCGACGAAGAGATCGCCGATCTGGCGGTACATCGTGGTACCCTCGTCGATGTCGTCGAGTTCATCGAGTGCGGTCTGTGCCTCTTGCAGTCCGGATTCGGCTTCCTGTTTCTGGACGGCTACCGTCTGAGCCGTCTCCTGTAGGTCCTGTAGCTGCTCGATTTTCTCCTGTGCTTCCGGCGGCAAGTTACCCTGCATACTCGCCGACACGCCACCCGGACTGATAAACCCAAGCTTTGACGACGGCAGGCTGGTGCTGAACCAATCGTCCAGGTCCCTCACCGATGGCGTTCTGACCGCGTCAGCGAGCCGTCTCCGTGACCGCGAGCGCCAGTGTCCGTTCGGCGACGTCGACGAGTCTGAGCCAGGTGTTTACGGCCGCTCGCAGTGCCGTTAGATCCGCCGCTTCGACGGTGAGCACGATCGTCTCGCCGTCCCGGTCGAGACGGGTCCGAGATCGATCGTCGTCGATCTCGCCGACCTCGCGGTCGACGCTCGTAGCGACGATTCGGGCGCGCCGCTCGGATCGGTAGGTAAAACGAAGCGCCGTCTCGTGGGCGCAGTCGGTCACTCGACGGAGACTTCCTTGACGTCGCGGCTGCGCTCTTTCAGCAGCACGCGGTGACCGCAGTACGGACAGCGGACGCCTCCGTACTCGTCGAGCGTGACGTCGCGCTTACAGCGAGAGCACTTGTACGCCATGGATCACTCCTCGTCGTCGCCGTCGGTCGCGAGCGCGGCGCGGATGGAGCGCGTGACGGTCTCTCCCGCAGGGGTCTTCGGACGATACGCACCGCCGGTGAACGTCTCTCCAGTCTCTTCGTTCTTCCAGATGCCGGTTCCGACGCGGGTCACGTCGTCCCCGTCGACCGTCGCGTGGTTCATGTCCGATTCGATCTCCGCGACGCGCCGGCGGGCGACGCGGCCGTAGCGAGCGCCGAAGCGTCCGGCACTGCCGACCGTTCCTCTCGTGTTCTCGGCCATAGTAGCCGTACGTAGCCCCAGGCCCCCAATAAACCTGTTGAGTCGAACCGGATCTCACCGGCCGTCGTTGGTTCGATTCCAGACCGCCCAGCAGACGACGAGTACCGCCGCTATCGCACCCAGCAGTTCGAATCCACGTGTGATATCCGCCGCGACGACTCCCAGACGGGAGAGTCCGGAGAGAACGTAGCCGGCCGCGACGACGATCGGTATCGCGAGCAACACGATGTCCGGTCGGTCGATCACGGACGGCGACGACCACGCGATGGCGGAAAACGATAGTGCATGGCTGTGTCACCATCGTGGCGCGGTAGAATACGAATTCGTGTTCGACGGCGGTACCAGCGCCGGCGGGCCGAAATCGCCCAGCGCTGGCGTCGGACGACGTCGGCAGCTACTGCCCGTCGACGAACCCGTCGTCGACGAGTGCCTCGTTCAGATCCTCTCGAACGCGCTCGCCCGTCTCACGATCCCAGGCGGTCGTCACGACGCGGTTCTCCTGTACCGACGAGCCGTCGCGCAGGAGGAGCCTGACGTTCCCGTCGCCTCCGGCGCGTGTCACCTTCGCACGAAGGCCGGACTGCGAGCCGGTTCCGCCGGCGTCGATCGGACCGGGGATCACCTTCTTGACGTGCGGATGGCGAGTTACGGTCCCGATCGCCCGCATACCCGTTCGTCCGCCGATGAGCGTACTGTGGCTCCCGCCGAGTTTCTCCGACGGCGGCGTCTCGACCACGTCCAGCGACCGACTTCCCCCGTGGGTCCGCACGTATTCGACCGGATCGGGATCGTCGATCCGGTAGAACTGGTGGTGGAGGTGTCCGCGGACGGTCCGGATCACCTCGCGGTCGCCCGTTGCGTAGACGCCCTCGGGTCGTTTACGGCGTATCTCGTCCGCGAGCCGACCGGCGAAGTTCCGCAGTTCTGTGCGTTTGCGCTCTCCGCCTTCCGGTGTGGTCGTTACCGTCGTCGCGCCCAGGACACGCTCGTCGCGAAGAACGGTGAGTGTGGCACGGTCCCGATCGCACTCGAGGACGACGCGATCGGCGTTGGACTCACGACAGATCAGGCAGAAGTCCCCCGGTTTCTCGAGCGCGGAGCCACACTGGCGACACTCCATACGGCGTGTACCGACTGCGGCCCCAAAACGCACGCGCTTCGTCTGCCCCCGACCGACCCGTCGGTCTGACCCGCGAAGGCGATTCACCCGAGTGAAACCGGGTCGGTCTTGAGGAACTCTCGAAGCACGACCGTCGCGTACGCCCCGCTCGGCAGGGCGAACGAAAGGGTGAGCGGCGCGGACTCGATCGACAGGTCGGTCCTGACGAGGATCGCCCGGCGCGTCCCCGTCGAGCGATACGGGTCGGGGAGTGCGAAGTCGTCGGTCGAAAGCGAGAGGTCCTCCAGGACGGCGCGTTCGATCTCACCTTGCTCGCCCGCGGCCAGGTCGGTCCCGGTCCCGACGAGCGGTGCGGTGACGAACGCGCGTCCGCGATCACAGTGGCGAGCGACCGAATCGACCCGGCGGCCGGTTACTCGCTGAGTCCGATCAGGATCGGGGACGACCAGCCCCTCGGGCGCGTCCGTGTCAGTGAAACAGACCACGTCGCCCTCGACCGGCCGATCGAACGAGAGCCCGCGGTCGAGTCGTTCGCTCAGCATCTCGTTGAACGCGTAGGACTGGGCCGCGTGGACGAACAGTCGCTGGAGGTTCGAGGGAAAACGCGCTAGCGCCTCGCGGAACGTCGCCACGGTCGGCTCGCCATCCGTCTCGGAGAGGACGTGCAAGAGCGACCGCTCGTAGCGGAGGTGTCCCGGGAATCGATCGAGGGCGCCGGCCCAGTCTCGGGTTTCGACGACGTACTCTCGTGCGGACTGTGTGTCGGTCGGTTCGGCCTCGTGCGGGTTCCCGAGGTACGCCATGACTGCGCCCTCCCAGTCCCCCCGAAGGATCGCGAGGCCGACCTCGTGAGTGATCGGACGGTAACTGCCGAACCGCTGCTGGCCGAAGTAGTTGGGAACGCCGATAGACGTCGACCCTTTGCCGCCGTCGTCGGTGTCGCCGGCGGTTCGGCGGCCACCAAAGTTGGCGAGTGCGTCGCGCACGTCCGTCGCACGGTCGGGCGCCTCCGCGTCGGAGACGACGATCTCGAACTCGTTCCCGGCGAGGTCGCCGAAGGTCAGCGACCGACCGGCCCGGCCGACGACGTCTATCTCGGTGCCAGAGAGGGCGGGCAGGTCGGCCGGCTCGACGTCGCGAATCGAAAATAACTGCGTCGTGACGGCCCGCTTGTCCTTCGTCCCGGCCCAGGAGATACGTTCGCGGCTCATTCCCAGCGCGTTCGACAGTTCCGCCGCGAAGTCGTTGGTGTCCCAGTCGGTAAGTGTCGCCCGGATCACGAGGTGTGGGTACGCGTCGGTCGGCGCGTCGAGCGGTTCGGTGGAGAACTGTTCGCGCTCACGTACACGGAAATCGGCAGGTCGGTCCCGAAGGCGGCCGCCCGTCCCGTCGACGTCACTCACGTAGTGCTCGATGCCGACGGCCCGTTCGGTGGGGTGGGCGGGACGCATTGACTGTTCGCCGATTCACCCCGACGGGCTAAACCGGTTCGGATCGGATGTGCGGCCTCAGTCGGTCGCGTTCGAGACGACACCGCCGAGGAGCGCCCGAACGGCGTCCATCTCGTCTTCGATCACGCCGTGGCTCATCCCTTCGTAGATGCGCTCGTCGACGCTCGCCCCGAGCGCCGAGAACGCGTCCGCCGTTTCGTGGACGCGGTCGACCGGGATGTGCGGATCCCGGTCGCCGCAGCCGAGGAAGACGTCGGTCCCGGACACGTCCCCGTCGTAGTCGAAGGTCGTCCCCTCTGGACCGATCAGACCACCGCTCAGCCCGACGACACCACCGTACGACCGGGCGGTCCGCGCGGCGAACTCCGTCGCGAGGCACGCCCCCTGCGAGAACCCGAGCAGGACCGTCCGTTCCGGGGGAACGCCCGCGTCGGAGACGGTCGTTCGCACGCGCTCGAGTTTGTCGAGCGCCGAGGAGAGGTGCGGCTCGTTGGCGTCGATCGGCGCCATGAAGGACTGCGGGTACCAGGTTCCTCGGGCCGCCTGCGGAGCGAGGTACGTGACCGCGTCGCGATCGATCTCGTCGGCGAAGTCGAGCATCCCGCGAGCGCGGGCACCGCGTCCGTGTACGAGTATCACCGCCGCGGCTGCGTCAGCGAGAGGTGGCCCCCGTCGCTCGACGGGAGTCTCCCCGTGTGGATCCTCGGTCATAGTGGACCCACGAACTCCGGGGCCAAATCCCTTCGCGTGGCGGCGACTCCGCTAAAAGAGCGAAAGGTCGCCGGTCACACGGTCGACGGCGTCGTCCGCAGCGGGTCCGATCGCGAGTGTCGTGACGGTTCCCGGCTCCAGTTGTGTGTGCCCCGCGTCGCGAACGATGGCGTTCGGCAGCCCTTCGCTGTCGGCGATCGCTGCCAGTTCGTGCAGTTCTCGTTCGCTCCCGGCCTTCAGGACGACCTTCTTCTGGCCGCCCGACCGCCACTCGCGTCGCCGGCCGTCGTCGGCCTTCTCGTAGGCCGACAGCGACGCGTGGGCGACCTGCGCGGCCAGCTTACCGGTGCCCATCCCGATGTCCGTGCGGGCGACGATGGCCTGCTTCATGTCCGGGGATCGTCGCACGAGACCATAGGTACGGCGATCCGCACCCGTCCGGGCGTTCGGGGTGCCAGATCGAGGTCAGGTGGCCCATCTGTCGCGACCGCGAGCTGTCGATCCGTATCATTTTAACCCAGCCGCGTCAGTCTCAGACCATGATCCTCTCGGATGCGGACATCCTCGACCGACTCGAGACGGGCGAGCTCGTCATCGAGCCGCTCGACGACCTCGACCTCCAGATTCAACCGGCGAGCGTCGACCTCCGCCTCGGGGACGAGTTCCTCGAGTTTCGCCGCACCAACATCCCCTGCATACACCCCAATTCCGAGGGGGAAGTCGACGAGTACGTGACGGAGACGGTGGTCGACGAGGGGGACGACTTCATCCTTCACCCCGGTGACTTCGTCCTCGGGACCACCCACGAACGCGTCGAGATCCCCGCGGACCTGATCGCCCACGTCGAGGGGCGATCCTCGCTCGGTCGACTGGCCGTCGTGGTCCACGCGACGGCCGGCCTCTGTGACCCCGGATACAGAGGGCAGATAACGCTCGAGCTCTCCAACCTGGGGAGTGCACCCGTCGCGCTCACGCCGGGGATGCGCGTCTCGCAGTTGACGTTCACCGAACTGTCCTCGCCCGCAGAACGGCCCTACGGTGCGGAGCGGGGTTCGAAGTACCAGGACCAGTCAGGGCCGCAGGCGTCGAAGATCGGCGGCGATCACGAGTTCGGCGGCGATCAACGCCCCGTGGAGTGAACGACGGACCAGGGATTGGTCGATGGACCATGGACTGATCGACGCCAGGTAGAGTGATCGACAGACCGGGAACAGATCGACGGACCGTTGACTGATCGACGGGTCAGTGGACGGACGGCGAACGACTGAACACCGACGTTCGACCATCGAAACCCGAACGAGCGACAGTCGGGGCCTAGACGGGCCCGACCGACAACCCCAGAGTTATCTCCCAGCCCGTCCTACGAGAACGTATCAGATGAAGTTCGTCGAGGAGCTCGTCGTCGAGGAATTCTTACCGACGGTCAGGTCGATGCTCGCCGCGGAGCTACGCGATCGAGGACTCACCCAGCGCGACGTCGCGTCCGTCCTCGGGATCAGCCAGAGTGCGGTCTCGAAGTACGCCCACGGAGAGGTGACGGTCACCGACGAGATCGCTGGTGACGACCGCGTCCGCGAGCACGTCGACGAACTCGCGTCGGGACTTGCGGACGGCTCGATCACGTCCGTCCAGGCGCTCGTCGATCTCGAGGTCCTGATACGCGAACTCGAAGCCGGTGGTGACGTCCTCGCACGCCTGCACGAGGCCGAGGAACCGGCCCTCGCCGACCACCCGTCGTTTCGCGTCCACGACCCGAGCAGTGAGCTCCGGACGGCCGAGCGCGTTCGCTCGTCGCTCAGGCGGGGCCTGCGTATCATC
The DNA here is from genome assembly GCF_024498195.1 of Halovivax cerinus. Lineage (NCBI taxonomy): Archaea > Methanobacteriati > Methanobacteriota > Halobacteria > Halobacteriales > Natrialbaceae > Halovivax > Halovivax cerinus. Next base: position 3,387,776 of record NZ_CP101824.1, read on the forward strand.
GAGAACACGAGCGGATTCGCATCGCTCATCCCGGCGGTCGGATCGAACCTGGTGGCGTGTACGCCCGACGCGACGACCATCGACGACGTCGCCGGCGTCCCCGGCCGAATCGTCGACGTAAAAGGTCGCGCGACGATCCCGGCGGACCCGGCGTTCGGCGTCTCCGAACACGTCGCCTCGATACTGCTGGCCGCCAGAGCCAGCGGGAGCGACGCGGGCGCCGCACTGAACGTCCGATACGATCCCGACCTGCTCGCCGCGATGGAAGACGAAGGCCGCGAGAGCGTCGAATTCGACGAGAGTGGTGACCTCGTCGCGAACGTCGGAGACGCGGTCTCGCGAGCACCCGGAGCGACCGTCCTCTACCAGACCGGCGGCGAGGGGATCGAGCCGATCACGTACGTCCTGGGTCCCGACGCGGAATCGGTGGCCGGCGACGTTCGCAAACTGGTCTCGACGGGGCCGTAACCGGTCGATACCGACCGACCCGGACTGGACCTTGAAGGGGACAGACGACGTAGTGAGACTCGAATGGATCCTCGCGATGGAAGCGATCGAACGGTGACGAGCGCCACCGACGGGTCGTCTGACGGACCGACGGATCCGAGGAGGCAGCCGGCACGCACCCAACCGAGTGCCACGCAATCGTTCTACGGGCGCTGGGCCCGGCCGTACGATCTGATCGCGACGTGGACGCCCGGGATTCGAGCCGTGCGCAGATCGGTCGCCGCGGCAGCCCTCCTGGAATCCGGCGACACCGTCGTCGAGTTCGGCTGTGGGACCGGCGCCAACCTCACCCACCTGCGGGATCGGGTCGGGCCGGAGGGAACGGTCGTCGGTGTCGACCTGACGCGTGGCGTCCTCCGGACGGCACGACGGAAGACGGCCGAGTTCGACAACGTCCACCTGATCCACGGTGACGCGATGCGGCCGCCGTTCGATCCGGCACCGATCGAGGTGGACGCCGTCGTCGCGACGTTCCTCGTCGGCATGCTTCCCGACGCGGCGAGTGCAGTTTCGACGTGGTGTGACCTCGTCGGGCCGGGCGGTCGGGTCGTCCTGGCGAACGCGACGCCGACGGACCACTGGAGCGGTCGGCTCCTCAACCACGCGTTTCGACTGTTCGTTGTCGCGTCGACGCCGCCGCCGACGAAAGTCCGCTACGAGACGGACCTCACGGCGCGCCTCGAAGACAGCGTGGCGGCCGCTCACGGGCGATTGCACGACCGATCCAGAGCGGTGATCGACTCCAGGCAGGCACTGGGGTTCGTGCGGCTCACCGGCGGTATCGTCGGGGACGACGGACGTCGACCCCGCCCGACGGGTCGGGACGCAATCGATGGTGACGAGCGCCACGCCGCCGAGCGGACGGGACGACCGGGTTCGAATAAGGGCGTTTAAGTCGCCACCTGGGTAATCGACTGGTATGCAGGACCGAACGTACACGGCAGACGCCGAGCCCGGCGAGTCGGCGACGGTCGCCGGCTGGGTACACGAGATTCGGGACCTCGGCGGAATCGCTTTCGTCATCCTCCGGGACGTCTCGGGGAAGATTCAGGTCAAGTTCGAGAAGGACGAGATGGACGACGACCTCGTCGAGACCGGCCTCGGGGTCGCACGCGAGAGTGTCATCTCCGTCACGGGGGACGTCGAAGAGGAGCCGCGCGCTCCCACGGGCGTCGAAGTGACACCCGAGTCGGTCGAGGTCATCTCCGAGGCCGATCCGGAGCTCCCGCTCGATCCGTCCGGAAAGGTCGACGCCGAGCTCTCGACGCGACTCGACAACCGAACGCTGGATCTCCGGAAACCCGAGGTGCAGGCGGTCTTCACCATCCGCGCGGAGATCCTCCGGGCGGTGCGAGAGCGCTTCCGCGACCTGCGCGCCACCGAGATCACGACGCCGAAGATCGTCGCGACCGGTACCGAGGGCGGCACCGAACTGTTCCCGATCACGTACTTCGGTGAGGAAGCCTTCATGAACCAGTCGCCCCAGCTGTTCAAACAGCTGATCGCGGGCTCGAACGTCGAGCGCGTCTTCGAGATCGGCCCGATCTTCCGCGCCGAAGAGCACAACACGCCGCGACACCTGAACGAGGCGACCTCGATCGACTTCGAGGGCGCCTTCTGCGACCAGTCCGACGCGATGGACGTCGCCGAAGAAGTCGTCGTCGCCGCCTACGAAGCCGTCGCCGAGAACTGCGCCGACGAGCTCGAGACGCTCGGTCTCGCCGAGGACTTTCAGGTGCCCGACGACGGCTTCCCACGCCTGTCCTACGAGGAAGCCATCGAGCGCATCAACGCGACGGGCGATCTCGACGAACAGCTCGTCTGGGGCGACGACCTCCCCACCGAGGGCGAGAAGGCCCTCGGCGACGACGTCGGCGGCCACTACTTCATCACCGACTGGCCCAGCGAGATCAAGCCGTTCTACATCATGGACCACGACGAGGACGAACAGCTCTCGACCGGCTTCGACCTCATGCACCCGCGCATGGAACTCGTCTCCGGTGGCCAGCGTGAACACCGCCACGACGAGCTCGTCGCCGGCTTCGAACAGCAGGGACTCGACCCCGACCAGTTCGAGTATTACACCAAGATGTTCAAGTACGGCATGCCGCCTCACGCCGGCTTCGGCCTCGGCGGCGAGCGCCTCATCATGACGCTGCTCGGTCTCGACAACATTCGCGAAGCTGTTCTCTTCCCGCGAGATCGCCAGCGTTTGTCGCCCTAGGCGACAAACCTGGGAGCTAGCGAGACGACGCGCGAAAGCGTGTCTCGCGAGATCGTCAACGTCTGAGCCCCTAAGGGCGAAGACGGTGAGAGCCAGCAAGTTACGAACGAAGTGAGTATCTTGCGGGACCGGCAACGCCTGTCGCCGTAGGCGAGGGTGCGACCGAAAGGAGCACCCTCGGGAGTACGAGCGGGAGCGTAGCGACACGCGGGTAGGCGACGGCGTAACCGTCGAGTGGGAGCTCGCGGGATCTTTGATCCCGCGTTGTTCCCGCGGGATCGCCAGCGTTTGTCGCCCTAAGCGACAAACCTGGGAGCCGGCAAGGTGCGAACGAAGTGAGCATCTTGCGGGATCACCAGAGACTGAGTCCGTAGGACGCGAGGTCGCATTGCGACCTCGATATGCGAACGGTGAGGGACGAGCCGTGAGCACGAAAGTCTCTGGGAGCCAGCGAGGCGCGACCAGGGAGCGTCTCGTGGGATCGTCACCGTCTGAGGCCGTGAGGCGAGAGGTCGCGTAGCGACCTCGATACGCGAACGGTGAGCCCTCCGAAGAGATTCGTCGGGCGTCAGTCGTCGGATCGGGCTTCCGGGGGCGACGCGGTGTCACCGGGGGTGTCGAAGGTGTCCAGGCGTTCCTGGAGGGTGCCCGAGCGCTGGGCGAGGTCGCCCGCGCTCTCGGTCACTTCGGAGAGGGCCGTCGTCTGTTCCTCCGCGGCCGCCGCGGCCGTACTCGCCTCCGTGCTCACCTGTTCGCTCGCGGTTTCGGCTTCCTCGACGAGGGCGACGACGTCCTGGATCGACGCGGCCTGCTGCTGGCTCGCAGCGCTGATCTCCGCCGTCCCGTCGGACGTTTCCTCGGCGAAGGTCGCGATCTCGTCGAGCGCATCGACGGCCTCAGAGACCGTCTCCGCGCCGTGGATGACGCGCTCGCGCGTGTCCCTGATCTCGTCTGCGGTTCGGTCACCCTGACGCTGGACGTCGTCGACGAGCGTGTCGATCTCTTCGGCGGACTCCTGGACTTCCATCGCCAGTTCCTTGACCTCCTCGGCGACGACGGAGAAGCCTTCGTCCGACTCTTCACCGCTGCGGGAGGCCTCGATGTTGGCATTGAGCGCCAGCATGTTGGTCTGCTTTGCGACCTCCTGAATGAATTCGGCGATCTCTTCGATCTCTTCGATCTGTGCTTGCAACCGCTCGATCTCCGAGACGGCAGTGTTTGCGTCGTCGTCGATCGCGTCCATCGCCTCGATGGCGTCGCTTGCAGCCGTTCTCCCCGCTTGACCCGCATCGGCGGTACGCTCTGCGATTCCGCTCACTTCGTCCGCGAGGGAGGCCACCTCTTCGGTCGTCGCCGCGAGGGTATCCATCTCGGAGGAGACAGTCCGGAACGTCTCGTGTTGGTCCTCGGTGCTGGAGGAGATCCGCTGGACGGAGTCCGTCACCTGGCTACTGGCCGTCTGGACCTCCTGAGCGCTGGCGGTAACCTGCTGGCTGTGTGCGGCGACCTCCTCGGCGAATCGTTTCAGCTCGTCCGTGGTGGCAGCGATCTCGTCCATCATCTGGTTGTACTCGCACGCGATGTCGGCCATCGCCTCGTTCTGACTCGTCTCGTCCATCCGAGCCGTCATATCGCCGTCGGCGGCGTCGTCCATGACGTCACTGAACGACTCGGCTTTGGTCTCCAGGTGGGTCGCGAGCTCGGCGAGGTCGTCGCTTCTGGCCTCGGCGCGTTGCCGGGCCGCTTCGGTGTCCTCGAGCGACGTCGCCAGCGATCGACGCATGCTGTCGAATGCATCGTAGAGCTGCCCGATCTCGTCGACGCGACTGGAGTCGAGATCGACGTCCAGGTTGCCGGCTTCGAGTTCGTTCGCACGCGAAGCGAGATCTTGCAGGGACGAACTGGTGTTGCGACCGACGATCAGTCCGATCAGACCGAGTCCGAGGACGGCCACGGCGATCAGACCGATGAGCGATCGGGTGATGTCCGACTGCAGGGCGAACGCCTTCTGTTTCGATTCGTGCGACATCACGACCCAGTCAGTACCCTCTATCTTCGCGTACCCCATCACCATCACCTGGTCGCCGTGGTCGTAGTCTACGGTTTCCATACCGTCCATGTCACCGTGATCGCCGTGCTCCGATTCTCCCATGTCGACCTCGACGTACCCAGATTCGTCGGGGAAATCGACGTCCTCGTGGTGGACGTCGATCTTCCCGATCCTGTCGGTCTCGTGGCTGAGAACGACTTTGCGCTCCTGTTCGGTCATCACCTGGGTGGACGCAGAGTCGGACTGGGTCGGCGACGTCAGCTGTTCGGAGATCGTAGCCATGTCGAACAGGACGACGAGCCGAGTCGTCTCGTCGATATCCAGCACGATTGCGCCGGTATTCGAGCCCATATACTGGTCCTGATACGGACCGACGAGAACGGGTTCGGGTGCACGCTGGCCCTCGGTTTGCCAGTCCGGCTCGTCGATCGAACCGCTGGCCCCCTGGACCGTCGATGCGTCGATCGTCCCGTTCGCCGTATCGACGTAGTGAATCCCGAGAACCGCGTCGTCCATCGACTCGAGTTGCGTCTCCAGGAACGGTTCGATCAGTGCCGGATCGCCCTCCTGAAGCTGCGCGGCCTGCGACAGTAACACCGTCTGTCGCTGATTCGAGGCGAGTCGTTCCTGGATCGTCTGTGCCTGCAACACCGTCGCGTGTTCCATTTCACTCTCGGTATCCTCCTGGAGGCTCGCTTCGGTTTGGGTGTAGATCAGCCCACCAAACCCCCCAACGATGACCGCCACAACCAGGAGTATCAGTACAAGTTTGACCGCGTACCGACGCCGTAGCGCTGTGATCGGATCGAGTCCTGACACGTCTATCTGCGCGGACTGTTTCTGCGCCTGCAAGATATACTAATCGGAAATCACTAACCCGCCATCATTTTCGAATACATGAACTATTTCCCAGCAAATCCACATACACCAGTGTCATCGTACCGAGTGAGGATACAGCCGATAAAAACCTGCGTTCGACCGCCTCGACGAACTCGTATCGCCACACATAACAAACTGAAAATAATTGTGTGAGACTGACCTATCAGAGTTCTTATTGGCTAGGCCACGGGATTCGGACCGGTTCGGCACCCAGGAGAGTCGGACCGGCTCGGCGCCCAGGGGATCCCGGAACCGTGACCTGCCAGCGTCGGCGCTATACGACGGAACGGGTGAAGGAACGTCGGGTCGAAAACGACGGTGGCGTCGGAGTCGAGACGGGGTAACCGATCGACACGACGCCACTGGCCGAGACGAGCGACAGACGCAGTGTGTCGGCTCGGAGGCCGTCACACCGAACGGTTCCATCCACTCGAATCGTCCCGTCGGTTCGTTTTCGGCAGTCGCGGTCCAGGTGCGGAGACGACCGTCTCAGAAACACACACGTTATACCGGCGGGGTGGGAACGTATACCCGATGTCAGCGGAGAGTACGGCTTTCGTCCCGGGCCACATCACGGGTTTCTTCACGACCCATCCGGATCCGGATCCGACGAAAGCCGGATCGCGCGGGGCGGGCCTGACGCTCTCGGACGGCGTACGGGTGACGGTCGCGCCCGCATCCGAATCGATCGTCGAACTGGACGGCGAGCGGATCGAGGTACCACCCGTCGATCGGGTGCTCGATGCGCTCGACGTGACGGCGCGGATAGAAGCGACAGCCGCGCTTCCCCTGGGTGCCGGGTTTGGCGTATCGGGTGCCCTCTCGCTCGGAAGTGCACTCGCTGCGAACCGGGTGTTCGAGCGTGGCCTCTCGGCGAACGAACTCGTCACGATCGCCCACGGGGCGGAAGTACAGTCGGGTACCGGTCTCGGAGACGTCGTCGCCCAGGCTCGCGGGGGAATTCCGATCCGGCTCGAACCGGGAAGTCCGCCACACGGGTTGCTGGACGCGATTCCAAACCGCACGCGCGTGGAATACGTCACCTTCGGTGAGGTATCGACGTCGGACGTCCTCGAGGGAAATACGGACCAGATAACCCACGCTGGGAAGGCAGCCCTCTCGCGAGTCGTCCAGGAACCGACCCTGGGGTCGTTCATCTACGCCTCCCGTCGGTTCGCACGCGAAAGCGAACTCCTGACGCCACGGGTAGCGGACGCCATCCGGGCCGTCAGTGATGCCGACGGACAGGCGTCGATGGCGATGCTCGGGGATACCGTCTACGCGCTCGGAACTGGACTCAGCGACGCCGGCTACGACCCGAACCACTGCGTCACGCATCCGGCCGGTGCGACGCTCGAATCGTGAACCGGATCGGCGCGGTAGCGTATCGGCACGTCGATACGGTGAGTCCCAGTTCCGTTCACGGAAACCCGTGACCGTGGCGCACGGAGAAGCACCGCCACGGGATCGGAGGTCCGCCCCGTCTGTCGACTCGGTCGTGTGATGGATCGATGGATCGGTCGATACAGCGGCCCGGAAAGCGGTGCTTGAAGGCCGAATGACCCGACCAAAAACATATCCAAATTTCGATAGTTAGCCGATAATTTATTATGCTTCGTTTGAGTTATCCGGTCGAATCCCATGTCCTCGATACGGAATTTCAACAACACATTATTTCGATTGTATGAAAACTACGTCGGTGAACAGGAGTCGAAGAAGGACGTCTACGGCTACTGGCTGTTCGTCCTCGGGTTCGTCGTCGGACTGGTCGCCGTCGTCATCTACGCGGTGAACTACGGGGCCGTAGAACCCGGAACGCCGACGGAGCGGTTCATCAGCAAGGTCGTCGGTATCGTCGGTTCGGTCGGGGTGACCGTGATGCTGTTCGGACTGGTACTCATGCTCCCGGTTCGTCGGCGTGCGATTTACGCAAGCGTGGTCGGGCTCGTGATCACCTTCGCCGGTATCGCATCGTTCGGTATCGCCTACCCGTACCACTGGCGGCTCGACAGCCCGGCTGGAGACGATTACACGTTGCACGTGATCGCGCTCTACACGATCGGTATCGGTATCATCGCCGGAGTCACCGCACTCATTCCCGTCATTACGGGGCGGAAGGGTAAGTACGTCGCCGAGGAGGGCGCGACCGAGGATCCAGACATCCTGACGGGAGACGCACTCGACGGCGCTCAGTTCGCGGTCTTCCGGGACGAGAACGGAGACTGGAAGTGGCACATTCTCCACCTGGAGGCCCTCGCCGCCAGCGAAGAGAGCGCACTGACGCGTCCCGAAGCCGAAGAGGACATCGACATCGTCAAATCCCAGATCGGATCCGCCGGGTTGATGGAGCTTACGACCTCGGCGTTCCGACTCTACGAAACGCTCGACGGGCAATGGGAGTGGACGCTCGTCCGGGACGATGGGAGCGTCGTCGCGCGCTGTGGTGATGCCTTCGACAGCCGCGACGGCGCAGAGGAATCGGTCAGTTTCCTCAAGGATCAGGGGCCGGTCGCGGGCGTGATCGAGATCGACGACGCGGCGTTCAACTACTACCAGAGCCGCGACCGCTGGCACTGGCAACTACTAGACGGCGATCGAGAACCCCTGGCCGTCTCACCGACCGGGTACTCGAGCAAGGCCGACGCGAAGGCCGGTGCCTCAACGTTCGTCGATAACTTCGAAGACGCGCGCGTACTCGCAATGGAGCACGTCGCCATCGAACTCGTCGACGAATCGGACGGCTGGTACTGGCGCTTCGTCGGAACCGACGACGAAGAGATCGGTCGATCCGAAGACGCCTTCGACAGCCGCCGGGACGCAGAAGAGGCCGTGGAGTCGCTCCTCGAGGAGTTCGACGACGTGGCCGTCACCGTCTCCGGCGAGGCGACCTACGAACTGTACAACGTCGGGCAGGAGTGGAACTGGAGACTCGTCGGGTACGACGAACAGATCGTCGCCAGAAACCCGGAGGGTGTCGACAGCTACGAGGAGATCGAGCGAACGACGGACAAATTCGCGACCAACGTCGAGGACGCAGACGTCTTCGAGATCGAGGGAGCGCTCTACGAGCGTTACAAGGTCGACGACCACTGGCGCTGGCGGCTCGTCGACGAGGACCGCGACATCGTCGCCGCGAGTACCGAGCCACACGAGACGGCCGAGGATGCCGCGGACGCGATCGAGCGGATGCAGAACCAGGCGAGCGAGGCGGAGCTCATCGAGTTCGAGAACTCCGCCTTCCAGGTGTACGAAGCCGACACCGGCGAGTGGCGCTGGCGACTCATCGACGAGGACGGCAACGTTCTGGCCGACAGCGGCGCCGAACACGCCTCGAAGGGCGAAGCCGCCGAAGCGATGATGACGCTCAAAGAGCAGGCGCCCGACGCGGAGTTGCTCGAGATCGAGACCGCCGCGTTCGAGCTATTCGTCGACGACGGCGAGTGGGGCTGGCGCCTCATCGACGACGGCGGCAAGCTCATCGCCGAGGATCCGAACTCGCACCCGAACCGCCAGGCCGCCAAACAGGCCATGGACCAGCTCGTCGAGAACATCGACACGGAGAGTCGGACGATGGAGCGGGCTGCCTTCCAGACCTACGTCGACGACGAGTGGTTCTGGCGGTTCGTCCTGCCGGACGGGACAGTCGTCGCGGAGAGCGAGGAATCGGCACCGACCCGAAACGAGATCGTCGACGGGATCGATCGCGTCCGAGACGCTGCAGCCAACGCCGATCGCTCTCGAATCGGCGACCTGTTCGTCCAGCTCGCCGGCTCCGACGCCTGGCACTGGCGTCTGCTCGATCGCGACCGATCGATCGTCGCCGCCTCCGAGGTCAGCTACGACTCGCGCGACGCCGTCGAGACGGCGATCAACGACCTCCTCGCGGCCGCTCCGGATGCCCCGGTCTTCCACGTGGAGAACGCGCTCATCCGGCTGACGAACGGCGACGGCTGGACCTGGGACCTCGTCGATCAGGACCGCGACGTGCTGGCGACGTCGGGAACGACTGTCGACGACGAATCCGACGCGATGGACACCGTCGAGGAGATCAGACGACGGGCTCCCGCTGCGGGACAGGTCGACTTCGACGTCGCGTCGTTCGAGTTCGTCTCCGACGACGATGGCTGGACCTGGCGTCTCATCGACGAAGACGGCCAGGTCGTCGCGCGGTGTATCGAGTCCTTCGAGACCATGGACGAGGCCCGTACCTCCCTCGAGAGCATCCGTGACGTCATCCCCAAGGCGAGCATCCTGGAGATCGACGGCGTCTCGTTCGAACTCCACTACGACGACGAGGGCTGGATCTGGCAACTCGTCGACGAACACGGCGAGCCGATGTCCGAGAGCACGAAGACCTACGAGAGTCGAACCGAGGCCAGAGATGCGATGACCAACGTCAAAGTCCACGCCCCGGACGGCTGGGTCGAGTTCACCGAGTAAGGTCGCTCGAAGCCGGACCGACCGTCCGCCAGACGACGGCGAACCGTCCGGCAAACGGGGCGTTTTTGCTCGTCCGATCGCTGTTTCTACACGTGACCGATTACGAGACCGTCCCGTCGGCCGTCGACGACGAGACCGAGATCCCGACGGATCACCCTCGCTACCAGGATCTGCTCACCCGCCACCGGATCGAAGCGGGCGTCGAAAAAGGCATCACGCACCTGCAAGGCATGCACGCCGAAGGGCGCGGCAGTGCATTCGACTACCTCCTCGGTGAGGAGACGATTCCGAGCGCCGACGAGGCGGAACGGGCGGCGGCCGCCCAGTTACTGCTGGCAGACCACCCCGTGGTCTCCGTCAACGGGAACGTCGCGGCGCTCGTCCCCGGCGAGGTCGTCGACCTTGCGTCGACCGTGGACGCGGCGATCGAGATCAACCTGTTCAATCGCACGCCCGAGCGGATGGAGCGCATCGCCGCTCACCTCCGCGACCACGGCGCCGAAGACGTGCTGGGACTAGACGCCGATGCCCGAATTCCGAACCTCGACCACGAACGGAGCAAGGTCGACGCCGACGGAATCTACGAAGCTGACGTCGTCGTCGTCCCACTCGAAGACGGCGACCGAGCAGAAGCGCTCTCGGAAATGGGGAAAACGGAGATCGTCATCGACCTCAACCCGCTGTCTCGTTCCCCACAGGTCGCGGCGATCCCGATCGTGGACAACATCGTTCGAGCGATGCCGAACGTGACCGAGCACGGACGGGCGCTCGCCGACGCGGACGGTGCGACGTTGCGCGAGATCGTCGACTCGTTCGATCGCGAGGCGGCGCTGGCTGCGGCGGAAGACCGGATCCGATCGGGCGACCTCGCCGGCGAGTGAACCGGGCGTGTACGCCGGCCAGCGTCGGCCGATACCCGTCCACCTCCCCACAACGTTTTTATCACCGGTACCCGACAGTTTAGAGAGAGGACGATGGAGACCTCACTTCTTCCCTGAGTCGGGATCGACGCCGGCGGTCGCCCAGGAAGTCGATATCGTGACGCTCGCGATAGCTAGTCGATAGTCCACGCAGCGAGACCGATAGTCGGCGCCAGCGCCGATGGGTGACGAGGCTCGATTCACGCACCGGATCCCCGAGCCGCAGCACGCGCTCGCGGCCGTACCGCACGACGAACGACGAATTCACGACAGACACATGCAACGTAAATCAGATCGACGAATGGCATCGACGAGCGAGGAACCCACGACGGGTAGCGAAATGGACGTATCGACCGAGGCGGACAGTCCGCCAGGAGTCGAAGCGACGGGCGGGAATGGGTCGAAGCGGACCGCCAGTAAGGGGGTGGCGATCGTGGCCGCCAGGGAGAACCGGGCGCCGGTCGAGACGACCGAGATACGGCAGTTGACCACAGCGGCCAGATACGAGGTCGTCGACGCGTTCACGCAGGTTCGTCCACGAGATCCAGGGACGAACCTCGGCGACGGACTGGTAGCCGAGATCGCTCGGCGCACGGAGGAGACCGGAGCGAGTCTGCTCGTCGTCGACGGCGAGTTGACACCCACACAGACGACGACTCTGGCGGATCGCATGCCCGACGAAACGCGCGTCTTCGACCGATACAGATTGATCCTCGCCATCTTCGGCGAACAGGCCGGCCACCGTCGGGCACAGTTGCAGGTCGAACTGGCACGACTGCGCTACGACCTGCCGCGGATCAAAGAAGCGGCCGACGAAGGACTTCTCAACCGACGAACCGAGCGAGGAACGCCGTACTACGACGTCCGGGATCGCATCGATCGGCTCGAACGGAAACTCGACGAGTTGCCGACACCGGCCGAACAGTTTCGCGAACGACGTCGGCACGCGGGATTCGACCTCGTGACGCTCGCAGGGTATACGAACGCGGGGAAGTCGACGCTGCTCCACCGACTGGCGGACGATCTGTCGGTGACCGACGCGTCCCCGGCGCACCCGGACGAGACGGGCGTCGCCGAGATCGAGGATCGACTGTTCAAGACGCTCGAAACCACGACGCGACGGGCCACGCTACAGGGGCGACCGACGCTGGTTACCGACACGGTCGGATTCATCGGGGACGTGCCACACTGGCTCGTCCGGTCGTTCAGCGAGACTCTCTCCGAGGCGGCGAGCGCCGACGTCGTCGTTCTCGTCACAGACGGGGTCGATCCCATCGAGGAGTTCGAAGCGAAACTCGACGTCTCGCTCTCCGTCCTCGACGATCAGGACGTGGCACGTGGCGACATCGTGGTAGCTGTGAACAAGATCGACGGCCTGTCGCCGAGTGCGGTGGACGATCGCCGCCGGATCGCCGCCGACCGCGTCGATTCGGTCGTCACGATCAGCGCCGCCGAGGGGACGAACCGCGATCGACTGGTGGACGCGATAGACGCGCGACTCCCGTCACGTCGGGAGACGATCACCCTCCCGAACGGAGACGAGGGAATGAGCCTCCTGTCGTGGCTGTACGACCACGTGGTCGTCGACTCCGTCGCGTACGCGGACGAGACGGTCGACGTGACAGTCGAGGGGCGACCGGCGTCGATCGCGAAGGCGCGCGCCCGCGCCGACGCGATAGCTGCCGGCAAGGAATCGTGATCGCGACGGAACCAGGTTGGACGCACTGAGGCGTACGCCATTCGGTGGCGCGACCGCCGGAAACGTGTCGGTTTCGGCCGCACAGGGGGAAATCAGTGTCACGACACCTTTTTCACCACTGGTGAATAACACCGAGTTGTATGGACGACTTCGAACAGTTCAGCGACGTCGGCGAAGCGGACGTAACGCGCGCGATCGGTCAGGAGTGGACCGAGGAGTTCATGGATTTCTCGGACTCGGACGTCATCATCATCGGCGGCGGTCCGTCGGGGCTGACGGCAGCGAAGGAACTGTCGGAACGCGGGGTGAAGACCATGGTCGTCGAGAAGAACAACTACCTCGGCGGTGGGTTCTGGCTCGGCGGCTTCCTGATGAACAAGGTCACGGTTCGCGACCCTGCCCAGCGCGTTCTCGACGAACTCGACGTCGACTACAAACAGTCCCAGGACAGCGAAGGGCTGTACGTCGCGAACGGTCCGGAAGCCTGTTCCGGTCTCATCAAGGCCGCCTGTGACGCGGGTGCGAAGATGCAGAACATGACGGAGTTCACAGACATCGTCATCCGCGAGGACCACCGCGTCGGCGGCATCGTCATGAACTGGACGCCCGTCCACGCGCTGCCCCGGGAGATCACCTGCGTCGACCCGATCGCCGTCGAGGCCGACCTCGTCATCGACGCCACCGGCCACGACGCGATGGCCATCACGAAACTCGACGAGCGCGGCGTCCTCGACGCACCGGGTGTACAGGACGCGCGCGAGCGCGGCCAGGTCATGGACCAGACGGACTCGGACACCTACGGCGCGCCCGGGCACGACTCGCCCGGGCACGACTCGATGTGGGTCGGCAAAAGCGAGGACGCGGTCGTCGAACACACCGGACTCGTTCACGACGGCCTGATCGCGACGGGCATGGCCGTCGCCACCGCCTACGGTCTGCCCCGCATGGGCCCGACGTTCGGCGCCATGCTCGTCTCGGGCAAGCGTGCAGCCCAGGAAGCGCTCGACGAACTCGACGTCGACGCAGAGCCCGTCGACATCACGAGCCGGGCGACGCCAGCCGACGACTGATCGGCCGGCGAGTCAGACGGTTCGCGTTCTCCGTTCCGACGCCGGTCAGTAACGACTGTCCGGGAACGGCGGTTCGAAGCTGATCGAGTGCCTCCTTCGAATTCGATACCCGTCTCGGACAGCGGTCCGTACAAATCAGGAACGGAGGTACGTCTGTTCCCCGGAGGCCGTCGCGAAGGCTTACTGGGATCCGTCTTCGGCGATCGAGACGGAGTACTCACCCCAGCCCTCGGTGGCGTAGACCAGGATACCGACGTCGGTCGTGCCGGAGAGGTTCCCCGAGACGCTCTCCGAGGAGCCCGAACCCGCCGAGCGGTCGTCGTAATCGTCGCGCGTGGGCGTGCGACCGTCGTACGTGACGTAGAGGTCGAAGTCGGCGAAACCGGGCCCGTCTAGTTCGACCGTGAGACTGCAGGGATTGGTCGTCTGTGTCGCGTACGTGTGCACCGCCTCCGAGTTCCACCACGCGAGGTAGCCATCCGCGGCACCCGACGCGGATTCGGCGCCGCAGTTGTCGTCCTCCTCGACGATGACCGTCTGCGTGGTCGAGTCGGTCGCACCCGCGTCGTCGGTCACGGTGAGTTCGGCGGTGTACTGGCCGGCTGAGCCGTACGAGTGGGTGTCGGTCTCGCCACTTCCCATCGACCCGTCGCCGAAGTCCCACTCGTAGCCCGCGATCGATCCGTCGGGATCGCTCGATGCGGCCGCGTCGAAGGTGATCGATTCGTCGACCGCTGGATCGGTCGGCGAGATGTCGAAGCTAGCCGACGGTGGCTGGTTGCCGCCCTCGCCGTCGTCGTACTCCCAACTGTACTGGTTGGCGAGCGTCGTACACTCGGTCGGGGTGAGAACCTCCGTTCCGTTCGGTTCCTCACGCCCGCACTGGCCCGCAGCTGCGTGTCCGTCCTGGACGTATCCTGCGGTCATGGGCGAAATCTCCGCGCCTTCGAACACTTTCCCGAGGCTGTGTTCGTAGTCCTGTGCGTAGCCCATCTCCTGGACTTCGGGGAGGCTGCTGTTGATGAAATTGTGGAGCACCTCCTGGGAGAAGACGAACCCCTCCAGCATCGAGACACAGACCATCGGTTCGATCCAGGCGTGACCCGAGCCCTCGGCGATGCCGCCGTACCCTTCGGCGCCCAGCAAGTGCGAACCTGGCCCCTGGAACTCGCCGTTTTGCTGCAGCCACTGGCGCCAGGGCTGGAGCATGTCGTAGATCGAACCGGCCTGGATGTTCGGGTTCTCGTCCATGATCTGAACGTCGAACGCCGGAATGGTGGAATCGGCGACGATCATGTCGAGCGTCTCCTGGAGTCCATCAGCCGGCGTCTGGACGTCCAGTCCCGACGTGTTCGCGTAGACGTAGACGTTGAACGCATCCGTCATCGTGACTCACCCCCCGCAAACCCGAAGCTGTCGAAGTGGGTCTTCGCCATCCGCAACTCGTCTGGATACGCGACGACGTCTACGATCCGGTTGGAATCGCCGAGTCCGGCGTCGATCGAGAGCGAATCGTATCGATCGTCCGCGTCCGAAATCGCAACGGTCGCACTGCCGGCCTCGCCGAACGTCTGGATGACGGTCGAATCGAAGGTCGAACTGATCGAGGCGATTTTCGTAGCCTCCCACGGTGCGAGCGACACCGTCGTCCGATCGGTCTGTACGCCGACACCCGACGGCGATGTCCCCAGCCTGAGTTCGAGCGTCCGCGTGCGATCGCTGAGGTTCGACAGCACGACGTCCGGAACCGAAACAGACGATGCTGTCGACGGACTGCTGGCGTCAAGATTGAGCCCTGCGATCGGGACGAAGCCGGCCGCACCTGTGGCCTGGAGTACGCGTCGGCGTTCGATCGTGGGTTGTTCGTCGGTCGGATCGTCAGTGTGATCGTCACTGTCACCCATGAGAGACAGTAGTGTCGGCATTATATTTCAACTTTACTTTGAATAAAAAATGTATTCGTACTTAATAGATGAATATAAGTTATGTCTTATGATAGTTAGGGGCTCTGGTTCGATCGCGGAAAATGGCACGAGTAGGGCCCGCAGCGGATAGTTTCGAAGTCCCAGGCCGGCTACCGGGGTCCCGTATCACGAGCGAGTTCCCCGAACCCCTGTTGCTTCCCGTCCGTCTACGGTGCCGACTGGATCAGTTCTGCGAAGCCGAGACGACCGATGGAACGCCCCCGACCGTATCGGGCCACGACGGCTGGCTCATCGTCCCTGTTCGCCGATCGTCACCGAATACTCGCCCCAGCCCTCGACGCCGTCGACGAGAATGCCGACGTCGGTCGCACCATCGAGGCCGCCGGCGATCGATTCGCTGGCACCGGAGCCCGCCGAGCGGTCGTCGTAATCGTCGCGCGTGGGCGTGCGACCGTCGTACGTGACGTAAAGATCGAAGTTCGCGAAGTCCGGCCCTGCGAGCTCGATCGACACGCCACACGGATCGGACGTCTGCGTCGAATACGTCCGAACCTCGTCCGTGTTCCACCAGGCGAGGAATCCGTTCTCCGTGGTAGATTCTGACTCGGCACCACACTCGCCGTCGTCACTGACCGCGATCAGCTCCGACGCGGCGTCCGTGGCTCCGGCGTCGTCGGTGACCATCAGTTCGACCGTGTACTCGCCAGCAGACGCGTAGGCGTGGGTGGCCGTCTCCCCGCTTCCCGACGAACCGTCGCCGAACTCCCACTCGTAGCCGGCGATGGAGCCGTCCGGATCTGTCGACTCGCTCGCGTCGAATGAAACCGTCTCACCCACCGACGGGTCCACGGGCGAGGCATCGAACGCGGCCGAGGGCGCCTCGTTGTCACCGCCGTGATCCCCGGGGTCGGGGAATACGTACAGTTCCGTATTGGCGTAATCGTTCCCGATGAACGACTCCCCCGGGACGCCCACCTTCGCCGTCCAGAAGCTGACGTTGTTCTCCCGCCACCAGTAGATCTCCTCCGGGTTCGCTGGATCGCTGATGTCGTGGACACGGACGCCGCCGCTGTACCACGACGAGTAGAGGTAGTCGCCGACGATGTCACAGTTGTGCGAGGTCCGGGTTCCGCCCTCCGAAGGCGGATCGATCTCCGCCAGAAAGCTGGTGTCGGTGGGATCGGCAATGTCCCAGATTTCGACGCCGAGACCGTCACCGAAGGCCTCTTTGCCGATGATGATGATCGAGGCGTCCTCGTTGACTTGCACGTAGTGGTCGTTGTTCGGGAACATGTCGCTACCGTCGCGAACCGTCCCGATAAGTTCCGGATTGGTGGGATCCGAAATGTCGACCATCGGCGTCCCGTCGTTCCAGTACGCCATGTACATGACGTCGTCTTGTACCCAGAGATCGTGCAAGAGTGGGTTGTCGCCCAACCCACTCGGCTGGTATCGACCGATCTCGTCGAACTCGTCGTTCGAGACGTCGTACATGACGATCTCCGCTACGGGATCGTTGATGGCAAACGCGATGTCGTCGACGAGAAAACTGTTGTGGATGCCGAACCCGTTGTCGAACGCGTCCAGTTGTGTCGGGTTCGCCGGATCGGAAATGTCGTACAGGCCGATGTCGCGGCGGCCGGCGAGGAACAACCGGTCACCGTCGACTTTCGCGTCGAGAATTCCGCTGATTCCGGTATCACCGAGGTTGGCCATCACGGTCGGATTCGACGGATCCGAGATGTCGACCGTGACGAATCCGGTGTCTCGGGAGACGTACGCCACCGTGCCGTCGTCGCCCGTGACGGCCTCGTTCGTCGTGCCCTCAATCTGGACCGTCCCGAGCGGATCGGTCCTCACATTCGGTTCACGCGTCGCGGCCGCCGCTGTCGAACCACCGCCAATCGCGCCGACTGCCGCAGCCCCGCCGATAGACCGAAGCAGCGACCGTCGATCGAAGTTGATATTTGTTTCGCGCATCGAATAGAGTAATGCTATAGTAAGTAATAAATTTATACTATAGTAGTACTAATATATTTCTCGCGGAGGCGGGTAGTCGTTCGTGCGCCCGGGTCCTGCGGTGAGAGCCGAACCGATTACCGTATGCTACCGTTCACAGAATTCGAACCGCCGTTCTATCGGGACAGTCGGACGGGAGCGGGACCCCCGTCACATACCGTGAGCGTGTCGACGTGGTCGGCGAGTCGGTGTGGGTACATCCGTACGACGCGGCGGCCCCGTTGATAGAAATGCGGTGTGCGACTCGGCCCGTGCCGACCGGGGACGACAGTTCCGACAGCGGTGAAACCGAAGAACGACACGACGAACCGGTCTATCGATCGGTTCCGAGACGCGAAAAAAACGTACAGCGGTGCGTTGGATCGTGACTACGCGCCGTCTTCACTGATGGAGACGGAATACTCGCCCCAGCCGTCGGTCGCGTAGACCATGATACCGACGTCGGTGGTGCCGGAGAGGCTCCCCGAGACGGATTCGCTGGCACCAGAGCCTGCCGACCGGTCGTCGTAATCGTCACGCGTGGGCGTGCGTCCGTCGTAGGTGACGTAGAGATCGAAGTCAGCGAAACCGGGTCCGTCGAGTTCGACCGTCACGCCACAGGGGTCGGCCGTCTGGGTCGCGTACGTGGTTACCTCCTCGGAGTTCCACCACGCGAGGAAGCCATCCGCCGAGCCGGAGGCCGACTCGGCACCACAGTCATCACCCTCCTCGACGGTGAGCGATTTGGTGGTGGTGTCGGTGGCTCCAGCGTCGTCGGTCACGGTCAACTCCGCGGTGAGCATCCCGGTCTGCGAGTACGAGTGAGTCGCGGTCATACCGCTGCCAGACGAACCGTCGCCGAAGTTCCACTCGTAGCTGGTGATCGACCCATCGGGGTCGGAGGACGCACTCGCGTCGAACTCGACGGATTCCCCGACTGTCGGATTCTGATTCGAGATGGCGAAGTCGGCCATCGGCGGCTGGTTGTCGCCACCGCCGTCGGCCGGATCGGGGAAGACGAAGAGGCGGTTGTTGCCGCCCGAGATGCCCTCGTCGGTGCCGATGAAGAATTCGCCAGGAACGCCCACCTTCGCGGTCCAGAACGACGAGTCGTTGGATCGCCAGTGGTACACCTCCTCGGGATTGGCCGGGTCCGTGATGTCGTGGACCGTCACGCCCGCGTTGTACCACGAGGAGTAGAGGTGACCGTTCTTGATGTCCAGGTTGTGCGAGGTGCGCTCGCTGCCGGCCGATGGTGGATCGATGTCCGCGAGGTGGGTGGTGTCGGTCTTGTCCGAAACGTCCCAGAGTTCGACCCCGAGCGGAGTACCGCCCAGTTGCTCCTTGCCGATCGCGACGACCGACGCGTCCTCGGTGAGGATGACGTAGTGGTCGTTGTTCGGGTACCGAGAGCTCCCGTCGCGGACCTTCCCGATCATGCTCGGGTTCGAGGGGTTCGAGACGTCGAGCATCACGGTCCCGTCGTCCCAGTAGCTCATCCAGAGGACGTCGTCTTGTATCCAGATGTCGTGGAGGATCGACGCCCCGGAGAGCCCCCAGCTCGTGATCTCCGAGGGGTTGCCGGTGGAGATGTCGATGAGGTGAATTTGGGCGGCGGAGTTGTTGATGAGGAACGCGATGTCCTCAGTCATGTCTGAGTTGTGAATGGTGTAACTCGTCTCGTACCACTCGAGCAACTCCGGATTCGCGGGATCCGAGGTGTCGTAGAGACCCATGCCGCTGGGGCTCCCGTAGTTACCCGGCCCGACGGCGATGACGCGATCGCCTGCCGTCTTGACGTCTAGGACCTCGCTCATCCCAGTGTCGGTCCGCCGGGCGAGTTCCGTCGGGTTCTGTGGGTCAGTGATGTCGACGCTGACGAAGCCCTGATCGATCGCGACGTAGGCGGTCTGCTGGTCGTCGGAGACGACGCCCTCCGCGACGCCGCCGGAGATACCGAGCGTCGAAATCGGATCCTGCATCGCCGTCGCGTCGGCCGTCGACCCGTTTTCGCTCGCCAGCGCCCCCGTCGATCCGACCGCACTCGCAGCAGCGAGGCTGCCGGCGGTCCGTAACACTGTTCGCCTGTTCGGTTTCGAGTGATCGTCTGTCATGCATCAGTTCATGGATTCCGGGACACTATTAATCTATTTCAACTAAATATATATAAAATAATTAATCTATAACAACCCATATTTACGGTGGCGGACGCGGACGATCCCACAGAGAACGAACGACGACCAGACCGACCGATCTGGAACTGACGGTTATTCGACGGATTTGCGCCCGAACGCGAACAGCGTCATCGGATTCTGATCGGCCGCCCGCGGCGAGAGGTGAGCGGTAACCGGGTCGTCGTAGAACGTCAGCCCGAGTCCACCGAGGGTCCGATGGGCGTACGTCGCCAGATAGAGCCGGCCGAGCGTCAGTCCGGCTTCGAGCTGAGCGAGCCGGTACCCCCGGTTTCCGAGCGTCCCGACGATGCGGTCGACGTCGGCCAGCAGGTAGACGTTGACGTGCCCGTCACCCGCCCACGATTGGTCGAGTGCGACGTGGGTTTTCGTCTCGACGTCGACGGCACCCAACCGTTCGAGTTCGTTCTCACCAGGGTGGTAGTGATACGACCCGTCGGGGATTCCGTCGACTGCGGTACAGAGGACGTAGACGTCGAGAAACGCCAAATGCTCCGAATCGCCCCCGTTCCAGTCACCCGGGATCCCGCGCGTCGCCCGGTCCAGGACCGTCGCCACCTGTCGACGCGACGGTCCGTCGGTCGCGTACGTTCGACACGACCCACGACGGACGACGACCGGGTGAAGCGGCCGGGCACTCGCGGTCTCGTGGTCGACCGGCTCGAGATCGATACGTCGACCGGACCCCGCGGAGACACGCCCGATACCACGGCTCTCGCGAACACGCCGGCGCCAGTTCGTCGCCGCTTCGCCGTCTTCGAGCGTACTCGCGTCCCAGGCGTCGGCGATGTTCGATACCGGCACCGAACCGGACGACTCGGGCACGCGGGCCGGATCGATGGGTTCGACGGACGGATCGTCGGGTTCGACGAGCGAATCTGTAGATTCGGCGCTCGTCATCCCCTCGATCGGCGATCCCTCACCGATCGGGACCATCGCCGTCGTCCCTTCCGTTTCCGGGTCGAGGCCGAGCAGGTCAACGACCGGGTCCGCCGCGAACCCGGTGACGACGCCGGCCGGGAGCGAGAGACCGTGGGCGCACGCGAGCAGATTCGCCAGCACGGTCCCGCTGTCCCAGAACGCGTGTCGATACGTCCGGTCGGCGTACTTCCAGGCGTTTCGCCACCACACCGAGGTCGTGACGACCGTGACGGGGGCCGTCGAGACGCGTGTGGCGGGATCGTCGCCGGTGGACGAATCCCCGACCGCCTCGGCCAGGACGCCGCGGTAGTCACCCCGGCGCAGGACGTCCAGTCCGAATCCGGCCGGATCGAAGTGGTAGACGCCCGCTTCGAGCCCAGGGAGGGCTTCGCAGACGACGTAGCACTCTACGTGGTAGAGCTTCCCCGTACAAGACGCCGCCCGGAAGCGGTGTTCCTGGCCGTCGCTGTCGATCTCGTTCGTGATCCCCATCGCCTCGTAGCACAGCGTCGCGACGGTCTCGACGTCGATCGATTCGCGTTCCGTCGACGACGTCCCGGCGAGGGGATCCGTCCGGGTTTCGGTGAGAAGCGACAGTGCCGGGTCCCACGGCGGGGCGATTCCCTCGAACGCGACGAAGGGGCGATCGCGATACCGCTTTGTCGACGGCGGTCGAGTCGCCGGGTCGCGCACATCGGCTGCGTGGACGTCGTCGGGTGCGTGACTGGTCGCAGCGTGTAATTCTCGCACGTCCGTCATACCGAATCCAATCGGCCAGTCGACCATAGATGTTGGTGTCGAAACCGTTCGCGCTTCGAACTGGCCGAGTACTGGCGTCGTCACGCGGACCGCAACCGTTTCGAACGCGGTGGACGAAGCCAGACTATGCTCGAACGCGTCCGGCTCTATGACGCACCGACGACCGTCGTCGACGTCGACGAACTGGCGTCGTGGCTCCGTGATCGCCTCGCGGCGGCGTTCGACGACCCGCCTGAGATCACCGTCGAACCGCGGTTTCTCGACCGATTCGGCTCCGACGAACTCGCGCGAAGCTTCGCAGAGGCCAGGGTGCTGTCGCCGTACGACAGAGAGACGGGAAACACGATGCTCGGCACCGTTCGGTACGAGGAACGAGCCATGGAAGATCCGACACGGGAAGGTGGCGTCCTCTACGACGGAACCCAGATCCAGCGGTCACTCAACACGGCCATCCCAGACGACGAAACCGATCTCTCGACCGCCCACGTCGTCCTGCTCGACCGCGCAGTGGCCACCTGGGGTGACCACGACGGCCGGTGGCACAAGCGCGTGTCCATCCTCGGACACCCGGGAATCGTCTCCGTTCCCGGTCTCTACGAGGCACCGGCCAAACCGGACGCCTACTACAAAGAACAGCAGAAACACGCCCTCCTCTCCGGTGACACCCCGCCGCGAGAGGTCCTCGAGAACCAGGTGGACGGGGAGTTCCTGGTCGCGGACGATCCCCGGACCACGGACGCTCTCGAGGGCTACGTGCTGCAAACCGTCCACTACCTCGAAACGGGAGAGGCCTTCTGCGACGACGACAGCTGTCGGCTCTTCAACGCACACTACCACGAGGACCTCGTCTCGGCGCAGCTACGAGGGACGGACTTCTGCCCCCGCCACGCGGAGCGATACCGCTGAACCGCGTGGCGACCGACCGCCGACCGGTAGGAGCGGTTCGCACCGGTCCGTCCGCCGCGCTCAGAACAGGTTCGCCTGCTGGTGCACCGAGATGCCTTCGTTCGTGATCTCGTAGGGTTTTTTCTCCCGGGAGTGATTGGCGTCGCGGATCTTCTGTATCTCGACCGCGAGTCGGGTTTCCCGGAAGTCGTCGGGCCGGACGTACTGGAGGACGAATACGGCGTCTGTGAGGTACTCGACGATGCCGTGTCTGGACGCGTACGCGGTATCCCGCGCCGCCTCGCTCGTCATGAGGGCCGTCACACCGGCGGCCTTGAGGCTCGCCGTGAACTCGTAGACCTCGTTGCGCCGCCTGGCCTGATCGTCGTACATCATCTCGAGGAGTGAGACGGAATCGAGCACCAGTCGGCTCGCGCCGAAATCCTCGATGAGGGTGGGAAGCTCGTCCTGGATGGCGTCGAGATGAGTCGACATCTCGATCGGGTCGACGTCCACCACGGCGAGGTCGCCGGCATCGACGAACTCGTCGAAGCGCCACCCCTTCTCCGTCGCGCTGTTCACGACGCGTTCGCGGGTCTCCTCCAGGGTAATGTAGACCGCTCGTTCGCCGTTCTCGAGGCCGTGATTCAAAAACTGAAGACCGAGCGTCGTCTTTCCCGTCCCTGCGCTACCGATGGCGACCATGAGCGAGCGTTCGGGAATACCACCCTGAATCATCCCATCGAGACCGTCGACGCCGAGTTCGATGCGCGGAAGAGCGGACTCGACCGCTTCGTCGAAGTCGGGTTCGTCCGTATCGAGACCGAAATCCACGTCCGAGAACCCGTCCGGAGCGCTCGTCTCGTCGAGCTGTGGGACCGATACCTCCGAGAGAGCGTCGCCGAATCCCTGGTCGAACAGGGTCTCCTCATCCGCGTCCGACGCCGGCGTGTCGTCGGCGGCATCGCTCGCCGCCTCGCCGATGTCGTCGGACTCGGCGGAGGAGGATTCGCCCTCGTCCTCGGGGTCCGGATCGGTCGAATCACCGGTTTCCGTCAGGGCTCGCTCGAACCAGTCGTCGGTGAGTTCCTTCTCGGTCATCGGTTGATGGGGTCCGCCGGTGAGTGCCACGACGATGGGCGCCCGCGACCGGTCGTGACGGTGGGAGCACGTGGCCTGTCGCGATGGGGTCCGCCCGCGACCGGTCGCGACGGCGAGGTGATCCGTATCCGTTCGCGACGGTTGGGAGTACGTGCCCGGGCGCGACGGTGGGCCGGCTGTGTCCGTCCGAGACGAGGGGTTCGTCCGTGGCTGGTAGAGCGGCCAGTAGCCGTTCACGAACGTGGATGTGGGCGACGAAGTTATACGTTGTTGCCGTTCGTCGCAAATCGGTCGGTCACACCACTCGGACGGTATCCCTTTCGCGTGGGGCTCTCGATGCGATTTCCCCGAGGGCAGGGCTCTCGATGCGATTTCCCCGAGGGTAGGGCTGTTTCGGCACGAACTGGCGTATCGAACGAACCCAGGATCACATCGAACCGATTCTCCGTGCGCGTCGTCCACTGATCCCGACGGCATCATCGCCATCGATGGCGACGTGCCAGCAGACGGAGTACCCCGATATTCAGGGCGATTGATACTGGGCCAATCCGTTCGATCGAACCAGGCCAACAGATTTTTCACTGCCCGACTCTGCCCCACGGACGACCGTGCGATCCGAGCGATTTCCGCAGCGTCGTCGACGGTGGCTCGCACTCGTCGGGTCGACTGGCTGTTTCCTCGGGGTCAGCGCCGCAGCGTCAGTCGACCCGACGTCCGCGACACACCACGTCGCCGCGTTTGGTCTGGCGGGCGTCGGCGTCGCACTCGCCGGTGTGTCAGTTCGGCAGCTGAAGCGACGAACGCACGCGAGCGTGTCACTCGTGCTGTGGGGGTTCGTTCTCGCCGTCGCGATGGGGCTGGCTATCGTCCGGGGCCCGGCGGCCGGGAATACCGGTCAGCCACTCAGTTGGACGACAGTCCTCTGGACCGTCGCACTCTGGGCGGGCGTCAGCACCGTCTACCTCGGCTGTCGGGAGTACGGATCGACGAGGCCGCCGACCAGTGCGGAAGACGCCCTGTAGACACCGGACTCGACTATCACACGGAGTGCGCTGTGAACACTCATCCGAGCTCTCCGAGCCGTACCTGGCGCCACGAACGTTGGTCCGGTTCGGGACGTAGAGACAACAACGTCGACGAAGACGGCACGACACCGCCCAGGTTTCACTCGGTGATCAGACGTTTTTTGAGACCGTCCGTCGTAGGAGCCACCTGAGATGGCTTCGCAGTCGTCCACGACGCCCGTCGAGAACTTCGTCCACGAACCGACGCAGGTCCACGATGGTGGCATCGATCTCACGGTGAGTGCGGTCTACGAGGTCAGCGCGCCCGGTCGCGTAGACTTCGGCGGCGACGAACTCCAGGACGCCGACCTGGAGCCCGTCCCGACCACGTCACACGATCCGGGAGACACCTACGAGTGGTGGCACCTGGATGGCGGCCAGTACGTCCTCCAGTACAACGAGTTCCTCGCCACCGACGAGGACACCCCGCTGTTTCTCCAGCCTCGAAACGAACTACTCGCCCGCGGCGTGACGCACCCGTCCGTTCGCGTCGGATCGCACCTGCCGCTCGTCTCGGTGACCGTACCCGACGGCGGGATCGAGATCAAAGAAAACGCGAGAGTCTCGACGCTCGTCGGCCTCGACGACCGCTCGACCGACGCCGCAGACGCACCCGAGTGACTACAAACCCGCCATCGCCACTGTGGGGTCGGACAGGTGGCAGATCACGACGGACGACGCGACCGACTACGGCGACTGGTCACCGGACCACTTGATCGAACAGCCACGCGAGGGGTTCCACTCGAGGTCGACTGGATCGCCCGCAACGACCGCGTCCAGGGCCTCGCGGACGTGGAACCGCGTCGGGGTCGCGTCGGGGTCCAGCGCGTCGTCGAGTCGACCGTGGTACGAGAGGCGCCACTCGCCCTCACGTCGGGCGAACAGGAACGGATCTGGTGTACAGACTGCGTCGAAGGCTGCGGCGACGTCCTGTGTGTCGTCCCTGAGGTAGGCGTCCCAGTCGATCGTTCCGTCCTCGACGCGTTCGACCATGCGATCGAACGAGTCCTCCGGGTACGCGTCGGCGTCGTTCGGGTTGACACCGACGACCGCAGCGTCATCGTACTCGGCTGCGAGTTCGTTCAGCAGGTCGAACTTCGCCTTCGCGTACGGGCAGTGATTACAGGTAAAGACGACGAGAAGCGCAGCCGCGTCGGTGAACGATTCGGGCGTGTACATCTCGCCATCGACTCCGGTGAGTTCGAACGGTGGTATCACATCGCCGGGGTCGAGCGCCGACGACGATTCCGTTTCGACCATGCGATGGCGTAGGCCCGCCCGTCGTATCAGCATACCGGATCCAGGGCAGTCTACTGTCACATCGAATTTGCGGTGTCGGAACAGCCGACCACCCCGCCACGCGACCGCCGATGGGGCGGACGAATGCCGGTTCCGAATCGAAGTATTATGTACCTGCCGCGTCATCGCTGGGACATGCAAACGATCGAGGTGACGGACGAACAGCACGCCTACCTGGAACAGGTCCGATCGACCCTCCAGGACGAGGTCGTCGGTCGGTACGGCACCTGTCGCGACTGCGACGCGGTCCAGTTTTTGATCGACAACTTCGACGACGAGCGGAGCCTCTCGGAGGCGTTCGATACGGACGCCCTCGTCGAAAACGGCGAACTGCGATACACGGAAGACGTCTCGTCTACCGAGCCGTCCGACGCCGGTGACCAGTCAGACGCCGACGGCGAAGACGACTCCGATGCCGGTGGAGATGGGGCGACCGACGACGAGATGCTCGACGAGATGATGAACCTGCTCGACACCCACGACGACAAGTGGGACGAGTCTCCCTCCGGCGACCATCGATACCGCGTCGAGCTACCGGACGGTGGGAGTGAGGACGTCCAGACGAAAGACGACGTACGTGCCATCCTGTTCAGGGAGTACCGGTGACGGTGCGCCGACGGTGACACGACCCTGAGTACCAGCACGGTCGACACCGACTGCACCCGCTTACCGGAGGCCCCACGACGGCGAGAACCCGGTTCGATTCGACGAGACGCCGCTCGATCGGACCAGGTCGAAGCCGAACCGGTGTGGATCGACGACGCACCGGATCGGGAACCAGATCGTCGAGACAGCGACGCCGGCCGACCGGAGCGGACGACACCGACGCCGGCCGGCCGGAGCGGACGACACCAGTCGGGCGGCCACGACACTCAAATACCCGCACCCGAATACCACGATACCGAGCCGATGAGTCGAGTGATCCGAAGGAGAAAGCGGACCGATACGCGGCCGCTAGAGCGTCGGAGGGGGCAGTGACCGATCGTACCGTTCCGATGGTCGAGCGCGTTACGGACGTCTTCTTCGCCGTCGATAGCGACCTCTGTCTCTCGTACCTCAATCGGTCCGCTGAGTGGCTCTTCGACGGTTCGCGAGAGGAACTTCTGGGTCGAGTCTGCTGGGACGTGATGCCGCCCGAGGTCGACCAACACGTCTCGGATACGCTCTACGAGGCCCGACTCGCCGGTGGCCTGGTGACGTCGGAGTGGTATCACGAGGAGAGCGACGTCTGGTTCGAAACGCGCGTCTATCCGACGGAGGACGGGCTCTCGGTCTACATGCTGGACGTGACCGCCGGGAAACGCCACACTGACGAACTCGCACGGAGCGCTGCAGCAGTAGACGCGATGGACGACGGCGTCGTCATGCTCGACGAGAACTACGAAGCCGTCTCCGTCAACGACGTCATCACCGATACCCTCGAGGTCGAGACGGACGATCTCGTCGGCGAGCACCTGGACCGGCTCACCGATTTCGCGGAGATCCCCGACGACGACGTCGTGAAAATCGGGAGGGCGATCGACGAGGTCTCCACTGGAATCGCGTCCCGACGAACGCTCGCCGTGCCGTACACGACGGGATCCGGGCGGTCTCGCCGGTGTGAAGTACGGATCGCCTCCGCAACCGTCGAGTCGGCCAGCCTCGCGCTCGTCTTTCGCGACGTCACGGACCAGCACGATTACGAACGACTCGTCCACTCGCTGCACGAGATCACACGCTGGCTCCTGGAATCGACAGATCCCGCCGAAATCTGCGCCGTCGCGGTCCACGCCGGTAGCGACCTGCTCGACTTGCCGATAAGCGGCGTGTGGTTGCTCGACGACGAACAGGGCTATCTCGATCCGATCGCGGGCACCGCCGGCGCTCACGAACGCTTCGGCGGGTTGCCGACGTTCTATCCCGGAGAGGGGCTGGTCTGGGACGTCTTCGAAGCCGGCGAAGCGACGTTGTTCGACGATCTGCAGGCAGAAACCGGGCTGTACAACCCGGATACGCCACTCGAAAGCGAGATCATCGCACCGATCGGCACACACGGAGTCTTGATGACCGGGTCGCTCGAACCGAACCGCTTCGACGAGACCGACCTCCAGTTACTCACCACGTTGACCGAGAACACCAGTGCGGCGCTCGATCGATCGGAGCGCGAACGGACGCTCCGCGAACGAACCGCCCGACTCGAACGACAGTCCGAACGGCTGGAAGCGGTCGCTACCGTCCTCTCCGAGGACTTAAAGACGCAACTGACAGCCGTCGAGAACGCGCTCACCACCGACGACGAACCAGCAGACTGGGAGTTCCCGTTCGCCGAAGACGACGTCTCTGTGACGCTCGATCGGACCGAACGACTCATCGACGACATCCGCGAGTACGCCCGGAACACGACCTCGGTCGGCAGCCGTGCACCCGTCGACCTCGAGACGGCCATCGAGGACGCGGTCGACCAGTCCCGTCTCGAGAGTGCCGCCATCGTCGTCGAAGACGGAGCGACGCTCCGGGCCGACCCGGATCGATTTCGCTACCTGCTCGAAACCGTCTTCGACGATGCCGCGGCCCGATCCAGCGGAGACGTGACGATCCAGATCGGAACAGTCGGCGTCGAGAACCGGGCGGACGGCCCACGGGGCTTTTACATCCTCGACGACGCCTCGATGAATCCGCCGACGGCCACCGACGGGCTACCCGACTTCTCGATCGACGGCTCCGAATCGGGCGACGGCCTCGGACTCGCCGTCGCCCGGGCCATCGCCGAGGCTCACGACTGGTCAGTCTCGATCGGCGTCGGCGAGAACGGCGGAACGAGGTTCGAAGTGAGAGACGTGACGACGCTCGATAGCCTGTGACCGCGGTGACCAGTCCCCTCGGTCACCAGCCCCCTCGGTCACGATGCTCGAATTCGGCGCGACTGGATCGGAGACGGCGTCAGGGACGGAGCCATCCACGCGAGGCTGCAACCGGTACGCGTGGAATCGGGACCCGACTCGCTAGGAGGGCGAGGGATTTCGAGAGATGTCCTGACAGAGGCGATGGTAGACGTCCTGATCGAACAGCTCCTCCATCGTATCGTCGACTTTCGTTCGGACGACGGCCAGCCGGTCTTCAAGGCGCTCGTACTCCCGACTCGACGAGCGTTCGGCCTCGGTCTTCTGGGCGTCGAGTAGCGCCTTCTTCGCCGCCAGGGCGAAGTACTCCTGAAGCTGCTCGTCGTACGTCGAGCGCAAGAGGAGTTGGTCGACGACCGTCGTGAGGTCGGTCTTGGAGACCGGTTTGACGAGGTAGTCGTCGAACCCCATCTCGACGATGTCGAAGTCGGGTTCGACGGCGGTGACCATCGCAATCCGACAGTCGACGTGTTGCTCCCTGATCGTATCGAGGACGGTATCGCCCGACAGCCCCGGCATCCGCCGATCGAGTAGCACGACGTCGACTGATTCGTCGATCGCATCGAGCCCCGTAGTTCCGTCGTACGCCGTTTCGACCGCGTAGCCGTCGGTGAGCCAGGCGGCGTAGAGATTCGCCAGATCGGGCT
The DNA here is from genome assembly GCF_024498195.1 of Halovivax cerinus. NCBI lineage: Archaea > Methanobacteriati > Methanobacteriota > Halobacteria > Halobacteriales > Natrialbaceae > Halovivax > Halovivax cerinus. Next base: position 3,417,235 of record NZ_CP101824.1, read on the forward strand.
CGTCCTCGACGATCAGCACGTGCGGATTGCGTGACATTTCTCGTGTCCCCACCGATATCTCAACCGAGACGACGGACAACCAAGAAGATATCGGGCATTCGACCCCACACCAGCGACGCGATTCGACGTCACTGGAACGACGCCGGATGAGTCGTCGGTTGCGAGAGCGGCCCGCTCGCAGGTTCCGTCGAGAGGCGGTCGTCAATCGAGCGCGTCGGAGAGGCGGTATTCACTCGAGCGCGTCGGTGATCGTCGATCGAAGTTCACACAGCCGGGAGGCAGCGCACTCGATCGTCGCGTCACCGACGTCGATCGAGAGTGTTCCGTCGTCGGACGGTCGACCGATGGACCGAACGGCTCCGGCGTCGCCGACGAGATCGCGGACGCGATCCGGATCGGTCGACTGCACGACGACGCGGCCCGGTCCTTCGGCAAAGAGGATGCCAGCGGCACCGGCGGCCGTCGTCGGGTCGGGAAGTGTGACGGACACGCCGATTTCGTCGGTGCACATCTCCGCGAGCGAGACGGCCAGGCCGCCCTGGCTGACGTCGTGGACGGCTCGGGTCGAGGGATCTCGGGCGACCGCGACGATCGCGTCGACGCGCGCACCGGGGTCGCGTGGCAGGTCCGGCCCCTCGTCCGTACCACCGAACTGCGCCAGATACTCGGAGCCGCCGAGTGCAGCGCTCGGGCCATCGTCGTTTCCGATCAGCAGTAAAGCTCCCTCCGGTTCGACGGCCGCCGTCGGCGCGTCGACGCCCGGCCGGGAACCGACCATGGCCAGCGTCGGCGTCGGTGGAATCGGCCCACTCACGGAGTCGTTGTACAGCGAGACGTTCCCGCCCACGACCGGGACGTCGAGCGTCGAACACATCGACGCGAGTCCGTCGACGATGCCGGCGAACCCGCCGTAGACGTCCGGCTTTTCGGGGTTGCCACCGTTCAGACAGTCGACGGCCGCCAGCGGTCGCGCGCCCGTCGCCGCGAGGTTGGTCGCGTTCTCGAGCGCGACGCCTTTCGCACCGACCACCGGATGGGACGCGGTCCAGTTGGGTGCCGCGCCCGCGGAGATCGCGAGACCGACCGGTTCGTCGGCCACGGAGGCGGCGTCGCGGCTCGGGTCTCGCTCCGCGACCGGGGCAGTCACCTCCGGGAGCGCGAGGACAGCCGCGTCGTCTCCTGGACCCACACTCGTCCGAACGCCGACCTCGTGGTCGTACTGACGGTAGATCCACCGCTTCGAGGCCGCGTTCGGGCTGGCGAGGACGGCTTCGAACGCCTCCATCAGGTCGGGTTCGGGATCGGGCAGAGCGGTGGGCGGCGCCTCCGGCGCGACCGATTCGAGGTCGTTCATCGGCGCACCCTCACCGAGGAACTCGGCGTCGACGTCGACGACGGTCTCTCGCTCGCCCGAGTCGTCGCGGTAGGTGCAGACGTAGTTGCCCTCCGTCACGTCGCCGATAACGGAACAGCCGAGATCGAACCGTTCGGCGATCTCGGCCACCCGATCGACGTTCTCGGGACGCACCTCGTAGCACATCCGCTCCTGGGATTCGGCCAGGAGGATCTCCATCGGGGACATGTTCGGCTCACGCTGGTGGACGCGTTCGAGTTCGATCCGCGCGCCCAGACCGCCTTTTGCGACGAGTTCGCTCGAGGCACCGCCGAGTCCGGCTGCGCCGAGGTCGCGAGCGGATTCGACCAGGTCTTCGGAGACCAGCCGCTCGTTGGTCTCGATGAGGAGCTTCTCGGCGTAGGGATCGCCGACCTGGACCGCTGGACGGTCTTCGGTCTCTGCGTCCTCGTCCAGATCCTCGCTCGCGAAGCTTGCGCCCCCGAGACCGTCCCGACCGGTCGCGTTGCCGACGAGGACGAGTTTGTTCCCTGCCTCCTGAGCGACCGCGGTAAGCAGGTTCTCTGGGGGAAGGAGTCCGACGCAGGCGACGTTGACCAGCGGGTTCCCCTCGTAGTCCGGGTGGAAGTCGACGCTGCCGCCAACCGTCGGGACGCCGATGCAATTTCCGTAGTGGCTGATCCCTTCGACGACGCCCTCTAGTAGATACTTCGAGTGTTCGTCTTCGAACGACCCGAAGTAGAGACTGTCCGCGAGCGCGATGGGGTAGGCCCCCATCGACAGGGTGTCACGAACGATCCCGCCGACGCCGGTCGCGGCGCCGTCGAACGGGTCCACGTACGACGGGTGGTTGTGACTCTCGATGCCGAACGTGAGGTAGCGATCGTCGCCGTCGGACGCGGTCGGGACCTCGACGACGGCGGCGTCGTCCCCGGGCCCGATGACGACGTGTGCTCCCTCGCTCTCGAACGCCGGAAGGAGCGGTCGCGACGAGCGATACGCACAGTGTTCGCTCCAGAGATTCTCGAACAACGCGGACTCCGCCGGCGTGGGCTCGCGGCCAAGTTCCTCGACGACGAGGTCGCGGTCGGACTCGGGAAGACTCATTACCTGAGTGGTGCGAGCGACGGAGTAAAGGGGTTTCTAAACGGGCGGCCGGTCCGACCTCGACGGGGGTTGCGCCTGGCCGGCGGACCGGGGCGCTTTTCTTCGAGCGCTCTGAAGAGTACGTCGTGCAGACGGTCGAGCTCCACACCCACTCGTCGCGGTCGTACGACGGTCGCGATCCGGTGGACCTCATTCTCGAACAGGCCGCAGCCATCGGCCTCGACGCGATCGCGATCACGGACCACGACGAGATCGATGCGAGCCTCGAAGCCGTCGATCTGGCACCGGAGTACGGTCTGACCGCTATCCCCGGGATCGAAATTTCGAGTAAGGCCGGTCACGTACTGGGTATCGGGATCGAACGCGCCGTCCCACCGGGGCTCTCCTTCGGTGAGACGATCGATCGTATCCACGACCGCGGCGGCATCGCCGTCGTTCCACACCCCTTCCAGGAGTCGAGACACGGCGTCATGGCCCGGATCGCCCGGGACGAACTCGCCGCAGCAGATGCCGTCGAGGTGTACAACTCCCGCCTGCTCACCGGACGGGCAAACCGACAGGCGAGACGCTTCGCCATCGAACACGGGATGCCAATGACCGCCGGCAGCGACGCCCACATCAGCGAGATGGTCGGACAGGCGATCACCTACGTCAACACCGAGGACCGATCGGCCGACGCGATCGTCGACGCCATCGCCGACGGTCGGACGGCCATCGAGGGGAAGCGGACCCCCTGGCGCATCAGTTTCCAGCAGGCCGCGGGGGCCGTAAAGCGTCGCGTCGTCGCCATGCTCAGTCAGTTCGGGCCATGACCGACGGACTCGCGTTCGGGTCAGGCGATGGATCGCGTGACGCCGTCAACCGGGCACTCGGGACAGGAGAGTCACTGCCGGGAACGGGCGGATTCGCGGGTCTGATCGACGGCCACCTCGTTCGGGACGTGCTCGGTCGCGTCCCGCTGTTCGTCGATGGGGTCGCGATGGACGGCTCGTCGATCGACGGACACGTCGCTCGGACCTCATTGTCGAGAGGCCGAACGATCGCGACAGACAGACGCTCCGCAACCGTCGACGCTGCCGACTGGAGCCGGCGTCCAACGGCGCTCGACGACCCGATTCCGGTTCCATCCGGCACCGTCGACCTCGAACCGCGCTGGACGCTTCCGGAACCAGCCCCCGTCGACGATCGCGGTCGGATAGTGAACCAACTCGATCAGGCGATCACCGACGCCACCAGACGCCAGGCAACCGGCGCCGTCGGCGTTGCGTTCTCTGGCGGGCTCGACTCGGCACTGCTCGCTGCGCACCTCGATGCACCCCTGTATACGGTCGGCTTCCCGGACAGTCACGACGTCGAGGCTGCCCAGGCCGCCGCCGAGGCACTCGGTAGACGTGACGACCTCACCGTCATCGAACTCTCGATAGACGACGTCGAACGAGCCGTCCCGATCGTCGCCCGGGCCATCGGGCGTACGAACGCGATGGACGTCGCGATCGCCACCTCGCTGTACCTCGTCGCCGACGCCGCCGCGTCGGACGGCGCGGAGTCACTCGTCATCGGGCAGGGTGCTGACGAACTGTTCGGCGGCTACGAGAAGATCCACCGGCTCGACCACCGTGTCGAATCGGACACCAAACGCGAGGCCGTTCGGGAACTCCTCGCATCGATCCCAGAACAGCTCTCGCGTGACGTCCTCGCCGTCGAAGCTGGCGGCGTCCGCCCGGTCACACCGTACCTCCACGACGACGTCGTCGCGACGGCGCTCCGGCTCCCGGCTGCGCTCTACGGGACTGAGACGACTCGGAAACGTGCCCTCAGACACGTCGCCCGCGAGTACCTCCCGGAGTCGATCGCCGATCGTCGGAAGAAGGCGTTCCAGTACGGCAGTCTCGTCTCACGTGAACTCGACCGACTCGCCAGGCAGGCGGGGTACAAACGACGGATGGACGACCACGTGCGGCGGTACGTCGAATCGCGACTCTAACGTGAGAGGGGCGGGATAGACCGAGTGAACTGAGACGCACCGGACGATCGGCGACGAGAGACGCTTTATCACGGGTCCCGAACGACCGAGCCGTTCAATCGAAGACGTCGTACTCGCTCTTGATCGGGGTCGATTCGTCGTCTTCGCCGTCGCTCTCGGTCGTCCCACGGTGTGCGGCGACGCGTCGACGGTTGATCTCGCCGATCCGATCGGCGATCGCCGTGACCGTGTCGTCGACGCGCCCCTGCACCTCGCTCCCGTCGTGCTTCACGACGGGACCCGATCCGTCCGTCTCGCCGAAGTCCGGATGCATCGGGAGCGAGCCGACGAGCGGAATGTCGTAATCCGACAGTGTCTGTTCGACGCCCTGGCTATCACCGAGCAGTCGGTGTTCGTCACCGCAACTGGGGCAGACGAAACTGCTCATGTTCTCGACGACGCCGATCACCGGCGTGTCGTGTTCGTTGTACATCTCGATCCCCTTTCGGGTGTCGTCGAGTGCCATGTCCTGTGGCGTCGTGACGATGACGGTGCCGGTGACGGGCATGGCCTGCAGGAGGTTCAGCGTCGCGTCGCCGGTCCCCGGCGGCAGGTCGACGACGAGGTAGTCGAGTCGACCCCACTCGACGCCCTCGAAGAACTTCATCATGAACTTGTTGACCATCGGACCGCGGAGCATCGCGGGGTCGTCGTCGTTCTCCAGGAGGAATCCGGTGGAGATAATCCGGACGCCGTCCGACCGTGGCGGGACGAGATCGTCGTCCGGCGTCACACCCGGTTCGCTCTCGACCGGGAGAATCCGGGGGACGTTCGGACCGTGAATGTCGGCGTCCAGAAGGCCGACCATCGCACCGCGTTTCTCGAGTCCGGCCGCGAGATTCGCCGCGACGGTCGTCTTCCCGACGCCGCCCTTCCCCGACGAAACTGCGATCACGTTCTTCACCCGTGGCAAGACTTCCGCGTCGAATCCGATATCCTCTCCGACGCGAGCGCGCAAGTCCGGTTCGGCGCCCAGGTCCTCGATGGCGTCCCTGATAGCGTTTCCGAGCTCCGCCTCCGTCTCGGCGAACGGCGTGTTGAGAGCGAGCGAAACGGTGACCGTCTCGTCAGTAATCTCGACCTCGTTGACCAGGCCCAGGGACACGACGTCGTCGCCGAGCACCGGATCGTCGATGGATTCGAGGGCGTCGTAGACGGCTTCTTCGGACGGTTGTGAACTCATGAATTCTCGTAGACGAACTAGCCGGCGACGACTCTTGTATGTTTGCTAATCGACCGATGCGGCCGGCGCGAAACGCGACCATCCCATCGGCGAAAACGCGATCGAGCGTCGCGGCGGTCCGCGACCGGGGTTCGATCGCACCCGATACCTGACGGTCGACATCGTCGCACGTGCACACGAATGGGCTCCGATACGAAGCCCGGTTCGGACGGTCACCTGAGACAGCGTCCGCGCAACCGATGGACCGAGTACCGTCTCTCGGGAATTTGACATACACACACATACATCCATACAGCGGTGTCGGCTGACCGACCTGTCGGACTCGATCGGTCAGCGATGCACGAGAGCCACAGAAAAGGGGCGGTCGTCCGCGACGACTACGGGAGCGGTGACGGCGCCCCGCCGTAGAAGACGAGTCCGAGCAGGACGGTGAGGATGAACATGCCGACCCACATGTTCGCCGTGACGCCGACGAGGTAGAGGACGCCGACCAGCCCGGTCTTCTCGTCGCTCGGATTCCCCACGAACCACGAGATCGTCATGACGTAGATCGGCATCAGGATGATGCCGAAGATCATCCACGATCCGGGACCGGGGAAACCGGTCGTTCCGCTCGTGGGTTCGTAGCCGTGATACAGCGGCCAGTCGAGCAGTGCGTACGTCGTCGCGTCGAGTGCGGATGCGAGTAGGCTCATGCTTCTACCTCCGTCGGAGCGTCGTCGTGTCCGTGCTCACCGTTCAGGTGCTCGATGGCGTGCAGTTCGACGATCGGTACGATCTTCGAGACCACCAGGAAGATCAACGAGACCATCCCGATGGTACCGAGGACGGACGCGATCTCGATCAGGCTCGGCATGTACGTGCCGGGAACGGCCTCGTACATGCTGAACTGCACGTAGAGGAACCCTTCGACGACGAACAGGATCTTCTCGATCAGCGTCGCCGACAGCACCGCGAACGCGGTGATGATCGCCCGCGTCTTGGTGAACAGGGCGGGACGAATACCCTGTGCGAAGATGTAGATCATGGAACCGGCCACGAGACCGAGCGAGAGGATGTATCCCGGGTGGTGGAGCTTTCCGTGCGTGGCCTCCCCGCCCGCGACACCGGGCAGGAAGACGCCGTTGATGACCTGCTGAAGCTGGAACCAGAGGAACATCAGACAGAAGAACCCGAGCCAGAGCAAGAGGCCGCGGAAGACGTCGCGGGTGATGATGTGCTCCCAGTCGTAGGCCTTCGTGAAGGCGGCTGCGGCGATGATGACGCCGCTGATCGCGGAGGTGAGCGCGATCGAGAGGAACTGCGGGCCCTGGATGCCGCCGTCCCAGACTGGGTAGGTCGCCAGCAGCGAGAACAGCCACGGGATGACCCCGCCGTGGAGCAAGAGCGGCGCCATGATGATGATCGCCGCGGCGATCCACCAGACCATCCGCTCTATGATCTCGTCTTCGGCTTCGGTGTAGCCGAGCGTGAGGAACTTGTAGACCGGCTCCAGGATGTCGGGGAGATCGTCGCGCAACCTGACGATGTCGTATCTGATGGTCAACCCGAGGTAGGTCGCCGTCAGCACGAAGTAGGCCGTGATGACGGTGACGTCCCACACCAGCGGCGAGTTGTGAACCGTGATGTGGTAGTGGCCGAGGACGCTCGTGACCATGCGGTCCGGTCGGCCCATGTGGACGATGATGTAGAAGCCCGCTGCGGAGAGCCCACCGAGGGTCAAGAGCTCCGCCATCCGGGCGACCGGCATGTACCGTTCCATGCCGAGCAGTCTGACGGCCGCCGAGAGGATGATACCGCCGTGGGCGATCCCGACCCACCAGATGAAAGCGCCGATATAGACGCCCCAGGTCACGCCGCCGCCGCTCCCCCAGTCACCGAGGCCGGTTACGACCAGCCCCTTCTCGAGCTGGTAGGCCCAGCCGACCAGGAATACCAGGAACGCGAGCCCGGCGATGCCAGCGAGGGCGACCCACTTTGCGGTAAACGTGTTGATTGGCCGGAGGATGTCCCCTTCAGATGGTGTCTCGGCGCTCATTTAGATCCCCCTGACCGTCTCTTCGTCGGTGACGTCCATGCGGTTGCTCACGAGCGAGACACTGTCGCCGTTCGCACGCGGGTACGTGACGTCCGCGTACTTCGTCACCGGCTTGTTCTCGGGCAGTTCGTCGCTCGAAAGCTCCTGGGCGTGTGGTCCGGGCTGATTGCCGAGGTAGGTGACGTTCGGGTTGGTTCCGATATCCTCGAGGAGGTTGAACGTCGAGTCCGGCGAGCCGTAGACGGATTGAAGGACGGCGAGCGCATCGTCCACGTTCTCCTCCCAGAGGTTGAGCAGTTGCCGGTTCTCGGTCGACTCGAAGTCGATACCGGCCGCCTCGAGGGCGTCGTTGTACTCGCGAACCTTCGCGACGTCCGTCGCGAACGACCGCTCGTGGGTGTGTTGTTCGGAGATGTCGATCTCGTCGGCCACGATGACGATCGAACGGATGATCGCGATCCGCTCGTATCCGTTCGCGCCGAAGTACGTCGCGGCTGCGTTGTCCGAGTGGAAGAGTTCGAAGGCGTCCTCGAGCGTCGCGTCACCGGACGTGCCGAGTTCCGCTTCGACGTCTTCGAGGGCCGGCAGTCCGAATCCGCTTCCACCGGGGCCGTCGAAGAAGTGTTCGACCGCTCGACCGAACGCCGGATACTCCTTGTAGACGCTCGGGTCGCTCCCCTCGTCGTTGACGTCGCCGAACTGGATCGCACCCGGCGGACAGGCGTCCATGCACGCGGTCGTGCCGACCTTCTCGTCGCCGCCGTAGCCGTCCTGACGGCTCGGACAGAACGTACACTTGCTCATGACGCCGCGCGGGGAGCGGCTGTCGACGGGGCGACCACGCTCGTCGTGGATGTGGTCGCCGTCCATGTCGGCGTGTTGCTCCTTGATCGCCTGCTGACTGATGTCGGGTTCGTCCCACTGGAAGTAGTTGACACCGTACGGGCAGGCGACCTGGCAGTACCGGCAGCCGATACAGACGTCGTAGTCCGTCAGCACGATGCCGTCCTTGCCGCGAGTGTGACGGGCCGTCGTCGGACAGACCTTCTCACACGGCGCGTCGGTACAGTGCTGACACGGTCGAACGAGGTAGGGCCAGTCCTTGACGTTGGCTTCGTCGGGATTCTCCGGCGCGCCCACCGTGTCGTCCTCGTAGGCCATGACGTACATCCAGTTGACCCCCTGGTCGAGGTTGTTCTCCTCGCCACAGGCCTGCATGCACGAGAGACAGCCGTCACAGACCTCCAGGTCGATCGTCATCCCCCACTGCTTGCCCTGGGGTTCGTCGCCTCCGGAAGAGGCGGATGTCGCGGGTCGTTCACGGTTCTCGGCCAGTGCCCCGACACCGAGCGCGGCGCCGCCAACGCCCATCTTCTTCATCACGTCGCGTCGGCTCTGGTCGCCGTCTCCGAGGGACGTGAGCGCGTCGAAGAACCCGCCGTCCGAGTCGTCGAGGTCCTCGATGGCAGCCGCCGTCGGCCGCTCGTCCTCGCCGAACTCGGCTTCGACCTGTTCGTGGTACTTCTCGTGGAACTCGGCTTCGGTCAGCTCACCAGCGACCAGTCGCTGGGCGTCTTCGGCCATGGCGAGTCCGAGGTCGGTGTCGTACTCGGTGTCGTCGAGCATCGACTCGAGTTCGGACTCCCACTCCGCGCCGAGCGGATGGAACGATTCGTCCTCTGTATTCGTACTCATTGTGCCGGCCTCACTGAGGTAGGCTCGTCGTGGTGCCATTGAAAAGGTGTCGACTTGGCCCCGTCGCCGGACCGAACGGCCCGAGACCGGTCGGACACGGTCCGTTGGCCGGTCGGTCGACGCTCCACACCGGCCGTCCGGCAGTCGATCCACCGTTGACAGTCGATCCACAGCTGACTAACGATACTGGACGTACGCATTAGATGAAGCTCCTCGACTCCAGTTCGGTTAATCGTTCCCCCATTCCCACCGGCTGGGAATTGCATTACCGATGGAACTCGACGTCAGACGGTTGATCGGGCCGGTGAGAGGAATTCCGAACCGACGACGTGGGCCCACGATGGTCGGACCGGATCCAGAGGTCCAGGACGTCGTTCGACACCTGTTCCGACGATTTGAACGGCGGTCGGGTCTGATCCGGCGTACGTCGAACCGATCACGAGGACACCCCGATCGCACACCCCAGGAACGAGGATAAGACACCTGACCCGGAGACGATACTGAACTGGAGGCGGACTCATCCGAAGACTGGTGGCGGACTCGTCCTGAAAACTGGTGGCAGGACCATCCTGGAAACGTGGGGCGGGCCCGTCCTGGAGACGGCTCCCCCGACAGAAGGTACCTCCCCGGCAGGATTCGCCGCTCGGACCGATCTGCCTGCGGAGAGCGTGAGACACTCACGCGGTTCGTCACAGACGGGTTCGACACAGGGTGGTCGACTTGGCGGCGCGAGCGCGGTGTATCGAAACCCTTACTCCCGGCAGAATCGTCTCACCGCGCATGAGCGACGACGCCGTCAGCGAGGACGAGGTCCGACACGTGGCACGTCTGGCCAGGGTTTCACTCGCGGACGAAGAAGTCGATCGATTCGCCGCGCAGTTCGAGGAGATTACAGACGCGTTCGACGCCCTCGAAGACGTTCCGTCCGTCGACGGATCGACCGAGTTGACCAACGTGTTGCGTCCGGACGTCACCCGCGCCTCGCTGACCAACGAGGAGGCGCTACGGAACGCACCGGAGACCGAAGACGGCCGGTTCAAAGGGCCGAACGTCTCCTGATCATGTCGGACGCGTTCATCACCGAAACCGAACTCGACGGCCGCGACGACGGGCCGCTCGCCGGGCGGACGATCGCCGTCAAGGACAACATCTCCACGGAAGGGGTCCGGACGACCTGCGGGTCGGCCATGCTCGAAGACTACGTTCCGCCGTACGACGCGACCGTCGTCGAACGGGTTCGCGACGCCGGCGCGACGATCGTCGGAAAGGCGAACATGGACGAGTTCGGAATGGGGACGACCACGGAGACGTCGTTCGTCGGACCGACGGACAACCCCGCAGCACCCGGTCACGTGCCGGGCGGGTCCTCCGGGGGGTCGGCCGCGGCCGTCGCCTCCGGAGCGGCCGACCTCGCCCTCGGCAGCGATACGGGCGGGTCGATCCGCTGTCCCGCCGCGTTCTGCGGCGTCGTCGGCATCAAACCGACCTACGGGCTCGTCTCGCGGTACGGGCTCGTCGCGTACGCGAACAGTTTAGAACAGATCGGCCCACTGGCGCCGACCGTCGCCGACGCAGCGACGCTGCTAGACGTGATCGCCGGCCCCGACGAGCGCGACGCGACCACCCGTGAGGATCCCGGCGACGGATCGTACGCGACGGCCGCCGACGGCGACGTCCACGGAGCAACGATCGGTATTCCGACACAGCTCGTCGAGGGAGCAGACGAGGGCGTCGTCGAGACGTTCCAAGCGGCAGTCGACGACCTGGAATCCCAGGGAGCGGAGACGACCGACGTGGACCTTCCCTCGGTCGAACGAGCCGTCGAGGCGTACTACGTCATCGCGATGTCCGAGGCGTCCTCGAACCTCGCCCGGTACGACGGGGTCCGATACGGTCACTCGAGCGACGCCGATGGGAACTGGAACGAGGCCTTCGCACAGACACGCGCCGAGGGCTTCGGCGAGGAGGTAACGCGCCGCATCCTGCTCGGGACGTACGCCCTCTCTGCCGGGTACCACGACAAGTACTACGCGAAAGCCCAGCAGGCCCGCGACTGGATCAAACAGGACTTCGATCGCGTCCTGGACGAAGTGGACGTACTCGCGTCACCGACCATGCCCGTCCCGCCGTTCGAACTCGGTGAGAGTCTCGACGATCCACTCGCGCTCTACCTCGCCGACGCGAACACAGTCCCCGCCAACCTGGCCGACCTGCCGGCCATCTCCGTCCCGGCGGGCGAGACGGACGGACTGCCAGTCGGCATCCAGTTCGTCGGCCCGGCCTTTGGCGAACGGACGATCATCTCGATCGCCAGCGCGCTCGAGTGAGACGGACAACCGACGATCGATCGACCGAGACCGATCGGTCGGCACTGGACCGGTCACCAGATCGCCGTCGTATTCGACGAGCGAGGGACGCGACGCGATCCGGCCGGACTACGTGTCGGCTCGGTACTGGCGGCGGGTGCATCGAACTCACCCCTGTCAGCGAACGGACCGGTACAAGGGTAGATTTTTATCCTCCGTCTCCGAATCCTGCCAGCAACGCGCTGGTCGACGATGATTCACGAACCCACACAGGATGTCGCCTTCGACGAGTTTTCGCGAGCGTGCGACCTCGTCGAAGCGTACTTCGGTGACACGATCGACGACGTCGCCCTGCACGCACCGGTCTCGCGTCGACAGCTGGTCGCAGTCCTCGCCAGGGCGCAACTCGTGGGTCGACAACTCGCCGCGGGCGAGGGGCTCGCCGAGAGTGACGTGGTACACCGGTCGAACGACGAGACGCTCTACTGGCTCGACGACGGATTCTGGGACGACGTCCGCGGCCGCCACCACCTCTCGCCAGACGAAGGGCGAGCCGCACGCGAGGTACACCGCCGGATCATCGAAGCGATCGCCGGTGACGTCCCGTACTACAATCGCGAACGCGACCCGTACGTGCTCGTGGAACGACAGCTGCCACGCTCGTGAGTTCTCGTCCGAACCCTCGGTCGTGTCGTATCGTCGGCGCCCGCGTCCCCTGTCCGCGTTCCACTCAGTCGTGCGGTATCCTCGGCCCCGAGTCCCCGCTTCGTCCTCGATCACGGTTCCTCGTTCGTCTCCGGTCACGTCGCCCTGATCGTCACCGACGACGGCGGGTGATAGTGACGATCGGCGATCGACGTTTCACGGAGTGCGGACGACGGCGGTCCGCGCGCGGATCGATCGGGGGTACGCGAGTTCGACCGATCGAGTCGCCGTCACTCCTCGTAGGCGAGGTTCATGATCCACTGCGAGAAGGCGTCGCTGTTCGGGTCGACCTCCTCTTCGCCGATGAACGGCGAGAGCATGTCACCGGCCATCAGCAGGGTGAAGTCTAGATCACGAGCAGTCGGCGCGACGTAGTACGTGTTGTGGCCGTCGTAGACCGCCTCCTCGCGATCGACGAGTTCCTTCTCGACCAGGCTCTCGACGATTCGACTGCCCTTGCGAGAGGACACGCCGAGTTCCTTCCAGAAGTCACTCTGGTGGATACCGCCAGACTCCCGAACGAGTTCGAGACCGGCCCGCTCGTCCTCAGAGAGGTCGGCCTCGACTTCTGCGAGACTCACCGTTCCACCTCGTCGACGCGTCGTCGTACCCGGAACCCTGTCTCCATACGTCAACAAGGGGTACCAATCCGCTTAAATGTGGCTTTCGAGACCGACCGGCTCGACGGGTGCCTCGCACGGCGGGCCGTCCGCGTACTCGTAGGAGGTCGTGGCACCGACCGAAACGAGTGACGCCGATCGCGTGCCGTACGACTCGCCGTGCCTGCAGACGCCGTAGTCGTGGTCGGCCATCACCCGGCGCGCGCGATCGAGCCAGTCGGTCGGCGAGTCGTCCGCATCGGGCGCGAGCGCGGTCCGAACCAGCCTGGCGTTCTCGGCGTGCTCCCGACCCACCGATTCGCGACGGGACGGCACCGCGGGATCCGCCGCTAATCCGACGTTGACGAGGACGTGAACGCCCGGATCGAGGTCGATGCGGTCGAGCGTTCCGTCCCACGCACAGACGATCGCGTCCGACGAGTCCGCGAGGGCCAGGTAGAATCCGTCGTACTCGTCCGTTTCGACCGCATCGGCCACGAGGTTGGCCGCCGCGGCCGCCGACGCTGATGCGAGGGCGTCGGCCACGAGCGATCCGCGCGACCGGTCACCGGCGAGTTCGGCGTCCGTCCACCGATTCGTAACCGCGACGAGGAGGCCGTGTTCGTTGACACCGATCCAGGTACCGCCGGCCTCGGCGTCGCGCGGAGCGACGACGATCGGATCGTCGCTGTACCGCGCCGGTGGCTCCGACGGCCGATCGAGGGATTCGTCGCGCGTCGCCGCGGCGACGACTGGTGTGTCGTCGAACACCCGCCAGGCCAGGATGAACGTACACACGCTAGAACGCAGGCATCGAACGACCTTAAGTGCGGCTCCGAATCGAGACGGCGATGCGGTCGAGAGAGATCGAGGCGGCGATGCGGTCAGGCGAGATCGAGGCGGCGGGTTCGATCAGACGGTATCGAGGACGCCCAGCACGCGTTCCTCGTCTTCCCTGTCGGGGCCGTTCTCGCGGCCGGTCCGATCCGACTCGAGGTGGTCGGCCACCGTCCGTTCCATCGCCTCGGAGAGCGGCGTCGACTCCCAGCCGAGGGCCGCAACCTTCTCCGTCGAGAGCATGTGCGGCGGGTCGCGATACAGGACGAAGTCGTCGAGTTCGAGGTCCGCGGTGGCGAGCTCGCGCGGACCCGCGGTGACGATCTCGACGCCGGCCTCGTGGTCGGGATCGACCGCCGCGAGCGACTCGTCGATCAGTTCCACCATGCCGCGCATCGTGACCGCCCGCTGATCGCCGACGTTGTAGATGTCGCCGGCCTCGCCCGCTTCCGCGACGACGCGCAGGCCGCTCGCGACGTCCTCGACGTAGACGCGGTGCCAGAGGTTCGTTCCATCGCCGGGGACGAGCACCCGATCGAAGCGGTGAACGCGATCGATCCAGTAGTCCAGGCGTTCCGTGTAATCGTGCGGCCCGTAGACGATCGGGGGCCGCACACCCATCGCGTTGACTCCATCGGCGGCTGCCTCGAAGACGGCGCGGTCGCCTTCCGCCTTCCGCGGACCGTAGGTCTCCGGTTCGTCGGTCGTGGCCTGCTCGTCGGTGCACTCACACAGCGGCGTGAATCCCTCCCGCTTCGGGATGTCCTCCCGACCGTAGGCGGATCCGCTGGAGATGTAGACGTAGGCGTCGACGTCGTCGAAGACCCGCGTTGCCTGACGAACGTCGCGCGGGAAGTACGCGACACAGTCGAAGACGACGTCGGGGTCCACCGCGGCCGCCGCGGCGAGGTCACCGTCGTCTGTCCGGTCGCCCTGGACGTGCTCGACGCCGTCGGTGGCGGCGAACGGATTCTCGTGGGTGCCGCGATTGAACAACGTCACCTCGTAGTCGTGGGCGAGCAGGTCGTCGACCAGGTGGCGGCCGATGAACCGGGTGCCGCCGATGACGAGCGCGTGTGCCATACGAACGGATCTTCCCTGCGGACAATAACGGTGCCGGATCCGGGAGCGGGTCGGTGCCTCAGTGCCGGGTCCGAGAGCGGGCCGATGTCTCGACGACGGTTACACCCAGGGGATAGTCGCGACGGCGGACGGATGCTCACGTGACGAGACACGGCTCCCTCGTCGACTCCCGGTCGCTCACTCGTGTAGGTCGTGTGGGCGGCGCTCACTCGAGCGTTGGGGAACACTCGACGTACGCGCCGGCCCACGCCCAGATGTACAGCCCGATCGAAATCGCGACCCAGAGCCGAACGACCGGTGCCATCGGATCTCGGACGACCGCCAGCGCGACCCGTGGGCCCTCGAGCCAGCCCCAGATCGCGACCCCCTCGACGAGCACCCATCCGAGGACGAACGTGAATCCGAGTCGGCGACCCGGGGCCCATCGCCCCCACACGCCGACGGCGGCGGCGACGCCAGCTACGCCCGTCAGTGCCGCGAGGATCGAGAGTGTACCGACCCACGGCTGGGTCGCCTGACCGTCGACGACAGTCGTTCCGGACCGGATCGCGGCACCGTATGTAACGGGAAGGTACAGCCCCCAGCCGAGGAGGACCAGACAGAGGCCGACGTGGCCGAGCGAACGGTCGAACATTGACACAACGTCGACCGAACGGACCGATAAAGCCGGTCGGTCAGTCACAGCACGTGCGACGGCCGGCCCACCGTCGATTGCGCCCGGCGGAGTCACTACGTCACAACCGATCGTGAACGAGCGACCCGTCGACAAGCGTCGCCGCGACGTCGATCTCGTCGATCGAGTCGGGCTCGGCCCACGGGGAGTCCTCGAGGACGGCGAGGTCCGCACGTTTGCCGACTTCGATCGTCCCGAGACGATCGTCGTCGAACCCGGCGTACGCGGCGCCGATCGTGTACGCCCGGATGGCCTCTGTCACGGAGAGGCGCTGGGACGCGCCCGGTGCATTGACCGCGTGGTGGACGCCGAGCAAGGGGTCGAGCGGCATACTGTCCGACCCGAACGCCAGGTGGACGCCGGCGTCCACGACGGTTCGAAGTCGGTTGGATCGCGTCCGACGCCGCTCCCCGAGACGCTGATCGTACAACCCACCCGGGTTCGCCCACTGGTGGAAGTTCGGCTGCATCGACGCGACGATCCCGGCGTCGGCCATCCGCCCTAGTTGCTCGTCGGTGGCAAGTTCGACGTGTTCGATGCGGTGGCGCGCGGACCCGACGGTGTCCGTGTCGGCGAGGACGTCGATCGCGGCGCCGATCGCCTCGTCGCCAATCGCGTGGACGGTCAGCTGAAAGTCGTGATCGACGGCTCGGTCGGCGATCTCGCGGAGTTCGTCGGGCTCGACGACCCACTGGCCGCGGCCGTCGTCGGCGTCGCCGGCGGACGCGCTCTCCGTGGCGTCGTCGGCCGACACGTCGGCTTCGGCGTCCACGTCCTCGTACGGTTCGAACAGCTTCGCCGTCCGGGCGCCGATGCTCCCGTCGGTGAAGGATTTGATCCCGCCGGTCCGGACGAAGTCGCTTCCGGCGTTCGTCGCCAGCCCCACGTCGATCGCCGTCTCCAGGTGGTCGCTCCAGTAATCGAGGCGAACCCGACAGTCCAGGTCGCCGTCGCGATCCAGTTCGCGGTAGATCCGTGGCGCGCGAGAGTTTCGAACCTTCTCGTGGACGCTGGTGACGCCGAGTGAGGTGGCGTGGTCGATCGCGGCGGTCACGAGTTCGCGCGTCTCGGCGTCACTGTCCTCCGAACCGCTCCAGACTTCTGTGGCGGCGTCCTCGACGACCACGCCAGTCGGCTCGCCGTTTTCCGTCCGAACGTCCTCGGCGGGGAGTTTGGGACGCATCCGATCGAGCGCAACCGAGTTGAGCGACGCGGTGTGCATGTCGACACGCATCGCGACGACCGGCCGCTCCTCGCTGACGGCGTCCAGATCCTCGCGAGTCGGATAGCGTGACTCCGGCCACCCGCTCTCGTCGTACCCGAACCCGAGGATCCACTCGCGGCCCGTCTCCGCCTGGCGCTCTAGTGCGGCGAGCGCGTCCGAGAGGCTCTCGGCATCGGAGAGGTCGGCGTGGACGAGGTAGAGCCCCTGCGTCTCCATGTGCGTGTGTGCATCGACGAAGCCCGGGACGACGGTCCGGCCCGCACAGTCGATCACGGTCGTTTCGACTCCCTGGAGGTGTTCTACCTCGACCGTCCGCCCGACGCGAACGATCTCTCCGTCGCGGATCGCGACGGCCTCGTGGACGTCGACGACGTCCCCGACCGCCGCATCGGTACTGTCATCGGTCGACGATCCGGCCAACGTGTGGACTTCACCGTCGAGCAGGACGACGTCTGCAGCCTCGGTCATGACTGGACCGGTGCGGGGCAGTCCCAAAACGATTGCGCCATCGGCGAACCGAGGGCACCATCGGTACGAACGGGCCACCGCCACCGCGGTGAATCGAATCAGCAACTGTTAGGACCCGGCCACGTCTCCACTCACGCATGACCGACTCCGAGACCCTCGCCGAGCGCCTTCGGGACGGCGACCTCCGACTCTACGAACTGGACGACCACGCGGACCACGACACCGCCGCCGAAGCCCGTCGCCGGTTCGTCGAAGGGGAAACCGGCGCGACGCTCGAGACGATCGGCGACTACTCGTTCCCGGCCGAAGCGGCCGAGTCGAACGTCGAGAACATGGTCGGCGCCGCGCAGGTACCCATGGGCGTCGCCGGCCCGGTCGCCGTCGCCGGTGGCGCTGCGAGCGGCGACTACTACCTGCCCCTCGCGACGACCGAAGGGGCACTGCTGGCCTCGGTCAATCGCGGCCTCTCGGTCATCGACGCCTCGGGCGGCTCGACCGCTCGCGTAACCAAGAACGGAATGACCCGCGCGCCCGTGTTCCGGGTCGACGGCGTCGTCGAAGCGGCCGAGACCGTCGAGTGGGTGGCGGAGAACGAGCCCCGGTTGCGAGCGGCCGCCGAATCGACGACCAGTCACGGGGAGCTGCTCGGGATCGAACCGTACGTCGTCGGGGACTCGGTGTACCTGCGGTTTTCCTACGACACGAAGGACGCGATGGGGATGAACATGGCCACGATCGCGACCGGCGAGGCGTGCGACGTCGTTGAGGCGGAGACGCCGGCCTCCCTCGTGGCCCTCTCCGGCAACCTCTGCTCGGACAAGAAGCCGGCCGCCGTCAACGCCGTCGAGGGCCGCGGCCGGTCGGTCACGGCGGAGGTCGTGGTACCGGGCGACCTCGTCGAGGAGCGGCTGGGAACCACGGCCGACGGGATCGTCGAGGCCAACACGCGGAAGAACCTGATCGGCAGCGCGAAGGCCGGCAGCCTGGGATTCAACGCCCACGCCGCAAACGTCGTCGCGGCCGCCTTCCTCGCGACTGGGCAGGACGAAGCCCACGTCGTCGAGGGTTCGAACGCAATCACGACCATGGAAACACGCGAACGCGACGGGCAGGGATCGGCAGACCTCTACGCGAGTATCTCGCTCGCGTCCCTCCAGGTCGGAACCGTCGGCGGCGGCACGAACCTCCCGACCCAGGCGGAGGCGCTCGACGTCCTCGGGCTCCGCGGCGGCGGCGAACCGGCCGGCGAGAACGCCGAGGCATTGGCCGAAGTCATCGCCGTCGGCGCGCTGGCCGGCGAACTCTCCCTGCTCGCCGCGCTCTCCTCGCGACACCTCGCGAGCGCACACGAATCACTCGGTCGATAGGCCGATCACTCGATCGATAGACCGGTACCCGAGTATCTCGCCGGTCGGTAGCCGGTGACACGCAACCCATCGGTACGCTTTCAGTCGCATCCCATCCTGACGCCGACACTCGCGGCCCCAGTCGTCCCTCGTCGCCCGTTCGATTCGGCGACGGTGTCGAACGTCCCCCGTCGAGGCGACGACGTACCGCGTACCTCCCGGGTGTGGAGACGGCCTGGCGTCCGTTCGAGTCGGTACGGGTCGGTTCAGTGACACGAAATTCGTCGTCGAAACGATGGTCTACGCGCCGGTCACGTCGAACGGCGATGGTGCAAATATTGCGCTACACTGGAGACTCAGGCGCCGAAGAAGCCTCGCGAGCGGGGGTGCCTTCGGAAGCTTCTTTATTCAGTCCGTCAAGCACACAGACACAGATGGCTGTACTCTGGCTGGACGAGATCGGCGCCGACGACCTGGAATCCGTCGGGGGCAAGGGCGCGTCCCTGGGGGAACTCACCGGGGCGGGGTTGCCGGTCCCGCCTGGCTTCGTCGTCACCGCCAAGACCTACCGCGAGTTCATCGAGAACGCCGGTATCGACGAGGAACTGTTCGAAGTGGTCGACGTGGACGTCGAGGACTCGGCCGCCCTCGCCGACGCCGCCGACCGAGCGCAAGCACTCATCGAAGACACGCCGTTCCCGGACGAGTTGCGAGCGGAGATCCTCGCCGCCTACCGTGAGGTCGGTACGTCCGACGAAGAGGCGTTCGTCGCCGTCCGTTCGTCGGCGACAGCGGAGGACCTCCCCGATGCGTCGTTCGCCGGCCAACAGGAGACCTTCCTGAACGTCACCGAATCCGAGTTGCTCGACCGGGTTCGGCGCTGCTGGGCTTCGCTGTTCACACAGCGAGCGATCTACTACCGCCAGGAGCAGGGGTTCGACCACTCGGCGGTCAACATCGCCGTCGTCGTCCAGCAGATGGTCGACGCCGAGAAGTCCGGTGTCATGTTCACCAGTCACCCGTCCACGGGCGATCCGACGATGATCGTCGAGGCCGCCTGGGGGCTCGGTGAAGCCGTCGTCTCGGGCGCGGTTTCGCCCGACAACTACGTCGTCGACCGAGAGAACGGCGCGATCGACGTGACGATCGCCGACAAGAAGGTCAAACACGAGAAGGACGCAGAAACCGGCGAGACAGTCGAGGTCGAGGTCGCTCCCGAAAAACGCGAAGAGCGAGTCCTCTCTGATGCGGACATCGACCGGCTCGTCCAGCTGGGCGAGCGCGTCGAAGACCACTACGAGACGCCGCAGGACGTCGAGTGGGCGATCGTCGACGGTGACGTCTACATGCTTCAGTCGCGTCCGATCACGACGATTTCGAACGCCGACGGGATCAGCGACGCGACCGATACCGCTAGTGCCAAGAGCGTCACGGACGGCAGCGGCGTCGAAGCAGCAGGCGTCGAGTCGGTCGATGGAACGGCCACCGAAGGCGAACTGCTCGTCGACGGCCTCGGATCGAGCCCCGGACGCGTCGCCGGTCCGGCGCGACTCGTCGAGAAGTTAGACGACCTCGACAAGGTTCGCCAGGGCGACGTCATCGTCACAGAGATGACCACGCCGGACATGGTCCCGGCGATGAAGCGGGCCACGGGGATCGTCACCGACGAGGGTGGGATGACGAGTCACGCGGCGATCGTCTCGCGCGAACTCGGGGTCCCGGCCATCGTCGGGACGACGAACGCGACGACCGTACTCGAGGACGGCCAGCAGATCACCCTGGACGGCGACAAGGGCCAGATTCTCGCCGGGAAGACGGTCGAAACGGACGAGGAGACCGAACCGGTCGAAGACGTCCGCCCGCAGTCGCCGGTCAAGCCGATGACCGCGACGGAAGTGAAGGTCAACGTCTCCATCCCTGAAGCGGCCGAACGCGCCGCCGCGACCGGCGCCGACGGCGTCGGTCTCCTTCGCACCGAGCACATGATCCTCTCGCTCAACCGGACGCCGGCGAAGTTCATCGCCGACGAGGGTGTCGACGCCTACGTCGAGGAGTTAGTCGACGGGATCCGCGGCGTCGCCGACGAGTTCTACCCGCGCCCCGTCCGGGTTCGTACCCTCGACGCCCCGACCGACGAGTTCCGCCAGCTCGAAGGTGGCGAGGAAGAACCGGACGAGCACAATCCGATGCTCGGGTACCGGGGCATCCGCCGTAGCCTCGACCGTCCGGACGTCTTCGCCCACGAACTCGAAGCGTTCCGACGGCTCTACGACCTCGGCTACGACAACGTCGAGATCATGCTGCCGCTGGTCAACGACGCCGAAGACGTCTACCGCTCGAAGCGGCTCATGGAGGAGGCCGGAATCGATACCGAAAAGCGCACCTGGGGCGTCATGATCGAGACGCCGGCATCCGCACTCGGCGTCGAGGAGATGGCCGACGCGGGCATCGACTTCGCCTCCTTCGGAACGAACGACCTCACCCAGTACACCCTCGCGGTCGACCGCAACAACGAACACGTCGCCGATCGCTTCGACGAGCTCCACCCGGCGGTCCTTCGACTGATCGGCGACGTCATCGAGCGCTGTCGCGAACACGACGTCGACACCTCCATCTGCGGGCAGGCCGGCTCGAAACCCGAGATGGTCCGCTTCCTCGTCAACGAGGGGGTCAGCTCGATCTCGGCGAACATCGACGCCGTCCGCGACGTCCAGCACGAAGTCAAGCGCGTCGAGCAGAAGTTGCTGCTCGATTCGGTTCGGTAAGAGAGAGCACTCGAATTTGGACTACTTCCGCGCTCGTTGGATTGGTGCTCTCAGTCCGACCGACCGGCGAGATACGACGTGAGCGTCGACGTGACCTGGTCGACGAGTGATGCTTCGAGCGTTCCCTGCCAGAACTCGATATCGGCCTCGTCGATGGTGTGGACGGTCCACGGAACGAGATTACTCGGTTCCGGCGTCCCACCGTTGATCCACGCGCGTTCAGGGATAGGAACGAGCCCGTCGTACCAATTTTTCGTCGTCAATGGCACGACGAGATACTGGTCTCCGTGAAACGGGTACTGTTCGTCGGTCAGGATACACCAGGGTCTCGAATACTGGTCACCTTTGAACGGGTCCGCACCGTACACGACGTCAGTTCGGTCCCGCGTCATTCGTCTTCATCAGTCGACGGTGTCCCGGCTGCATGTTCCTGCCAGGCCTCTCGGTCCTCGGTCCCGAATCGCTCGTTCAAACGCTCGGTGACGCGGCGGTATTGACCGAACGACGCGATGCGCTCCGGTTCTCCGATCGCCCAGTACGCCGCCTTGTGGCGAACGAGCCCTCGGTCTTCGAGGCGGCCGAGAACAGTCGCGATCGAGTTCGATGGGATACCAGTTTCGTCCGCAATTTCGGCAGCTTTGAACGCTTTGTCGTCGTTCGAGAGGAGAAACTGGAGGACTCTTTCCGGATTGCTCAGGTCCCCCAGTTCCGGTTCTGGAGTTTCTTCGAACGTATCGATATCGATGACCATGATGGCACTACGGGAGCGACTGTGGTAAGCGTTTCCGACGTAACCTATGTAATCGATGTGTTCAACTATCAATGACGCCAACGGTTGTGCGTTCGTCCGCTGAAGGCAGTCATCCCCTGCCCGAGAACACAACAGATAAAGTCGGCACGCTCCTGTTCTGATGCATGCAGGCCGAGCCGGAGGGGTTCGACCGGGTCCTCTCGTCGATGTGTACGGAACCGCACCCGGTCGCCCGGGAGGCCGCCGAACGGTTTCTCGCGACGAATCCCGGCGACCCAGGGACCTACCCGACCGTCGCCGAGCTCGAGGATCGTGCAATCACGATGCTCGGTGACATCGCGGGCCTGGACGACCCTTCGGGGTACGTCGCCAGCGGCGGGACCGAGGCGAACATTCAGGCGGTTCGGATCGCCCGCGAGCGCGCGAGAACGGATGGTATCGAGTCACCGACCGTCGTCGTGCCCGAATCGGGTCACTTCAGTTTTCGGAAAGCCGCTGACCTCCTCGACGTCGAACTGATTCTCGCCCCGACCGACGAAACCCACCGCGTGGAACTCGACGCAGTACGCGAACGCGTCGACGATGCGACGGCGCTCGTCGTCGGCGTCGCCGGCAGCACCGAGTACGGTCGCGTCGACCCGCTGGGGGAACTCGGCGAGATCGCCCACGAGGCCGGCGCACTCTTACACGTCGACGCCGCCTGGGGCGGGTTCGTCCTCCCCTTTACTGACCACGAGTGGACCTTCGCCCAGGCGCCTGTCGACACGATGACGATCGATCCGCACAAGATGGGACAGGCGGCGATTCCCGCTGGCGGGCTGCTCGTCCGGGACGAGGCGCTCCTCGACGAACTCGCCGTCGACACCCCGTACCTGGAGACGACCTCGCAGGCGACGCTGACCGGCACCCGCTCGGGCGCCGGCGTCGCGAGCGCGGTCGCCGCGATGGACGAGCTGTGGCCCGGCGGCTACGCCGCCCAGTACGATCGATCACAGGCCAACGCCGACTGGCTCGCGACGCGGCTCGCCGACCTCGGCTACGACGTCGTCGATCCGACACTACCGCTGGTCGCTGCGGACGTGCCGACACCGACCTTCGAGGCGCTCCGGGACGAGGGCTGGCGAATCTCGCGTACCGGGACGGGCGAACTCCGCGTCGTCTGCATGCCCCACGTGAGCCGATCGATGCTCGAATCGTTCGTCGAGGACCTGGCAGCCGTCAGCGGGCGAACGCCAACGGCGGTACCAACGGACGATTGAGCCCCGGTGGTTCCCGGAGGCGAGTACCCGCGACTCGTCGGGAGTACCCCCGCGACCCGTCACTATACCGGAACGTCCTTCAGAAGCGTTTAATACGGCCTCGGCGAACGATTCTGTGATCGATGGCTGCAGGACGTCGGTGGTGTCGACCCATGCGTTCGCGCCGATAGCCAGCGGGCGGACCGTCACGGGGCCGGTCATACGGCGCGCGACCGCGACGCGGAAACCCGATTTCTGGATCTGGATTGCGGCCGGAGTAGCGTGTATCGCTCTCGACCGAAACCGGCGGGTTTTACGCCCGTCACGCAAACAGACAGCCAAGACCAACACATGAGTCACGAAGACTTCCCGACGGACCGACAGGCGGTGGTGACCTGCGGGCTCCCGTACGCGAACGGAGACTTACACATCGGCCACCTCCGTGGCTACATCGGCGCGGATGCGTTCACGCGCGCGCTCGAAACGCTCGGCCAGAAGACGGCGTACGTTTCGGGGTCGGACATGCACGGCACGCCCGTCGCCGTCAACGCCGAGCAGGAGGGCGTCGACCCCGAGGACTTCGCCCTGGAGTGGCACGAACAGTACGAGGAGACGTTCCCGAAGTTCGACGTCGACTTCGACAACTACGGGCACACCCACGACGAGACGAACACCGAACTGACCCAGGATATCGTCCGGACGCTGGACGAAGAGGGGTACATCTACGAGAAGGAGATCCAGGTGGCGTACGATCCACAAGCCGACCAGCACCTGCCGGACCGGTACGTCGAGGGGACCTGTCCCTACTGCGGCGCGAAGGCCCGCGGCGACGAGTGCGACGAGGGGTGCCAGCGCCACCTCGAACCCGGCGAGGTCGAAGATCCGAAGAGTACGATCACCGGTAATCCGGCCGAGTACCGCGAACGGAGCCACAAGTTCTTCGCCGTCTCGGAGTTCGCCGACTACCTCACCGAATTCCTAGACGGCCTCGAAGGCACCTCGAACGCGCGCAATCAGCCTCGTCAGTGGATCGAAGACGGCCTGCAGGACTGGTGTATCACGCGCGACATGGACTGGGGGATCGAGTATCCAACCGGCGACGACAGCGAGACCGACCTCGTCCTCTACGTCTGGGTCGACGCGCCGATCGAGTACATCGCGAGCACGAAGCAGTACACCGAGCGGGTCGGCGCCGACGAGTACGACTGGGAACAGGTCTGGACGGGAGACGGCGAGATCGTCCACGTGATCGGCCGGGACATCATCCAGCACCACACGATCTTCTGGCCAGCGATGCTCGAAGGGGCGGGGTACACCGCTCCCAGGGCCGTGGCCGCGACCGGGTTCATCACCATCAACGGCAAGGGCCTCTCGACGAGTCGAAACCGCGCCATCTGGGCCAAAGAGTACCTCGACGAGGGCTTTCACCCCGACCTGCTGCGCTACTACCTGACGACGACCGGCGGCCTCCAGCAGGACGTCGACTTCTCCTGGGACGCCTTCCAGGAGAAGGTCAACGGCGAACTCGTCGGCACCGTCGGCAACTTCTGGTACCGGAGCCTGCTGTTCGCCCAGCGCAATTACGACGGGACGCCCGATACGGACGTCTCCGGAGAGGTCGAAGCGCGCATCGAGGACGCCATCGACGAGTTCCGTGAGGCGGTCAACGAGTACTCGCTGCGCGGCGTCGGTCAGGCCGCGGCGCGCCTCGCCCAGTTCGGTAACGAGTACATCCAGCGTAACGAGCCGTGGAAGCTCACCGACGACGATCCCGATCGGGCTGCACAGGTCATCCGGGACTGTGTGCAACTCGCGAAAGCTGTCGGCGTCCTCCTGTACCCGATCGCGCCCGGGAAGGCCCGGGCACTCTGGAACCAACTGGGCGAGAACGGCGACGTCGCCGATGCACACGTCGAGGATGCGCTCGATGCACCGCCGCAAACCTTCGACGAACCTGGCGAGCTCTTCGAGAAGATCGAGGACGACCGGGTCCAGGAACTGAACGAAGCGCTCGAAACGCGGATCGAGGAAGCGGCAAGCGACGACGAAGCGACGACCGAGGGGAGCGACGAAACCGAAAGCGACGACACTGCAGGCGAACAATCCACGAGCATGACCGACACAGACGACCTCGAACCGTTGACGGAGGATCGCATCAGCTTCGAAGACTTCCAGGAACTCGACATCCGCGTCGGGCAGATCGAGTCGGCCGAGGGCATCGACGGCGCCGACGATCTCGCCCGGCTCGACGTCAACATCGGCTTCGAGACGCGACAGGTCGTCGCCGGTATCAAACGGCTGCACGACCTGGACGAGCTCCCTGGGACGCGATGCGTTCTGCTCGCAAACATGGAACCGGCCGAGTTGTTCGGCGTCGAGTCGAACGGCATGATCCTCGCCGCCGGAGAAGAGGCCGACCTGCTCACCACCCACGACGACGCCGAACTCGGCGAGAAGATCCGATAGTCAGCCGCTTCCGTTTTCCCGATGTTCCGGTATGATAGGGGACGATAACGAAACGAATTTTTAACATCTACAGAACGTATCAGTGATGGCTGGCTGGTACCTCGATCGGCGAATTCGAACCTGCGTGGTCGTCGTCCTCATCGTCTCGGTCACGTTTTTCTACCTGCCGACGATATTCTTCGTCGACGTCACGCACTCGGCCGCCGGGTTCCTGGCCGGCCGGCTCGGCGGGACGACACTGAAGGGCGTAATTTCGGGATTCGTCGGCGGATTGCTCGTGGCAGCCGGCTGGCTCGCCCTGACCACAATCACGGGCGACCTGTCGGGGGCGACGCTGCTTTCGATCGCCCTCATTCCGTTCTATACGACCCTCTTCGGGACGATCGGGGGCGCGACCGGAAAAGTCGTGTGAGGATCCAGCGGGTCGACCGGTTCGTTCGTTCGAGAGAGAGAGAGAGAGAGAGAGAGAGAGAGAGAGAGAAATCCGGCACGTAATCGAACCGTTCGAGACTTGCAGGCTGGAACCGGACGACGGGTCCGACGACGCGAGGAGTGGAAGATGACACACGACACATGGGGCGGATGGCGAACGGACCTTTTTCCTGCGGTCGCGCGTAGGCATCGATATGAGAAACGCCAAG
Organism: Halovivax cerinus; assembly: GCF_024498195.1. Taxonomy (NCBI): domain Archaea; kingdom Methanobacteriati; phylum Methanobacteriota; class Halobacteria; order Halobacteriales; family Natrialbaceae; genus Halovivax; species Halovivax cerinus. The sequence goes on from NZ_CP101824.1 coordinate 3,443,738, forward strand.
ATCGTCTGCACGCTCGGCCCGGCCTCGAGCGACCGCGAGACGATCCATCGGCTGGCCGACGCGGGTATGTCCGTCGCGCGGCTGAACGCGAGCCACGGCGACACCGAGGACAGAGCCGCCTTCATCGAGCGACTCAGAGCGGTCGACGAGGAACGCGACCGCCCGATCGCCGTCATGCTCGACCTGCAGGGGCCGGAGGTGCGCACCGCTCCGCTCGAGCGTGACGGACCCGTACCGCTCGAGACCGGGCGGACGGTGCGGCTCGAAGCGGGGCCGAGCGTGTCGCCGGAGACGATCGGCCTCTCTGAGTCGCTCGTCGGAGTTACCGCCGGCGATCGAATCCTGCTCGACGACGGGCTGATCGAACTCGAAGTCACCGAAGCCGATGGGGAGACGGTCGTCGCTCGCGTCGAGAGCGGAGGCGACCTCGGCAGTCGAAAGGGGGTGAACGTGCCCGGGGTCGACCTCGGCCTCGAGACGGTCACGGCGGACGACCGCGCGGAACTCGAACTGGCCGCCGAGTACGACGTCGACTACGTCGCGGCGAGTTTCGTTCGCGATGCGGACGACGTCTACGCAGTCAACGAAGTACTCGAAGCGCTCGGCGCAGACGTTCCCCTCGTCTCGAAGATCGAGCGCGCGGACGCCGTGGATAACCTGGACGAGTTGATCGACGCGTCGTCGGGCATCATGGTCGCCCGCGGCGATCTCGGCGTCGAACTGCCGATGGAGGACGTCCCGATGATCCAGAAGCGGATCATCCGACGTGGACACGAAGGCGGCGTCCCGGTCATCACGGCGACCGAGATGCTCGACTCGATGGTTCACTCACGCCGGCCGACGCGTGCAGAGGCCTCGGACGTCGCGAACGCGGTGCTCGACGGGACGGACGCCGTCATGCTCTCGGCGGAGACGGCCGTCGGCGACCACCCCGTGCGCGTCGTCGAGACGATGGACCGGATCGTCCGTGAGGTCGAGCGATCGGGAGAGTACGCGAACGTCCTCGAGAACCGTGTCCCGAAGTCGGGACCGTCTCGTACCGACGCCCTCGCCAGGGCGTCGCGCTACCTCGCGCGTGACGTCGGCGCCGACGCGATCGTCGCCGCGACCGAGTCGGGCTACACCGCCCGGAAGGCGGCGAAGTACCGGCCGTCCATCCCGATCGTCGCCTCGACCCCTCACGACGACGTTCGCCGGGAGCTCGCGCTCTCCTGGGGTGTCACACCCGTCTGGGCGCCCGTCGGCGACCAGGGGGCCGACGCAGTCATCGAACGAGCGGTTCAGTCGGCGATCGATGCCGGCGTCGCATCGAGCGGTGATACGGTCGTCGTTCTCTGCGGCATGATGACCGATCTGGAGGGGGCGAACACGACTAACATGCTGAAGGTCCACGTGGCCGCAGACACCATCGAGACCGGCCGGGTCGTCGTCGAGGGGCGAGCGACGGGACCCATCGCGCACGCACCGGGAGGTGACCTGACGGACGTGCCGAACGGAGCGATCCTCGCGGTCGACGACGTCGCCGAATTCCACGGCGACGTCTCGAAGGTGGCCGGTATCGTCGACGGACGACCGGGAATGACGGGCTACACCGCACTGGTCGCGCGTGAACTCGGTATCCCCATGCTCAGCGACGCCGACTGCACCGACCTCGAAGCCGGTCGAACGGTGACCATCGACGGCGGGCGCGGCGTCGTCTACGACGGCAACATCGCGACGGACACCACAGGGCGGTGAACCGCCCGCGGTTTTTTGACGACGAAACCCGTACGCCGTCCCATGACCGGCTCCCGGGACTCGACGAACCGGAGTGACCGCGCACGTGACGACCGTCGATCGGACGACGCGTCCGGCATGGAATCGGACGACGCGTCCCGCTGGACGTACGACGGACACGATGGCGGCGAATCCGACGACTCGACCGAGACGGAGGGCGTCGTCCCAGAACCGCTCTCGACCCCTATTCCGTCGGGCGTCATCGACGAAGAGAACGCCGCGTTCGTCGTACTCGGTGCGCTGACGACCGTCGCCGTCTTCGTTCGAATGGCAGGCGTCGCCGTCTGACCGGCGGGTGAACCGAACGCGTCGTTCGATCACTCGGTAAACAGTTAATTACGGTGACGCCCTAGCCTCCGGTATGCTCCAGACGCTGGCGTCGAACGCCGCGCTCGTTCTGCTCGCCACGGGTCTCGTCCTCATGGTCCTAGAGGCTATCTCGCCGGGCGCGTACATCATCGTCATCGGCGTCGCCCTCGCGGGAGCCGGTCTGATCGGGACGCTCGCCGGCGGACTCGGACTCTTTGCGCTGGCGGCGCTGACTCTGGTGATCGGCGTCGCCGCGACCTGGGTGTACCACGAGTTCGATTTCTACGGCGGGAAGGGTCGCGCCCAGACGACCAGTTCGAGTAGCCTCACCGGGGCGAGCGGATACGTCACGAAACCGGTGACCGAACGCGGCGGCGAAGTGAAACTCGAACGTGGCGGGTTCGCGCCGTACTACAGCGCCAGAACGAGTCGTGGCCGAATCGAAGAGGGGACGGAGGTGATCGTGATGGATCCGGGCGGCGGGAACGTCCTCACCGTCGAACCGATCGAATCGGTCGAGCAAGACGAGATCGACAGAGCGCTCGCGCGCGATGCGGATGCGTCCGGAGATCCAGCCCGACCGGAGGATAGCCGCGACGACGACGCCAGCGACCGAACCGTCCTCGACGAAGACGCCGAGACGGAGCGATCCGGGTAGGATCGATCCGGCACGCACACCGTCGACGGGCCCGTCCGATCGACAGCCCTGGTATCGGCGAGCCGACTTGTTCGAGACCGGTCGCTCGGATATACGCCCAGCCGTCCGGAGAGCGACGAATATCCGAACTCGACGCAGGACAGGCCATATCGAGGATCATTCACATTCACGAACGACAACACTTTTGAGCCGTCCGATGGTAGGGAACCATATGGCAACAGTATCAGCGCTGATCATCGGCGCACTCCTCCTGGTGGTCGTTGTCGCAGCGCTCCTGAGTGCGATCGAGATCGTCAACGCGTACGAGAAACGGGCGTTGACCGTCTTCGGGGAGTACCGAAAACTCCTGGAGCCGGGGATCAACATCGTCCCGCCGTTCGTCTCGAAGACGTACACCTTCGACATGCGAACCCAGACGCTAGACGTCCCCCGTCAGGAGGCGATCACCCGGGACAACTCGCCCGTGACCGCCGACGCCGTCGTCTACATCAAGGTGATGGACGCCAAGAAGGCCTTCCTCGAGGTGGACAACTACAAGAAGGCAGTCTCGAACCTCGCCCAGACGACGCTGCGGGCCGTCCTCGGTGACATGGAACTCGACGACACGCTGAACAAGCGCCAGCAGATTAACGCACACATCCGCGAGGAACTCGACGAGCCCACCGACGAGTGGGGGATCCGCGTCGAGAGCGTCGAGGTCCGCGAAGTCAATCCCTCGAAGGACGTCCAGCAGGCCATGGAGCAACAGACCTCCGCGGAGCGCAAACGCCGCGCCATGATCCTCGAAGCCCAGGGTGAACGACGCAGCGCCGTCGAGAAGGCCGAAGGTGACAAACAGAGCGACATCATCCGCGCTCAGGGGGAAAAACAGAGTCAGATCCTGGAAGCGCAGGGTGACTCGATTTCGACGGTCCTTCGGGCCAAATCTGCCGAATCCATGGGCGAACGCGCGGTCATCGACAAGGGGATGGAGACGCTCTCGGAGATCGGTCAGGGCGAATCCACGACGTTCGTCCTCCCGCAGGAGCTATCCTCGCTCGTCGGTCGCTACGGCAAGCACCTAAGCGGGAGCGACGTCTCCGAGGGGGAGGAATCCCTGGAGAGTCTCGAGTTCGACGAGGAGACCCGCGAACTGATCGGCCTCGACGACATCGCGGAGATCATCGGCGAGATCGACGAGGAAGCGGACATGGACGTCGAAGCCATGGAACAGGAGGCCCAGGCCATCAAGCAGGGGAAGGACCCGGCCAACATCGCCGACCCGGACGAAGTCATCGAGGAGATGGATCAGGAGTTCGGCGCCGATTCGAGCGAGTGAGTCGGTCGACCACCCGCTCCGGTCGAACGCGTCGGTCACCGCGACAATTTCTCTTCGCGACGTGAGAATCGAACGAAACGTGTTTTACCGTGGAGTCCGAGTGGACGGTAGAACGCGCATGGCTGGTGACGAACGCGTCGACGAAGACAAACGCGCCACACTCCGCCGATTCGCCACCGTCGGCACGAGCGCGTCGCTCGTCGGATCCACGGGCACCGCAGCCGCCTCGACCGGGGAGAGCGAACCCCGCGACGCCATCACCGGCTACCTCGCCACGACGCCGGGTGCACACTTCTCGAAGATTCGAGACGACCTCAAACTGGGGACGGGCGAGACCCAGCACCACCTCAGGACGCTCACGACAGCCGGCACCGTCGAAGGGTTCCGCGACGGCGACTACCGCCGCTACGTACAAGCGAACCGGTTCGACGACTTCGAGAAGCACGCCCTCGGCTACCTCCGTCGCGACACGCCACGAGGGATGATCATCGAGTTGCTCAAATCGCCCAACGCGGGAGCGAGCGAGCTCGCCGAGACGCTCGACGTCTCGGCGCCGACGGTGAGTAAGTACGCAGGCGAACTCGAATCACAGGGGCTTCTCTCTCGCGAGGACGGCTACGCGTTGCTCCGACCCGAATCGATCTTGCTCTTACTCGTCAGCCACGCCGATTCGTTCGGGTCGGACGCAATTTCGCTCGCCAAAGAGGCGGATCGATTCGTCGTCTACGACGGCTGATCACCCGCCACAGGGTCGCAATCGGTCACCCGTGGGGAACGCTTTTGGCACCTCCCGCCAACCTCGGTGACATGAGCGACTTCGATCTCGATCTGCGAGCGATGGAAGAACACATCGCAGACGACGAAGACGATCCCGAAGGGACCGATATCGTCCTCGACGTCCTCGACGGATCGACCCCGCCGGCCGAACGTATCGAGACCGTGGCGGAGGGATGCGTCCTCCTGCTCGACGTCGACGGTGACGTCAACGAACTGGCCGCCGGCTTCGCCCGCGAGGTGGCAGATATGGGTGGGAACCTCGTTCACTTCCGGGGGTTTCTCGTCGTGACCCCACCGGGCACCACTGTCGACAACAGCCGGTTGTGAGCGATCGAATCCGTCTCGATCAGGCCGATCGTCGCAGTGTCAGGTGATGGCCGTCGGGGTCGACGATCACGCATCCGTCGTCCGTTTCCGCCGTCGAACACGAACGAGCAGCCACGGCTTCCGCGAGGGCCGCCGGCTCGTCAGCGGTGAACCCGAGCGCTACGTGGACCCCACCGCGGGCGTCGGCGATCCCGAGGTGAGGCTCCCACAGTTCGAGCGCGACGGGTCCGTCCATTCTGACCCGGCGACGTCCGGTGCCCCTGTCGACCGTCTCGAACCCGAGATCGGCGTACAGCGATTCCGATCGCGCCAGCGACGACACCTCGAGTGCGACCTCGAAGATTCCGTCGATGCCGGGTCCCGAAACGTCTCGCTGGCCGAGTTCCACGCAATTTCCGTCCGGATCGTAGCAGTACAGCGATTTCGCGTCACCGAACCGCTCCTCCGCTACGTCGAGCGACGCCGCGAGTCGATCCCACCACTCGTCGTACTCCGAGGCGGGAATCGAACAGGCGAAGTGCGTGTGAATCCCGCCACGCGGAATCCCGGTCGGTCGGCGCAGGACCAGTGCCGACGGACCCGTCGCGAACCGAAGCACGTTGGAACGGCGATCCACGACCGACAGGTCCAGCAGCTCCTCGTAGAACGCGGCGGCCTGGTCGAGATACTTCACTTCGAGGGCCAGCCAGTCGAAGTCGGTAGGCATACGGTGGGTTCGACCACCTGAAAGGTATGGCTAGGGGTCGCCCGCTCGACCGAGCGCAGACACGGTTCGGCGGACGTATCACCGGCGGAGACCCCGGCGCCGGGACAACGGATGACTTAACAGACGGTGCTCCGTCACGTCTTCACAGAGCACACGATGTCCGAGTTACCGGAGGACTTCAGCTGTACGATAACCAACTGGGAGTACATCTACAGCCTCTGTCGAGACGTGAGCGAGCAGGTCAGACGGGACACGTTCGAGCCGGACGTGATCGTCGCGCTGGCGCGGGGCGGCTGGTTCGCCGGTCGGTGTCTCTGTGATTTCCTCGGGCTGGACGACCTGACGAGCCTGAAGATGGAACACTACGTCGGCGCCGCCGAGAAAGCCGACGAGCCCACCGTCAGGTACCCGATGCCGGAGGGGAGCGTCGAGGGCAAGGACGTCCTGATCATCGACGATATCGCCGACACCGGCGGGTCGATCGAGCACGCCTACGAGTACGTCACCGACCGCGGGGCCGACACCGTTCGCACCGCCACGCTCCAGTTGCTCGGAACGAGCGAGTTCGAACCCGAGTACGTCGGCGAACGCCTGGCAGAGTGGGCCTGGATCGTCTATCCGTGGAACTTCATCGAGGACATGATCGACCTGATCTCCGGCGTCATGGAAACGGCCGAACAGGAGACGTTCACTGCCGATGAGATCCGACACTACCTCGCGAGTTTCCACGACATCCAGCGCATCGAGATGGAGATCGCCCAGCCCGACCGGTTGTCCGAGGTGCTCACCGAGATGGAACGCCGCGGCGTCGTCGAGACGGTCCGCGGCGAGGAGTGGCGGCTGGCCACCTGACCCCGGCTCCGGGTTCGATCACTCCAGCGCGCGGTCGAGTTCTCTGGCCGCGGATTCGTCCTGCCGCCTGACCCACCCGGTCGACGAATCCGGATCGGTCGCCGACGGTGCCGAGCAGTCGAGACAGTAGTCGTTGATCCCCCACTCGAGCGTGTGAAACGGGACGCCGAACAGCACGACCTGCCGCGCATACCGACGGCGCAGGCCCTTCGTTGCCGTGTCGCCACACTCGACGCAGTGCTTTCGCGGTCCGTCGAACGTGTCGTAATCGACGCGATGTTTCATCCCGAACACGTGGGCGGGATAGAGCGAAAGCGGGCGCGCGCCGGCGAGCGCGATGAGGGCGATCAGAAACAGCAATATACCCGCCAGTATCGCGGGTCCGGAACCGAACAGGAGGGCCGGGCCGAGGAGTAAACCGAGCAGAAACCCGATGACGATCACGACGCGAAGGACCGCGAAGCTGGCGACACGGAACCGATACAGGAGGTCTACGGGGCGGGACACGCTGTGGAAATGTTTCCGAGAGAAGTAATAGAAATTTCGGATCAGAGAGTCGGAGAGAACGGCCTGCTCTCAATCCGCCACCGCTTCGCTCGGTTCGGCGTCCACCGTCACCTGTTGCACCCAGAGGTCCCCGAAGAGTTCGTCCTGTTCTAATCGAATCTGGCCACGGTGGGCCAGAAACAGCAACGCGAGATAGGTCATCACGCGCGAGCCGCCGGCGTCCTCGATCTCTGCGAACAGGACCTCCTCGCGACCGGCCTCGTAGTGCGGTTCCAGCGCCGCCTCGACGTCCGCGATGACGGCGTCGATCTCCTCGTCGTGCTGGGTGTGCGTGACGTCGTCCGCCGTCGGTTCGTCGACGCCGCGGTAGGCGTCTTCGGAGTGGTAGCTGAGTTCCTGCACCCCGCGATTGAACCCGCTCGGGGAGTTGGACGTGTCGTACTCCCGGGAGCGTTTCCACCAGGAGCCACGTTCGGCGTCCCTGAGTTCGCGGACGAGTTCGTCCAGCGTCTCCGGCTTGCCACGGGCGTGCTGGCGTTCGAGTCGGCGGTCCATCTCCGCCTCCAACCGTTCGACCGGATCGAAACCGGACGGTCCATCGTCAGCCTCGACCGGCGCCCCGTCGTCGACGAACGCCGCCTCCCAGGGCGGCACCTCCTCGTCGTCAGGTTCGTCAGGGCTGAAGAGTACGTCGCTCTTCATCCGCAACAGCACGCTCGCGTAGAACAGCGCCCGGCCCGACGTCCGAAGATCCGCCTCGTCTAGCGCGTCGAGAAACGCATCCGTCACTTGCACGATGTCGATGTCCCACGGATCGATCTGGCCCCGCTTTGCCAGCTGGACGAGTAACTCCACCGGCTGGACGTCATCGTCCTCGTCGTCCGTTTCGTCGGGAACCGAATCGGGGTACGGATCGTCCGACTCGGCCTCGTCGGCGAACGCGAGCCCATCCGACGACGTACCCGACGGCGGTTCTCGATCCTCGTGACCGGCGATCGTCAGTGGCACGTCGTCCGCCGCCGACGAAGGCTCGTCGCTCCGCCCCGGCGACGGTTCCTCCGCGGCTCCACCGGCAGATCGTCGACTCTCAGCGTCGCCGGCGTCGTCCGCTTCCGTCGTCTGCGTCGGCTCCTCGCCTGAATTCCCCGACGCTTCCGTCGTCGACATCGGCTCCTCGGAGCCCTCGCTTCGCTCACGGGTCGCTTCGTTCACGGGTCGCTGACGCTCCCCGTTCACAGTCCCGAGGTCTTCGCTTCCCTCAGACCTCGCCTCGCTCCCCGTTCGCGTTTCCGAGGATGGCGTCGTCGGCGTAGCCTCCTCGGTATCCTCGCTAGTCATCAGCAACGACCTCCTCCTCACCGCTCAGGTCGATGCCGGTCACCGCGCTGACGTTGTCCTGTTGCATCGTCACGCCGATGGCGCGTTCGGAGCGGTCGAGCATGGCCTGGCGGTGTGAGACGACGACGAACTGGGCGTCGCCCGCCAACTCGTCGACCATCCGGCCGACGCGTTCTGCGTTGACCGCGTCGAGGAAGGCGTCGACCTCGTCGAGCGCGTAGAACGGCGCCGGGTTGTGTCGCTGGATGGCGAAGATGAAGGCGAGGGCGGTGAGGGACTTCTCGCCGCCGGACATCGCGTCCAGGCGCTGGATGGGTTTGTCGCCCGGCTGGGCCTTCATCGTGAGGCCGCCGTCGAATGGATCGTCCTCGTTCTCCAGGTGGAGCGACCCGGTCCCTTCGGAGAGTTGCTCGAAGATCTCCGTGAAGTGGGCGTTGATCGACTCGTAGGCGTCCATGAAGGTGGCCCGTTTCTGCTTCTCGTAGCGCTCGATGCGCTCGCGGATCCCGTCGGCCTCCTCGACGAGCGTCTCCCGGTTCGCCTCGAGTTCGTCGAGGTCGCTTCGAACCTCGTCGTACTCCTCGATCGCGAGCATGTTCACCGGTTCGAGTGCCTCCATGTCGGTGGTGAGGAGATCGACCATTTCGACGACAGTGTCGTGGTCCGGCACGTCTTCGGGGTCGTACTCGCCGACTTCCTCTTCGAGGGCCTCGATCTCCCACTCGAGTGCCTCCAGGCGGTCGCGCGCGTTCGTGAGTTCGCCCTTGGTGTCAGTGACCGCGTCCTGGGCCTCGTCGCGCGCTCGACGCGCCTCCTCTACGTCCTCGCGAAGCGACGTCCGTTCGTCTTTGAGTTCGGCGAGTTCCTCCTCTAACTGGGCGACCGCCTCGCGCTTCTCGTCGAGAACGCCCTCCTGGGACTCGATCTCGTCCTCGTAGGTCTCGATCCGTTCTTCGTACTCCGCCTTCTGGTTCTGGGCCGACTCGATGTCGTCGTGGAGGTCCTCGATGGCGTCCTCGGCGTAGGTCTTCTCGAGTTCGAGCTCGTTCAGTTGACTGCTGAGATCCGCGATGCGTTCCTCCCGTTCGTCGATCTCGGCTTCTACCTCCTCGATCCGGGCGGTGAGTTCGGGAATCTTCGAATCGGCCAGCTCGGCCTCGAGGTCCGCGATCGACGCCTCGATATCCTCGATAGCCTCCTGCTTTGCCTCGATCTGCCCGGAGATATCGGTCATCTCCTCGTCGACCGACTCGCGTTCGGATCGGAGCTCTTCCAGTTCGGCTTCGTCTGACTCGATCTCCCCTTCGAGCCGGTCGCGCTGTTCGTCAACCTTCTCGATCTCGTTCTCGATAGAGCGAACCTCGTCGGCCGCGTCGGTCTGGCGGTCGCGAGCGTCGTCGAGGCGGGACTCGACGTCTCGCAATTCGTCACGCAGGTCGTCGCGCTGGTCCTGCAACTCGGTGATCTGGGTCGCGACGCGTTCGAGTTTGCCGCGGCCGTCCGTCGAGAACGAGTAGCGCGATCCTTTTCGTGAGCCACCGGTCATCGCACCGCTCTTCTCGACCAGGTCGCCGTCGAGCGTCACCATGCGGTAGTCGCCCATGTACGACCGGGCCGTCTCGATGTCCTCGACGACGAGGGTGTCCCCGAGCACGTACGAGAAGATCCCGTCGTACTGATCGTCGAAGTCGACGAGGTTGTACGCGAAGTCGACGACGCCGGGATCCGACGGGGCGGACGGAAGACTCCGGGAGTACATCTCCGTCATCGGGAGGAACGTGGCCCGGCCGGCATTCTTCGATTTGAGGTGATCGATACAGCGCTGGCCGACGCCGTCGTCGTCGACGACGACGTTCGCGAGTCGCCCACCCGCCGCAGTTTCACACGCCGTAGCGTAGGCACCGTCGACGCTCCCGAGCTGGGCGACCGCACCGTGGACGCCGTCGAATCCAGAATTGAGGATGGTCGTCACCGCGCGGCCGAACGACGAATCGCCGCTCTGGCCCGCCTTCGCCTCGAGTTCGGCGTACTCCTGTTGTTTGGCCTGCAGTTCGTCTTCAAGGTCGTCCAGGTCGTCCTGTAACTGGAATCGCTCGCGCTTGAGATCGGTGACGACCTCCTCGATGTTCTCGCTGTTCGCCGCTGCCTTCTCCAGTTCGCGCTCGAGTTCGGCCCGTTCGTCCGCCAGTTCGGGAAGGAGCGACTCGGTCTCCTCGATCGAGGACTCGAGTTCCGCTATCTGGTTCGACCGGCGGCGGGCCTCGTCGAGCAGGCGATCCTGCTCGCGCTGGAGGTCGTTCTTCTCCGTCTTGGCCGTCTCCAGTTCGTCCTTGTGTTCGGCGAGGTCGGCCTTCACCTCGTCGTACTCGGTGTCGACGTTCTCGAGTTCCGTCTCGAGCGACTCGATCTCCGCCTCGCGCTCCTGAATTTCCGAGGCGATCGAGCCCTTCTCGAGTTTGCACTCGCGCATCTCGTCCCCAAGTTCGTCGACGCGCTCTTGCTTGCGGTCGATCTGGACGAACGCGTCGCGGCGGTCGGCCTCCGCTTCCTCGATCCGCTCGCCGCAGGTCTCGATCTTGTCCTCGAGACGGGCGATCTCGCCTTTGACCGCCTCGATCTCGCTTTTGATCTGTAGTTGTTCGTCCTCGCCCTTCTGCTCGATCTCGTCGTTCAAATCCTCCAGGTCTTCTTGCAGTCGGACGACGGCGCCCTGCTTCTCGTCGAGTTCCCGCTGGAGGGATTCGAGTTCGGCCGCGAGATCGGTGACTCGCTCCGCGACGTCGTCGTGTTCGTCGCGCTTGTCTTCGAGTTCGCTCGCTTTGAGGTACCCCTCGTACTCCGCCTTCTCGCGCCTGAGACGGCGATACCGGAGGGCCGTACGCCGCTCGTCTTCGAGCTGGTCGAGGCGGGTCCGCTTCTCCTCGATGCGCAGTTCTGCCTCGTCGATGCGTTCTTCGACGACCTCTAGTTCCTCGAACGCGTCTTCTTTCTTCGCGTCGAACTCGGCCACGCCCGCGATCTCGTCGATGATCTCGCGGCGGCTGTGGGGTGTCGTGTTGATGATCTCGGTGACGTCACCCTGCATGACGACGTTGTAGCCCTCCGGCGTCACGCCGGCCTGGGCGAGCAGGTCCTTGATGTCCGCGAGGTTGACCGACCGACCGTTCAGGTAGTAGTAGGAGTAGTAGTTGTCCTCGGTCTGTTTGACCCGTCGGCGGATGCGTATCTCGTCGCACTCGCCCACGTCGTCGGAGCCGGCAGCGGTCGCGACCTGGGATCGCTCCAGCGTCCGGTCGGCGTTGTCGAGGACGACCTCGACCTCGGCCTCCCGGGTGCCCGGTGGTCGATCGCCGTCGTCGTAGCCGGGGTTGTAGATCAGGTCGGTGAGTTTCTCGGCGCGGATGCCTCGCGTCCGGGCGAGCCCGAGCGCGAAGAGGACGGCGTCGATGATGTTCGACTTGCCGGAGCCGTTCGGTCCGGTAATAACGGTGAAGTCCTCGTAGAAGGGGATCCGGGTCTTGCGACCGAAACTCTTGAAATTGTCCAGGACGAGGGCTTTGATGTGCATTTCCGGGCGAACCTCCGCGCCACTTCGCTAGCGGGCGGACTGTTTATGCGACGATGATTTCGTCGGTACCTGACTCTTGTGGTTCGGACTCTTCGACTGACTCCGATTCGGCGGGCGCCTCGTCGGTCGTGGGCTCGTCCAGCCCGAGGTCCGCCGGATCGGCGTCCGCCTGGGCGGTCGCCGCCGCGACGTCGTCAGGGGCGGCCTCCCGTCGCTCGCTCGAGCGGCGGTCCGGAACTCGGGTCTGCGGTTCGGCATCGAGCAGTTCCTCGAGCACGCGGATTCGCTCCTTCGACTCGACCAGTTCTTCCGTGAGCCCTTCGACCGTCGACTCGAGTTCGCGAACCGTCGACTCGAGTTCCTCGACGCGATTTCTCGGCATACGCGCTAGGGGCATCTCGGGCCACATAAACGTGCGTCAGACAAACTAATTAATTCTGATGGGTTTTGGACGGCGGGGACCGGCCGCAATCCGGGACCCGTCGCCGATCGGCCCGACGACGCGAGCTGCTCCGTTATCCTTTAAGCCGCGGACTCCGAAGCGAGGACGATGAGTGCCCAGACCGTCCAGCAGGGCGAGCTCGTGACCGTCATCGGGCTCGAGGTCCACGTCCAGCTGGAGACCGAGACGAAGATCTTCTGTGGGTGTTCGACGGGCGACGCGGACGGGCCGAACGAACACGTCTGCCCCGTCTGCCTCGGACTCCCTGGCGCGCTGCCGGTCGTCAACGAGGCCGCCGTCGAAGCCGCGGTGAAGATCGGGAAGGCCATCGACGCGGAGATACCCCGGGAGACGCGCTTTCACCGGAAGAATTACTACTATCCCGACCTCCCGAAGAACTTCCAGATCACGCAGTACGACGAGCCGATCTGCCAGTCTGGCGAGCTCGAAGTGCGCGTCGAGGGCGAGCGACGCCCCATCGAGATCGAACGCGCCCACCTCGAAGAGGATCCGGGCAGCCTCCAGCACGTCGGAGGCGGCGGCGGTATCGACTCCGCCGAGTACACCCTGATCGACTACAACCGCGCCGGCACGCCGCTGATGGAGATCGTCACGGCGCCCGACTTCCGTAGCCCCGCCGAAGTTCGAGCCTTCCTCGCCGAACTCGAGGAGGTACTCGAGTACCTGGGTGTCTTCGACGCCGAGCGCGACGGCAGCCTTCGCGTCGACGCGAACCTCTCGATCGTCGAGGCCGAGGAAACCGACGATAACGGCGAGCTCTCGACGGCGGCGCTCGAATCGGCGAACCGGACCGAAGTCAAGAATATCTCGAGTCACAAGGGCGCGGAGAAGGCCCTGGCCTACGAGGAGACGCGACAGAAAAACGCGATCCAGCGCGGGCGCGCCGTCGAACAGGAGACGCGCCACTGGGACGAGAGTCGCGGCATTACAGTCTCGATGCGATCGAAGGCCGAGGAGAAGGACTACCGTTACTTCGAGGAAGCCGACATTCCGCCGCTGCAGGTCGCCCACTGGCGCGAGGAGATCGAGATTCCGGAACTGCCACGGGCCCGCCGCGAGCGCTTCCGCGAGGAGTACGCTCTCGGCGAGGAAGCCGCCTCGAAACTCACCTCGACCAAACAGGTCGCCGACTTCTACGAGGATCTTGCGAGCGAGTTCGATCCCGATCTGGCGGCCACCTGGGTCGCAGACGAACTGCTGGGCGAACTCAACTACCGCAACATGGCGATCACGGACCTCGCGGGGCGACTCGACGAGGTCTCCCGACTGGTCGAACTCGTCGCGACCGACGAGATCACCGCGAAGAACGCCAGAGAGGTCGTCCTGCGGACGATGCTCGACGAGAACGCCGATCCGGACGCGATCGTCGAGGCCGAGGACCTCGGCAAGACCGGCGAGGGCGAGGTGCAGGCCGCCGTCGAAGCCGCGATCGACGAGAACCCCGACGCCGTCGCGGACTACGCCGAGGGTGACGACGGCGCGATCAACTTCCTCGTCGGCCAGGTCATGCAGGCCACCGGCGGCAGCGCCGATCCGGGAACCGTCAACCAGCTCCTGCGGGCAGAACTCGACGACTGAGCCCGATACCAGCTCGCCAGGCCGTTCGGCGCTCGCCCGGCAGACTCACCACTCACCGTCGATCGGCGGTCGATCGAACGTCGATCCGCAGTCTTGACAGGCTGCAACCGGTTCGTTCCCGTCGTCGAGGACCACCCGAAGATCCGCTCCGGAGCACGACGGACAGGGGGCCGGTTCCCGCTCGACGCCACAGCCCGGGCAGGTAAACGAGAGCGAGTCGCCAGCGGTATCGAGCCGAAGGTTGCCGTGCTCGCACGCGGAGCACACGATCGGGATGCGGATATCAGCGCTCTCTCGGGGCGCCCCGATGGCCAGCACGTCGAGCGGTTCGTCTCCGTCGTTCCGACCGGCCTGGTAGTCGCCTGGAGCGAATCGAATCGCCTCGTCGCTCGAGACGGACACGTCTCCGGCGAGCGTCTCGAACGTCGCTTCACCGGAGTGGACGACGAACACTTCCTCCTGATCGGAGTGGGTGTGCACTCCGGACGGCAGTCGGCCTCCGGGTGGCACCCGGTAGTGAGTTACCGCGAGGTCCGTCGTCCCGAGCGGATCACTCAGCCGAGAAACGGTGAGGGAGCCGTCGTCCGCCGTCGATACGTCGAACGCCTCACGTTCCATACTCGGTCGTTGGACGGGTACGTGAAAAGCGATGGGGCATCTATCGACTACGGAGGGGTCGGCCGGGTCTACGGGCGGTCAATCGTCCACGGAGTGTGGATCGTCCGGGTCTGCGGGCGGTCAATCGTCCACGGAGTGTGGATCGTCCGGGTCTGCGGGCACGTCGTCGCCGCGCTCGCGGCCGCCCTCGGCGGATTCCTCCTCGATGACGGACTCGGTCCAATCACCGAATCGGAACCACGCGAGGGCGACGACGAAGGTGGCGGCCATCCCGAACGAGTAGGCGATCCAGATGCCGTTTACGCCGAGGTCGATCGACGGGACGAGCGGGATCGTGATCGCAAGATACGGGATCGTAATCGAGGTGAACGCGAGGACGAGCGCGACGGGGATGCGGAGGATCCACCGCGAGAGAAGCGAGAGGACCATCGCGGCGCGGGTGTTCCCGGCGCCCCGGAACGCCCCCTGGATGACCATCACCGCCGAGAAGAGCGCCCAGAACGGGGAGATGACGCGGAGGAAGACGACGCCTTCGCGAACGATCTGGGGGTTGTCTACGAAGACGCCGATGGCCCGGAAGGGGAAGGCAAACACCAGCGCCGCGCAGGCGGCGATAAACCCCATCGTGCCGACAATAGCCATCCTGGCTACGGAGCGCGCCCGATCCGGCAGGCTGGCGCCGAGGTTCTGTCCGACGCCGGTCGCGGTCGCCTGGCCGACCGCCCCCGAGACCGACCAGGTGACCGACATCAGCCGAATGCCGATCCCGTAGGCGGCGGTCGCCGTGTAGCCGAATCGCGCGACGAAGCCCGCCATCGCGACCGACGCGAAACTTCGCACCCAGCCGTCGAACGTCGCGGGATAGCCGATGTCGATCAGTTTGTACAGGAGCGTGGCGTCAGGGGCGAGGTCGCGTACGTAGAGTTTGACGCCGTACGTCCCGTCTAACAGGACGTAGATACCGGCGACCGTCGCGACGCCCCGCGAGAGGAACGTGGCGACGGCAGCGCCGCGGGTGCCCCAGGCCGGGAACGGACCCCACCCGAGGATGAGAAACGGGTCGATGACGACGTTCAGCCCGGCCGATATCAGGACGAGCCACATCGCCGTTCTGGTGTCACCGGCTCCCTGGAGCGACGCCCGGAACGCGAAGAACAGGAAGGTAAGCGGCAGCGTGAGGAAGATTACCTCGATGTAGACGAGCGAGTCGTAGAACACCGGTCCCTGCGCGCCCATGATGTGTAGAATCGGCCGTCTGAACGTCAGGCCGAGCCCGGCGAGGACGACCGAGACGGCGATCGCCAGCAGGATCGACTGGGCGACGACGCGGTCTGCGACCCGCCGTCGGTCGGCGCCCACGTACTGAGAGACGAGCGAGATGGTCGACGCCGTCAGCCCCATCGCCGTCGAGACGAACATCCACGAGAGCGGAAACATGAGCGAGACCGCGGCGACGCCGACACCCTCGTCGCCGGGGATCTGCCCGACCCAGAACATATCTGCCAGGTTGTAGACTGTCTGGAGCAGGTTACCGAGGACGAGGGGCCACGACAGGTGAAACAGTTTGGGCGTGATCGCCCCCGTCGTCATGTCGATTCCCTTTCGGTCTGACTGGGACACGAATAGCTCTCCGTTGGAGCGTCGGCGAGTCGGTAGTTAAAAGGTCGCAAACCACGGCGACGTTGCCGGGACGATCGATCGGCCTCTCGAACCCATCGACGGACGCCGTACACACTGCGCGTCGAACTCCCGCTGCTCGTCGAAATCGGGAACCCGGCCTTCAGAAACAGGGCGACCCGTGGAGTTCACCCATGCTCGACATCGCAGTCGTCGCCGAGTGAGGTCCCACCACTCCTGGACAGGCGAAGTGTCGGACGAGGGGTGGAACTGTGGAGTCACAGCGAGACCACAACGGGGTCGTTCGCGCAGGCGCGCAACGCCCGCGTACGCCGCGCATACCCGCGCTGTCTTGCGATTTCGCCGAAACGATTATGGGGGCGACCGGCGTAGCACCGGCCGATGCGAACGCGAGTGACGGCCGGCGGAGGTGGGTCGGCGTGGAACTGATCATCACCGAGAAGGACAACGCCGCGAGGCGGATCGCAGAGATCCTGAGCGGCGGCTCCATGCAGGCGACGCGCGAGAGTGGCGTCAACGTCTACGAGTGGGGCGGCAAACGCTGCGTCGGACTCTCGGGCCACGTCGTGGGCGTCGACTTCCCTCCCGAATACGGCGACTGGCGCGACGTCGAGCCGGTCGAACTGATCGACGCGAGCGTCGAGAAGCGTCCGACGAAGGAGGACATCGTCTCGACGCTGCGGATTCTCGCCCGGCGGGCGACCCAGGTGACGATCGCGACCGACTACGACCGCGAGGGCGAACTCATCGGCAAAGAGGCCTACGAGATCGTCCGCGACGTCGACGACGACGTCCCGATCCAGCGCGTGCGCTTCTCCTCGATCACGGAGAACGAGGTCACGCGCGCGTTCGACGAGCCCGAGTCGCTCGACTTCGACCTCGCGGCCGCGGGCGAGGCCCGACAGATCATCGACCTCGTCTGGGGTGCCTCGCTGACCCGGTTTCTCTCGCTCTCGGCGGGCCAGCTCGGCAACG
Source organism: Halovivax cerinus (assembly GCF_024498195.1). Lineage (NCBI taxonomy): Archaea > Methanobacteriati > Methanobacteriota > Halobacteria > Halobacteriales > Natrialbaceae > Halovivax > Halovivax cerinus. The sequence continues at coordinate 3,461,146 of NZ_CP101824.1, forward strand.
ACTTCATCTCCGTCGGCCGGGTGCAGAGTCCGACCCTGAAGCTGATCGTCGACCGCGAACGCGAGATCGAGGCGTTCGACCCCGACGACTACTGGGAACTCTTTGCCGATTTGGCGAAAGACGATGGCGCGGGTGACGCCTTCGACGCCCAGTACTACTATCTCGACGAGGACGACAACGAGGCCGAACGCGTCTGGGACGAGTCGGTCGCCGACTCCGTCTTCGAAACGCTCTCGTCGGCGAGCGAGGCGACGGTCACCGACGTCAACCGCCGAACGCGCACCGACGCGCCGCCGGCGCCGTTCAACACCACGCAATTCATCCGGGCGGCCAGCGCGATCGGCTACTCGGCCAAGCGCGCGATGTCGATCGCTGAGGACCTCTACACCGCGGGGTACATGACGTACCCGCGAACGGACAACACGGTCTACCCCGACGATCTCGATCCGGAAGCGCTGCTCGACGAGTTCGTCGGCCACCCTACGCTCGGCGAGAGTGCGGAGGAACTCCTCGAGGCCGACGACGACCTCGTGGCCACAGAGGGCGACGAGGAGACGACCGACCACCCGCCGATCCACCCGACGGGCGAGATTCCAGCCCGCGGCGACGTCTCGGACGACGAGTGGGAGATCTTCGAGCTCGTCGTCCGGCGGTTCTACGCGACGTTGGCCGACGCGGCCCGCTGGGAACACCTCAAGGTCGTCGCCGACGTCGAGGATCACTCGCTCAAGGCCAACGGCAAGCGGCTGGTCGAACCCGGCTACCACGCGGTCTATCCGTACTTCAACACCAGTGAGAACTTCGTCCCCGCCGTCGACGAGGGCGAGACACTGGCGATCACCGATACGGAACTGGAGGCCAAGCAAACCCAGCCGCCGCGACGCTACGGCCAGTCCCGACTGATCGAGACCATGGAGGACATGGGGATCGGGACGAAGTCGACGCGACACAACATCATCGAGAAGCTCTACGATCGGGGCTACGTCGAGGACGACCCGCCACGACCGACGAAGCTCGCGATGGCGGTCGTCGACGCGGCCGAGCAGTTCGCCGACGAGGTCGTCAGCGAGGAGATGACGGCCCAGCTCGAAGCCGACATGGACGCGATCGCGTCCGGCGAGGCCACGCTCGACGACGTGACCGAGGAGTCCCGGGAGATGCTAGAGGAGATCTTCGAGGAGCTCGCCGACTCGCGCGAGGAGATCGGCGATCACCTCCGCCAGTCGCTGAAGGACGACAAGCGTCTCGGGCCGTGTCCCGAGTGCGGCGAAGACCTCCTCGTCCGTCGCAGTCGCTACGGCTCGTACTTCGTCGGCTGTGACGGCTACCCCGACTGCGAGTACACCATCCAGCTCCCCTCCACGGGGAAGCCCCACATCTTAGAGGAGACCTGCGACGAGCACGACCTCAACGAGATCAAGATGCTCGCCGGCCGCCAGACCTTCGTCCACGGCTGTCCACTGTGTGCGGCCGAGGACGCCGGCGAAGGGCCGATCATCGGGGAGTGTCCCGAGTGTGGGGAAAGCGCGGCGTCGGAGACGCCGCGAGACGAAGGCGGTGAAACCGCCGAAGCAGAAAGCGGCGAACTCGCGATCAAGACCCTCCAGAGCGGGTCGCGACTGGTCGGCTGTACGCGTTATCCGGACTGCGACTACTCACTGCCGCTACCCCGACGCGGCGAGATCGAGGTCACGGACGAACGCTGCGAGGAACACGACCTGCCCGAACTGGTCGTTCACACCGATGACGACGACCCCTGGGAGCTTGGCTGTCCGATCTGTAACTACCGCGAGTACCAGGCCCGCGAAGCCGAGAGCGGCTCCGACCTGGAGTCCCTCGACGGCATCGGATCGAAGACCGCGGAGAAACTCGCCGAGGCCGGCATCGAGAGCGTCGACGACCTCTCGGACGCCGATCCGGACGCCGTCGCCGCGGACGTCGACGGCATCAGCGCCGATCGCGTTCGGGGCTGGCAGGCGAAGGCCTGACCAGCCACGACTGGGTCGTCAGCCGGTTTCGGCCGATTCGACCGCCACCGGGAACCTTTTGTGCGATTCGCTCCCAGTGAGAGGCGTGTTCGACTCCGTCGGAACGCTGGCCGTGGGTGCCGTGTTCGGACTGGCCCTGGCGGCACCACCCGGCCCGATGAACGCGATCATCGCCGAAGAGAGTGTACTCAGGGGGTGGTTCCCGGGATTCAAGGCCGGACTGGGTGCGTTCACGGCCGACGCCCTCTTCTTCGTCCTCACGCTGGTCGGCGTCGTCGCGATCATCGACGCCCAGCCGGGGATTCGACCGATCCTCTACCTGATCGGTGGGGTTCTCATGTGTTACTTCGCGCTCGACGCGTTCCGAAGCGCGAAAGACGCCTTCGCGTCGAGCGTCGATGGCGACGATCCGGCTGCCGGATTCCGGAAGACGTTCGTCCTCGCGGCGACGAATCCGTACCAGATCGGCTTCTGGCTGACGGTCGGCGTCGGGTTGCTCAAAGAAGGGACGCTCGACGTCTTCTCGCACGTTCCGTACGTCGGCGGCGACCTTGCTGGAACGCTCGTCGTCGAAACCGGATCACCAACGTTACTGATCGGTTTCTTCGCCGGTATCGTCGTCTGGATCGTCAGCTTTCCCGCGACGCTCGTGGGAGTCGGCAATCGGGTCGACGAACTCGCTCCCGTGATCGCCACACTCAGCGGAATCGTCCTCGCCGGGTTTGGCGTCCTCTTCCTCGGCGTGGGGGCGACCGGTCTCGTCTAGCGAGGCCGGTCTAGCACCCTGCGAAAAAACAGTCCACGACCGTTCGTCGGGAGGGCACGCGCGTTCAGCCCAGGACGTACCCGAGCCGCGGGAAGCGCTCCAGGAGCGGCTGGCCGCCGACGCGTATTCGCTCGATGTAGCCGTCCAGTCCGGCCATTCGGCCGGCTGCGAACGCCCCCAGCGCGAGGAAGACGAACGCGTAGACCAGCGTCGAGTCGAACAGCGCCAGCCAGTCGCCCGCCCAGCCGCCGAGGTAGAACAGGACCATCTGCATGGCCCCACCCAGGGCGGCCAGTCTGACGAACGCGCCCGTGATCAGTGCGATTCCGATCAGGAGCTGGGTCGCCGGCACGATCACGTTGATCGTCTCCAACACGACGGGCGTCTGGGCCATCGTCGCGTAGATCCCGCTGACGGGACTGGCCGGATCGACGCCGTGGAGCAGGAAGCCGCTCGCGTCGAACGGCCACTCGCTCACCTTCCCCAGGCCGGCGAACAGCATCACGCCGCCCATCACGAATCGAAGGGCGACGACCACCCACGCGCTGAGCGCGTGCGGGTACCCCGTGAGGGAAATTCCACCGTACTGGGCCTCGAACCGGTTCGCAGCGGTCGTTGACATTATCGGTCACCTCTACACGTAGAGAGACGGGACGACACTACCTATACCGATACGCCGGTTCTCGCGCCGAAAGAACGGTTATCAGAATCTGGGAGCGAGCACGTGTACAAATCGATCCCGACAGGGGTCGGACACTCACTCACCCATGTCTGCGATCTCGTCTTCGAGCCACTCCTGGAACCACGTGACCCGCTTGAGCCGCTGGTGAGCGATGCTCTCGGCCGTCTCGCTTTCGACCCGACTGGCAGCCTCGATCCCGCGTTCGAGTACCCGTTCGACCATCTCGTCGGCGTCCATGTGGACGCGCGACTCGTAGCCCATCCGCAACAACATCAGGGCCGTCCCATTCGCACCGACCTTGTCCAGCAGGTCGGCCTCGATCAGACACTGCGTCTCGAGCGGGAGGTCGGTCACCGGCCCCTGATACGAGTGGTTTTCGACGCCCCGGGCGACCTGGTCGACGAACGATTCGGGGTACTCGCCGCGAGACTGCAGGTACTCCCGCGCGACGCGGGCGCCAGCCTCGGCGTGGCGATCCTGCGCGGTCTCTAGCTTGGCCACGTCGTGGAAGATGGCCGCCGTCTTCGTGACGTCGACGGCGGCGCCCTCGGACGCGGCGATGTCTTCTGCCAGTTCGGCCACGTTCAGGATGTGATTGTGGCGATACTCCGCGGAGTGCCACGGATACCAGCGCATGCGGCCGCCGTCGTCCTCTTTTTCGACGCTCGCCGAGAGGTACTCGAAGACGAACCGCTCCATATCCTCGTACTCGGCGTCGTCGATTCTGGGTTCGGTTATTTCGACGCCCACGAGAGATCCCTCCGATAGTACGTACGTCCGTCGGTCATTACGTGGATATTGGTCAGTTTGGCTCTTTAGCCTTTGGTTCGGGAACACGTTTGACGATCCGCCGGCGCGATCGCACCGCTACCCGGTCCGATCGGACGACCGGGACAGTCCGTTAAAGTCAAACGCGGGGCCGACGAATTCACGGTCATGAGTGCAGAACAGGCGGGTAGATCGATCAGGTGTCTCGTCGCGAAGGTGGGACTCGACGGACACGACCGCGGTGCGCACGTCATCGCCCGAGCGTTCCGGGATGCTGGATTCGAGGTCATCTACTCCGGACTCCACAACGCTCCCGAGGAGATCGTGCAAGCGGCGGTCCAGGAGGACGTCGACGTCCTCGGCATCTCGATCCTCTCGGGCGCGCACAACACCCTCGTCCCGAAGATCATGGACGGCCTGGAGGAGTACGGCGCGGCGTCCGACACACTCGTCCTCGTCGGCGGCGTCATTCCGGACGAAGATCGCGACGGACTGGAGGCCGAGGGCGTCTCGGCGATCTTCGGACCCGGCACCTCGATCGAGGAGACGATCGAGTTCGTCCGCGAGAACGCACCGGAGCGATGAGTGACGAGCCAGCCGCCGGCGCCACGACGGCGGGCGACGACGCGCCCGGGTCGAAGACCGAGTCGACCGACGACGGGCTCGTCGATCGGCTGCTCGCGGGCGACCACCGGGCGCTCGCGCGAACCATCTCTCGGATCGAGAACCGGCGTCAGGGGTACCGCGAACTCGTCTCCGACCTCTACGATCACACCGGAACCGCCGACGTCATCGGCGTGACCGGATCACCGGGCGCCGGCAAGTCGACCCTCGTCGACAAACTCGCCGAGACCTACCGCGAACGCGGCGAGACGGTCGGTGTCATCGCGATCGACCCCTCCTCGCCCTTCACCGGTGGGGCCGTCCTCGGCGACCGCATTCGGATGGCCTCGACGGTCGGCGACATGGACGTCTTCGTCCGGTCGATGAGCGCCCGCGGCACGCTGGGCGGCCTCTCGACGGCGACGACCGACGCGGTCACGGCCATGGACGCCTTCGGCAAAGACAAGGTCATCATCGAGACCGTCGGCGCCGGCCAGAACGAGATCGACATCGTCCGCACCGCCGACACGGTCGCCGTCCTCGTCCCACCAGGGTCTGGCGACGCCGTCCAGACGCTGAAGGCAGGCATCCTGGAGATCGCCGACGTCTTCGTCGTCAACAAGGCCGACCGCGACGGCGCCGACCGCACCGTCCAGGAGCTCATGGAGATGATCGAACTCGGCGAGGGACCGAGCTTCGGTGCGAGCGCCGGCCACCACGGCCCCGACGCGAGCGGTCACCACGGGACAGACGCTGGCGGTCACGACGTCGGAGACGCGGACGGTCACAACGGCGCACACGACGAGCCGGAACGCCAGGAGCCAGTCGACGGTGACGCGTCGGACGCGACGCGATCGTGGCAGCCGCCGATCGTGGAAACCGTCGCCACCGAGAGCCGCGGCATCGACGAGCTCCTCGACGCGTTCGCCGATCACCGTACCTACCTGGTCGACTCCGGCGAGCGTGAGACTCGCAGTCATCGCCGTCACGCAGAGGAGATCCGCACGCTCCTGCGCGAAGACCTCCACGAACTCTTAGAGGGCGAACTCGACCGCCACGGGGGCGTCGACGGGCTCGCCGAGGCCGTCCAGCGCGGCGAGACCGACCCCTACACGATCGCCGACGACGTCCTGGATCCGGTCGAGCGCTGTCTCTCGGACCTGGATGCGTCCATCGAATAGACCGATTCACGACGCGGATCGGACCTATACACGACCGGGACGGAGACGAGTTGTCGGCCATCGAGGGTCGAGGAAGACCTCAGACTGGTCGATAGGTACGGTCGCCGAACCGTACTGTCGGCAGCCGTCGCCGGTATCCGGGACGGCCCGGTGGCGTCGATCCGATGGCGTGCGTACCAGTGAGTGCCTATTCGACCGCTACGGGCCGGTTCCGGAGGTGTATACGCCGCCAGATCCTCGAACTCGCAGAGCACGACGACGAACAGCGTCCGAGACAGCATCAAATACTGGTGGGAAGGGGAGCCGTTTACTTCGACGAACACCGTGTACGGCCATGTTCTCGACAGTCGGGCCACTGTGGCAGCGGTATCGATCGGTGCCGTTGATCTATCGGATCTCGCTCGCGTTCGTCCTCGGATCCGCGGCGGGAATCGCGTTCGGCGACCGAATGACCGTGGTCGAACCGCTCGGCGACCTCTTCCTCCGGTTGCTCAACATGCTGGTGATCCCGATAATCGTCTTCACGCTGTTGACGGGAATCCGCCAGCTCTCACCGGCCCGTCTCGGCCGGATCGGGGGTGCGACCGTCGGTCTCTACGCCGTGACGACCACCATCGCGGGTGTCGTCGGGCTCGCCGTCGCGAACCTCCTGCAGCCGGGTCGCGGCGTCGAGTTCACCGGCGGCGACGCCGAGTCCCAGGCGCCACCCTCGCTCACCGAGGTCGTCCTCGGGATCGTCCCGAGCAATCCCGTCACCGCGATGGCGGACGGAAACCTGCTCGCGACCGTCTTCTTCGTCATCGTCTTCGGCATCGCGCTCACGTACGTGCGGGCGCAGCAGGACGAACTCGCAGACCGTGTCGATTCCCTGTTCGAGGCGTTCGAACTCGGTGCCGAGGCGATGTTCGTCGTCGTGCGCGGGGTCCTCGAGTACGGCGTGATCGGCGTCTTCGCGCTCATGGCCGCCGGCATCGGCACCGAAGGGATCGGCGTGTTCACGTCACTCGGTGCGCTCGTGCTCGCCGTCGCCCTCGCGGTCGTCATCCACATCGTCGGTACGTACCTGTTCTTCCTGATGGGTGTCGTCGCGGACGTCTCGCCGCTCGCGTTCCTCGACGGCGCGAAGGACGCGATGGTGACCGCCTTCGCCACCCGCTCTTCGGCCGGCACCCTCCCCGTGACGATGACCAACGCCGAGGAGGACCTTCGGCTCGAAGAGCGCGTCTACTCCTTCGCGCTCCCCGTCGGTGCCACGGCGAACATGGACGGTGCCGCGATCCGACAGGCGATCACCGTCGTGTTCGCGGCGAACGTCGTCGGCCAACCGCTCGCGCTCACCGAGCAGGTGCTCGTGTTGATCGTCGCCGTGCTCATCAGCATCGGCACCGCCGGCGTCCCCGGCGCGGGGATCGTCATGCTCACCGTCGTGCTCACCCAGGTCGGCCTCCCGCTCGCGGTGGTCGGCTTCGTCGCCGGCGTCGACCCGATCCTCGGCCGCATCGCCACGATGAACAACGTCACCGGCGACCTCGCCGTCGCGACAGTCGTCAGCAAGTGGAACGACGCGATCGACCTTGGTGGTGGTGTCTGGTCGGGGACGGGGCCCGACTCCGGCACAGGCGCCGGTGCGGTCAGCGAGGACTAGGTCGGGAGCGAAACTATCGGCGGACCGACAGCGTCGTGAGCTCTCGTCGACTGACTGTATCGCACACATCCGTCGATCGTCACCTCGGTGGGATCCACCACGGGCACCCCGCAGAGAGTCGCCCGAACCGTTTTGGAACTGGTGTCGGCCCCGATCGGTGGTAGAACGAACGAGGCGAGGGGACGGCGAACGAACGGTTCGATCCGGCTACCGCGGCCGGAAGGCGACGAGTCGCTCGTCGGTCGTCTCGGACTCGATCACGGTCGCCTCGACGGTGAGGCCGACCGCGACCTCGTCCGCGGGGACGTCGATCACGCGCCCCGTCAGCCGCACTGGGCCGAAGTCGACGATGCCCGTGGTGTAGGGCGCGTCGTCCGCGAACGCGGGGGTCGGAACGTGGGTGACCGTGTACGTGTCGAGTTCGCCGACGGCGGGCAACGGTTCCTCGGCGAGCTCACGAGCGCCGCACTCGGGGCAGACCCGTCGCGGCGGGAGCGACCCGTGGCCCTCGGGACAGACGAGGGAGAACGCCTCGTTCGCCTCCAGGGCGTCGAGCCAGTCGTCGTAGCCGTCGTGTCGGGCTCCGGTGTGGTCGCTCATGCTCCCACCTCCAGCGCGCCGCGCTGGCGTACTCGCGGGAGCTCACTGCGTTCGGTCATGCGCCCACCTCCTCCAGTACGTGGACCACGCACGAGGCGACCGTGCCACCCGCATTGTGCGCGACGACGGTGTCGCCGTCGATCGCGTCGCTGTGCGGGTGGTCGCCTTCGAGCAAGTGCGTGAGTTCGACCAGCTGGGAGGCACCTGTCGCGCCGACGGGGTGGCCCTTGGCCTTGAGGCCGCCGGAGAGGTTCACCGGGACGGGGCCGTCGGCGGTCGTGTCGCCCTCGCGTGCGGCCGCAATTCCCTCGCCGGGCTCGGCGATGCCGAGTGACTCGATCGCTAGCACCTCGGCGATGGTGAAGCAGTCGTGGACTTCGGCCGCCGCGACGTCGTCGGCGGTGATGCCGGCGTCGTCGTACGCCTCGGTCGCGGCCTCGTCGGCGGCGGGCGACCGGGCGAGGTGCTCGCGATCGTGCAGTGCCATGCGGTCGCCGCCCTGGCCGGTGCCGGTGATGGCGACGGGTGCCGAAACGTCGTGGGCGTCGGCGTACTCGTCGCTGACGAGGACCAGCGCCGCAGCGCCGTCTGAGATCGGACAGGAGTCGTAGAGCCCGAGCGGTTCGGAGACGGCGGGTGCCTCCAGGACGTCGTCGACCGAGATCGCCCGCTGGTACTGAGCCTTCTCGTTCTCGAGGGCGTTCTCGTGGTTCTTCACGGCGACGTGGGCGAGGTCTTCGCGGTCACCGCCGAATCGGTCGAAGTACGCCGTGGCCATCAGCCCGTAGGCGCCGGGGAACGTCACACCGGCGCGGACCTCCCAGAGGTCGTCGGCCGCGATGGCCAGCGCCTCGGTCGCGCCCGCGGTGCCGAGGTTGGTCATCCGTTCGGCGCCACCGACGAGACAGACGTCCGACTCGCCGTTGCGGATGCTGACGACGGCGTCGCGAATCGCCGTCGCGCTCGACGCGCAGGCGGACTCGTATCGCGTCGCCGGCGCGGAGACACCAGCCGCCTCGGCCATCAGCGGTCCCTGGTGGCCCTGGTGCTCGGCGAGTTCGCCCATGAAGTTGCCGTATCGTACCATCTCGACGTCCGTTCGCGGGACGCCGGCGTCGTCGAACGCCACCGCCGCCGCCTCGGCGAACAGGTCACGGCCGGTTCGCTCCGGCGTGCGCCCGAACGACGTCAGCCCGGCGCCCGCTACGCGCACTGCTGTCATACGATCGGGTACGACCGGGTCCGGTTAATACCTCGTGGTTCACGCAGGTACGACCGGCGTCCGAACGCCAGCACACCACACCGTCCGAGACATCCGGCACGACCTACGCGTCCGGCGTCACGTCTTCCGAGGACACCCCCGGGAAGATACCGATCGATCGAGACGCCCCACCGGCGATCCGGGCGCTTTTATCCACGCGGTCGCGAGTGAGTGCCATGCAGCCGCACACACTGGACGAGTCGCTGGTGGAGACGCTCACCGAGACCAGCGGCGTCCCGGGGTACGAGGATCGAATCCGCGAACTCGTGCAGGCCGAGTTCGTCGAGTCCGTCGACCGCGTCAGGACCGACGCGATGGGCAACGTCGTGGGGACGATCGAGGGGTCGACCGACCACGAGGTCGCCGTCGCGGCCCACATGGACGAGATCGGCTTCATGGTCAGTCACATCGAGGGTGACGAAGGTGAGAGCGGCTTCCTCGAACTCGACGCCCTCGGAGGATGGGACGCCCGCGTCCTGAAGGCCCAGCGCGTCACCGTTCACACGGAAGATGGCGACCTCCCGGGCGTGATCGGCTCGCCACCGCCGCACACGATGGATCCAGAAGATCGGGAGACGCCACCGGACGTCGAGGACGTAGTCGTCGACCTCGGGCTCCCCTACGAGGACGTCGACGAACGCGTCTCAGTCGGCGATCTCGTCACGATGGATCAGTCGACCGAGGTGGTCGGTGAGACGCTCACCGGGAAGGCGATGGACGATCGCATCTGCCTGTACGCCATGCTCCAGGCCGCCGCGGCGATCGAAGATCCCGACGCGACGATCCACTTCTGTGCCACTGTCCAGGAGGAAGTCGGCCTCCGCGGCGCCCGCGCGCTCGGCGTCGACGTCGATCCCGACCTGGCCATCGCGCTCGACGTCACCGTCGCCAACGACGTCCCCGAATTCGACGAGGGCGAACACGTCACCCGTCTCGGGCAGGGAACGGCGATCAAACTCAAGGACGGCAGCGTCATCACGAGCCCCAAAGTACACCGCCGGCTCAGGTCCATCGCGGAGGTCGAAGGGATCGACTTCCAACTCGAGGTTTTGCCCGCCGGCGGGACGGACACGGCCGGCTTCCAGCACACCCACGGCGCCAAACCGGTCGGCGCCATCTCCATCCCGAATCGGTACATGCACACCGTCACCGAGGCCGTCCACCGCGACGACGTGGAGGCCACCGTGGACCTCCTGACGGCCTTCCTCGAACGCGAGGACGGGACGGCAGACTACATGCTGTAAATCCGGCCGTGAACGATCCATACATCGGTTGCTGATTGGACCGTCGGACTGTAGGACCAATACAAATATACATAAACGAAAGTCGAATACGTTCCGTATGGAACGTCGATCGGTCCTCTCCGGAACGGGTCTCGCGCTCGCAACGAGTATCGCCGGATGTCTGGACACCATCGGCGACGAACCGACGTCGGCGACGGCCGGAACGACGTCGGCGTCGGCCTGCGAAGCGGGCCGCGCGGTCCTCGAAGCGATCGGAAACGAAGAGTACGAAACGGCCGCTGCGTACTACCCGACTGCGCTCGAAGAGAGCGGGCACGGCCCGAGCCCGGTCGACCGGTACCGGACAGTTCGGACGCCGGACGGGATCGGCGACATCGAGTGCGGAGAGGCCACCTCGGACCCGGACCTCGAAACCCAGTTCTCCGAGTGGATCGACGGCGACGTGGGAACCGCGAAGACGATCCAGTACACGGCCGACGTCGATGTCGGATCGGTATCGATCGAGACGACTTCACAGGTCGGCGCCGTCGAGATCGACGGCGACTGGTACGCCTGGCTCGACTCCGAGCTCGTCCCCCGACCGAACGCGGGGGTCACCGTGGACGAAGACGGACTGGAGACAGCGACCGTCACCTACACCAGCGGCAGCGATGGTGTCTCCGTGTACATCACCGGGGACGGGATCGACGATCCGACGGCGTACCGCCTCGAGTCGCCCGGCGCATCGACGACCGTCGCGGCGCCAGACCTCCCGCCGGGACGGTACGAGGTCGTCGCCGCGCGCGAACCGTACGACGAGGACGTGGCCACCACCGAGGTCGCCGTGTTCGAACTCGTCGACCGGGACGCCTGGCGAGACGTCGACGAGATCGTCTTCAGCGCGGAGACGGTCGCGTGGGTGGGACGCGCCCCCGACCACGTCGAGGGCGTCGAGAATCCCACGCTCGTCCTGGAGGCTGGACGGACGTACCGAATCGGGTGGGATCGAGGGAACGGACAGGGGCACAATTTCGAGGTGCACGACGCGGCCGGCACCGTCGTCGACGACTACGAGACAGAGCTCGCGATCGAGCCGGACGACGATCAGTTCCTGACCGTCACCGCGACCGAAGAACTCTCGACGTACCGATGTAGGCCACATACGGCTATGTCGGGGGCTATCGAGGTCGTCGACGAACTGTAGCGACGGCCGGTACCCGACCTGCAGGCCGTCCCGGTCCGCGCGGACGGAACGCCGTACGGTTCACCGGCCGGGATGTTCGTGCACCGTCAGGTCCACGTCGCGCGACTCGCCTTCGACGTCGGCGACCAGTCGCCGCACCACGTTCTCCGCTTCCTCGTACAGGCGCGGCCGAACGAGTCCGATCACCCGGTCGAGCGAGACGAATCGCGGAAGGCTGACCGCGTTCGTATCGGCGGTATGTGGGTCGTATGCCACGTCGAAGTAGAGCCGGCTCGCGGTCTGCTCGTCCGGGGGTGCCGACTCGGGTTCGGGGTCGACGCGCCACTCGCCGCCGGCGTCGAGGTCGGCCGTGAGCCGCCACGCGAGTCGAGCGGGTTCCTCCACCGCCGTCACTTCCGACCGGGCGGTGTACGAGAGTTTCCACCACGAGAACGCGAGTTCGTACCGCGTGCCGGCACCCCCGTCGCCGGTCGCTTCGACCGAGTCGAGAACGGGCGCGTACTGCGGGTAGGCGGTGAAGTCACTGACGGCGCCGAAGACCGTCTCGGGATCGCGGTGAACGAGCGTGCTGAGGACGATCCGTTCCACACCCGGAAGTCGATGGCCGGGAGGGTAAGCGTTACTCGTCGGACCGGCGGCCGGCATCGTGGTCTCGGTCGCCGGCGTCGACCGCGGCTCCGCGCACCAGCAGGCCGTCGTATCACGCGTCTGTCCCCTCGGCGTACGAGGGATTTTCCGGACCGAACCGACAGCGTTGTCAGCGCACCGGTGTAGGTTCGCCTCATGAGGGACTGCATCATCGTCGGTGGCGGTGTCGCCGGCCTGTCGGCGGGACTCTTCGCGGCCCGGGCCGGGCTCGACACGCTCGTCGTCTCCGGAGGCGAGTCGATCCTCGCGCGAAACGCGAGCCTGGAGAACTACCCCGGCTTGCCCGCGGGCTTCGACGCGCGGCGCTACCTCGCGTTCGTCCGCGAACAGGCGGAAGACGCCGGCTGCGCGGTCACCGAAGACAGGATCGTCGGCGTCGAGACGGATGGAACCGACGGCGAAGCGAGCGGGGACGACGATCGCGGCTCCGACGACGAGCAGTGGTTCAGGCTCGGTGGAGAATCGTCGACCTACCACGGACGGCGTCTCGTCGCGGCCTCGTGGCCGGACAGCGAGTACCTCGTCGAGCTCGGCGTGGACCGCGAACAGCGAGGAAGCAAGCACGTCATCGCCGTCGATCGGGCGGGTCGGACGTCCGTGGACGGAGTGTACGCAGCCGGACGGATCGCCGGACAGCCACACCAGGCGATCGTCGCCGCCGGCCACGGCGCCACCGTCGGGCTGGCGGTCGTCCAGGACGGCGAGGCACCCTTCTACCACGACTGGGTCGCGCCGGAGGGATACTTCACCGGTCGCGACCGCGAGGTGCCGCCCGCCTGCGCCGAGATCGACGACGAAGAACGGCACGATCGTGAGGCGACGGCCAGGGAACGCCTCAGGGAGCGCCTGGGCGAACCGTTCGAGGCCGAACCGACCCAGCACCCGAGCGTCGACGGCGAGTGATCGGTCACGGTCGTCGGGCAGCCGAACAGGTTCGGGCCCGAGTGTCGCCGACACGAGACGCCTCGCGCACACGACGGGTGACGTTTCTTCCCGTCGGCGGACGTCTACGCCCGCATGGCCCGTATCGCGATCACCGGGGGAACCGGCACCGTCGGCCGGCAGGCGATTGCCGCGTTCGACGACCACGAGACGACGATCCTCGCCAGGACCGACGTCGACGATCTCGACGTCGTCGAACTCGACGTGGCCGACCGCGACCGATTCGTCGACGTCCTCGAGGGCCACGACACGCTCGTACACCTGGCGGCGAACCCCTCGCCGGAGGCAGACTGGGACGACGTGGTCGCGCCGAACATCGAGGGGACGTACAACGCGTACCATGCAGCCGTCGAGAACGACATCGATCGGGTCGTCTTCGCGAGTACGAATCACACCGTCCACATGTACAACGCGGCCGACACCAGCGAACCGGAGTCGATGGTCGTGCGACCGAAACCCGTCGTACCCGACGATCCGCCCAGACCGGACTCGCCGTACGGGATCAGCAAGGTGGCCGGCGAGGCCATCGGCACGTACTTCGCCGATCGCCACGGCCTGACGGTAGTCACCCTCAGGATCGGCTGGCTCATGGACGACGAGTCGCTCCGGGCGACACAGGAGGAAGACGACTCCCACGCGCGATTCGCCCGGGCCATGTACCTGAGTCCGCGCGATTGCCGCGACGCACTGGAAGGGTCCGTGACCGTCACCATCGAGGAATCGCCGCTCACCTGCCACGTCGTCTCGGCGAACGACGAGCGGTACTTCTCGATCGTCGAAGCCCAGACGGGACTGGGATATCGTCCGCGGGACAACGCCGCCGCGGTGCTCGGACTGGATTCCCCGGACGACTGATCGCGACGTCCGAGTGGTCAACGTTTAACCCCTCCCGGGGGCATTCGTCGGGTATCAGATGTCGACGCTCGAAGACGTGTCCGTCGCGCTCGGGGTGACGGGTTCGATCGCGGCCGTGAAGACGATCGAACTCGCCCACGAACTGCGCCGACGGGGAGCCGACGTGCGGGCAGTGATGAGCGACAGTGCGACGGGAATCGTCCACCCGGACGCCGTGGCGTACGCCACCGGAAACGACGTCGTCACGGCCCTCACCGGTCGCGTCGAGCACGTCGAACTCTGCGGTCGAGACGGGTGGGCCGACGTCCTGCTGATCGCACCCGCGACCGCCAACACCGTCGGCAAGCTCGCCGCGGCCGTCGACGACACGCCGGTGACGACGACGGCGACGACCGCCCTCGGCGCCGACGTTCCGGTCGTCGTCGCGCCCGCGATGCACGAACCGATGTACGACCACCCCGGCGTACTCGCGTCGCTCGAGCGAATCGAATCGTGGGGCGTCGACCTCGTCGACCCGCGCATCGAGGAGGGGAAGGCGAAGATCGCCACCGAGGATGCCATCTGTACGGCCATCGAGCGAGCGACGAGCGACGGGCAACTCGCCGGTGAGCACGTCGTCGTGACCGCCGGCGCGACGGCAGAGTCGATCGACCCCGTTCGGGTGCTCACCAACCGGTCGTCGGGCCGGATGGGGCGCGCAGTCGCCAGGGCGTGTTACGCGCTCGGTGCGACGGTGACGCTCGTTCACGGCCCCGTCGGTCCACACGCCGTCACCCGATCCGACGCGGGCGATGGGGGCGACGTCTCGTACGCGGACGTACTGACAGTCGAGACCACCGCGGAGATGGTCGAAGAGACGCGGGCGGCCTGCGAGACGGCTGACGCACTCGTCTCCGCGGCGGCCGTCGCGGACTACACCGTCGACACGCACGACGAGAAGCTTCGGTCGGGTGACCGACGCGAGTTGACGCTCGAACCGACGGCGAAGCTCGTCGACGCGGTTCGCAACGACCGTCCCGACATGCCGATCGTCGGCTTCAAGACCGAGACGAGCGGCGACGACGAAGCGATGATCGAGGCGGCGCGCGACCTGCGCGACCGCGTCCACCTCGCGTTCGTGGTGGCCAACGACGCCAGCGTCATGGGTCGAGGCGAGACGCGCGCGCTACTGGTGCACGCGGGCGACGTCGCGCGGTTTACCGGTTCGAAACGTGCGCTCGCGGACGAGATCGGTGCCTCGCTCGCCGTCGTCCTCCACGGGGAAACGTAGGGCTGCAAATCAGTCACGAAGATTAAATAGAACGCGTTTCAATCGAGCACGTATCCGGCTCTACCGCCGCCCGGTATCCATGGACGAGCCAACCTGATTCAGTATGCCAATCGACCACGCACCCACGGAACAGCTGTCCAAAGGCGAGGTGTTCGAAGTTTTGCGCAACCAGCGACGCCGATTCGTCCTTCAGTACCTAAAACAGGACGATCGGCCAGTCGAGCTCGGCGATCTGGCCCAACAGGTCGCCGCCTGGGAGTACGAGACGACCCTCGAAGGCGTGACGCCCGAACAGCGAAAACGCGTCTACACCACGCTCCAGCAAACGCACCTGCCGAAGATGGACGAGGCGGGCATCCTCGTCTTCGACTCCGACGACGGGGTCATCGAATCGACGGACCGAACCCGGGACATCAGCGTCTACCTCGAGATCGTCCCTGGCCACGAGTTCGCCTGGCGAGAACTCTACCTCTCGCTCGGTGCCGTCAGTTGCGCACTCGTCGCTGCGCTCTGGGGCGGCGTCTACCCCTTCACTCTGATCCCGACGCTCGGCTGGACCGCCCTGCTCGCACTGGTATTTACCGGAACGGCCGTCGCGCACATCTATCACGAGCGAACGATGCGCCTCGGATACGGCAATCAGCCGCCCGAGCTCTCCTACCAGGGCGAGAAGTGAGCCGGCCGACGGCCGGAACGGCACACAGCGCAGGCGAATCGGTTCGGGCCACGTCAGAACCACGCGAGTCGGGTACGGACCCCTTCGACGCTCGCCAGCCGCCGTATCGACATTCGTCAGGTTTTACTCGGCGTCGGCCCCACCAGCGACATGGATCGACTGGAACGGTCGTTACGCGAGGCCCCGATCGTCGAGAAAGACGACGGCTACCAGTACTTCGTCCACCCGATCAGCGACGGGATCCCCAACCTCGATCCCGGCTTGCTTCGCGAGATCGTCATCAGGATCATTCGAAAGGCCGACCTGGCAGAGGTCGACAAGATCGTGACCCCCGCGGCGATGGGGATCCACATCTCCACAGCCGTCTCGCTCATGACGGACATCCCCCTCACCGTCATCAGAAAACGCGAATACGGCCTCGACGGCGAAGTCGCCATCGCTCAGCAAACGGGCTACTCGGAGAACGAGATGTTCATCAACGACGTCCACGAGGGTGAGCGCGTCCTCGTCCTGGACGACGTCCTCTCGACCGGCGGAACGCTCGCGTCGGTCATCGACGCACTCGACGAGATCGGCGCCGACGTCGTCGACTCCGTCGCGGTCATCAAAAAAGTCGGTGGCGAGAACGAGGTCGACGAACGCGGCTATCACGTCAAGACGCTCGTCAACGTCGACGTCGTCGACGGAGCGGTCGTCATCGTCGACGCGAACGGCGACGACTGACGCGACACGACGGGCAGATCGCGGACTGACTGCCGGGCCATCCGGGAAGCCACGGTCGAAGCCACTAGTGACCGGCTAGCTCGACGCAGGAGCGCACGATACCCGACCCGGTGTGAGAGCGCACGATACCACGAGTTCGTCTCCGTCGACTCCAGCACCACGACACGGGCCCTGACGTCGGATCACGTACCGGGTCACGTCCTGGAATCCCGAACCGCCGGGCTCGCACTCGTCGACGGTACAGTCATCAACCCGGAGGAACGCCTAGAGTCCCTCGCCGCGCCAGGGGATCGGCTCCGCGTCCCGGTCGTCGTCGTATCGGTGACACGAGACCGGTCGACCTCGGTGCGTCGACCGTTCGGGAACCGCCCGTTCACAGATCGTCGGCAGGGCCGTCGCGAGCTCCTGCGTGGCCGCGTCGACGTCACCCGATGCGAGCGAATCGACCGCCGATTGGACGTGACGATCCAGGTCCGGATCGTCGAGTTCCGCGGGCAGATCGAAGGCCGCTCTGACGGCCGACGCGCCGACGTCGGTCCCGGTCGTCGGGTCGACGGCCGACGGCAATTCGCCGGTTTCGACGGTAAATCGAAACGCCGCCAGCCGTCGCCAGGTCTCGCCGGAGACGGTCAGGTCCGGCGGCGGAATGAGTTCCGGACAGCGAGTGTGGAACCGACAGCCCGACGGCGGATCACTCGGATCCGGGATCGAGTCGGTGAGGGGACTCTCGAACGTCCGATCGGTCGGGTCGAGACTCGGAACCGAGTTCATCAACACCCGCGTGTACGGATGGGCTGGCGAGTCGAGCACGTCGTCGATCGCCCCCTGTTCGACGATCTCACCCAGGTACATGACGGCGACCCGATCGCAGAAGAGCCGAACGACGTCGAGGTCGTGACTGATGAAGAGGATCGAGATGTCGTGTTCGCGGCGAATGTCCTCCAGCAACGCGAGGACGTCGGACTGAACGCGCGCGTCGAGGGCGCTCGTCGGTTCGTCGGCGACGATGAGATCCGGGTTACAGACGAGCGCTCGTGCGATCGAGATGCGCTGTTTCTCGCCGCCGGAGAACTCGTGTGGATAGCGATCGGCGTCGTCCGCGGACAAGCCGACGCGTTCGAGGACGTCCGCGACGATGGCGCGACGGCGCGATTCGTCCGACATGCCGTGGAGTGAGAGCGGTTCGGCGACGGCCTCGCCAACCGTCAGACGCGGGTTGAACGCCTCGTTCGGGTCCTGGACCACGAGCTGCGCTCTCCGTCTGAACGACCGAAGGTCGGCCCCCGTGAGGTCGGTAACCGACTCGCCGTCGAAGACGACCTCGCCGGCCGTGGGCTCTTCGAGGCGGAGGATCGAGTGGGCGGCCGTCGTCTTTCCGCTCCCCGATTCTCCGACGAGTCCGAGGACTTCGCCGCGACCGATCTCGAAGTCGATACCGTCGACGGCGCGGACCCGACCGACCTCGCGGCGGAGGAACCCGCGCGTGATCGGATAGTGTGTCTCCAGCCCGCGGACACGGAGGAGCGGCTCCGAATCTGTCCAGACCGGCGACCCCTCGGCATAGTCTGCCGAGGTGTGATCACCGTCTTCGGACGGTCTCTCGCGCGGTGGGTCGGCGTTCGCGTCGCTCATCGCGACACCTCCGAGACGGAGTGAACTTCGTTCGCGGTATCGAGGACCTGCGTCGGATCGCCGTCGGGCCCGTAGTGGACGCAGGAGACCGTGTGGTCGGGATCGCCGTCGATCCCGAAGAAGTCGGGCTGATCGCCACCCTCACACGTGGGCTCGGCGTACGGACACTCTCCGCGGAAGCGACACCCGTCCCGCGGGATATCGCCACGGGCCGATCGGTCGTCGCGTCTCGAGAGCCCGTCGTAGCTGTCGAAGAGTGCCTGTGTGTACGGGTGTGCCGGGGTCGAGAAGAGCGAGCTCACCGGGCCCCGTTCGACGATGGTGCCGCCGTACATGACGAGCACGCGATCTGCGAGCGATGCGACGACCCGGAGATCGTGTGTGATAAGCAGTATGGCCGTGTCGTCGTCCGTGAGTTCACGGAGGAGTTCGATCAACTTCGCCTGAACCGTGACGTCGACTGCAGTGGTCGGTTCGTCGGCGATGAGCAGGTCCGGGTCGGCCGCGAGCGCGATGGCGATAGCCACGCGTTGGCGCATCCCGCCGGAGAACTCGTGGGGGTACTCGTCGATCCGGTCGTCGGCTCGCGGGATGCCGACCTTCCGGAGGAGGGAGATCGCCCGTTCCCTGGCGGCTGCGCCCGACGCCTGTCCGTGAATCGTTATCGCCTCGACGATCTGATCGCCGACGGTGTAGACCGGGTCGAGGGCCTGTTGTGGGTTCTGGAAGATGTGGGCGATCTTGTCGCCGCGAATCGATCTGAGGTCGCGTTCGCTCGCGCCGTCGATCCGCTCACCGTCGAACGTGATCCGGCCGTCGACGACGTCTGCGGGCGGCTGGGGAACGATCCCGGTCAGCGATTCGCAGGTGACGCTCTTCCCACTTCCGGACTCGCCGACGATACAGACCGTTTCGCCGGGGTGGACGTCGAAGGTGACGCCGTCTACGGCCCGGATCAGTTCGCGATCCGTTTCGATGTGGGTTCGAAGTCCGTCGACCGAGAGGAGCGGCTCCGTGGACCGGGTCGATACCGTCGTGGAATCTGCGTTCGATGACATTGGTCAGTTCGTTTGTCGGGGGTCGAGGGCGTCTCGGACAGCGTCGCCGGTGATCTTGAGCGACGCCAGCGTGGCGGTCAGTGCGATCATGGGGAACGTCGAAATCCACCAGATGTCCGACGTCGTGGTCGGTGGGCGGACGAAGTCCTGTCCGGTGCTGACGGAGAGTGCCGTTCCCTCCTGGATTATCGATCCCCACGAGTACGTCTGAATGTGGTGGAACCCGAGGAACGCGATGCCCGCCTCCACCAGAACGAACAGGGCGAGGAGGTGAAACACCGACGGAACGAGCGTGTTCGTGATGTTCGGAATGATGTGACGACGGCCGATGTACGGGGCGGACGCGCCGAGACTTCGAGCGACGAGTACGTATCCATCCTCACGCCGCTGAAGCGTCTCACTGCGGACGATCCTGGCGATACCACCCCAGCTCAACAGTCCGAACGTGACGAGCAGGAGGAGCAACGACGTGTTCCAGTACATGTATCCCATGATGAACGCGACGATCGCCGGAATGCACAACTGGACGTCGACGTAACTCATCAGGAGGTCGTCGATCCGGCCACCGCGGAAGCCGGCGACGATGCCGACCACCGCAGCGACCGGAACGATGAACGCGAGCGTAAACACGATCACTTCCACCGCGACGGCCGCACCCTCCGTGATCAGGTAATCGATCGAGTGACCGCGGTGGTTCGTCCCGAGCGGATACGCCATCGACCCCTGACAGTACCGTGTGAAGCCATCGGCCGCGACCGTCACCTCACCAGCACACTGGTTCGCCCACCCCATCTTACTCTTTCCCCAGAAGGGCGGGTTGTACTGATTCGCGAACGTGACGCTCGGGCTCCCGTAGATAGCAGGGCCGACGAACCCCAGAAGGACGACGAGCGAGAGGAGACCGCCCCCCACGGCGTGGACCGGTTTCGAACAGATCCGTCTGAGGCGACGAACCGTTTGATCCCGGTGGCGAAGCATCGGGACGCCGAACAGGGACGCGATCACCACGACACCCCCGTAGACGATCCAGTCGAGTGTATCGATCTCCCACCGACCGACGAAAAATACGCCGGTGTACGAATCGTAGACGTACAGTGCGAAAACGACGGCGATGCCAACAGTAAACGTGAGCCGTTCCGGTGTGAGCAGCGTCCGCGAGTGCTCCACCTCGCTCCAGTCGACCGCTTCGAAGTTCGATCGGGCGTCGTCCGTACTCATGAAGGGCGAGTGTGATTCACTGGCAACCGCATATAAAGGTGTCTGATCACTTACGCGATTCTGGCAACAGTATAGTAATTACCGTTTGTGGCCCCACGAAGCATCGTAGATGGATGGTAGGCCGTGACAGGCACCGCCCGACGTGTCTGCTTTCGATAACTTTTTTACGTGGTAACAGACACCAATCAACGATGCCCTCCTCGATCGAAGCCAGGACACGGGCAGCACGCCTGCCAGCAGGTATCGCCAACCGAGGCAGACTCGCCACACGCAGAGCGCACGCGAACCGAATCAGCCGACCGCGCCTGCCTGCAGACGAACGAGACCAACGCACCCGTACAACGGGTCGTGAAGGGACGACTGTAGACTGGAACCCATGAGCCTCGTTCGCCTGTTCGCGAAACGTATCGTGCTGGGATTCGTGGCCGCCTGGACGGTTCTGACGACCGTCTTCGCCGCGTTCAATTTGACAGACGACTGGGTACTCGCCGGTATAGAGGGACAGATGCGGTGGGGCGGCGCGAGCAAAGAGGAGATACGAGAACGAACGAACGCGTACATGGCCAGGCGAGGCCTCGACGATCCACTCTTCGAACGGTACGTCGACTGGATGGGGAGAATGCTCACCTTCGACTGGGGACAGTCGATCCAGAGCGGAGAACCGGCGCTCGCGATCGTCCGGGAGGGGCTCTGGCGAACTGCGGCGTACGTCGTACCGGGACTCGCTCTCGCCATCGTGATCGGCATCGGTGTCGGGCTGTACGCGGCGCTGCGCCCGAACAGCAAACTCGCGGGCCTGAGCGTCACGACCGCCTACCTCGGATTCGCAGTGCCGAACTTCTGGCTCGCGGCCATGCTCTACTCCCTCGACGGACAGCTGTTCGAGGCACCGCCTGTCGTCTTCGACTCGATCCTCCCGATCGTTCTGACGACGTCGACGTTACTCGGTGGGTACGTGAGTTATGCACGTGCGCACTCACGCGAGTACGCGTCCGCGGAGTTCGTCAAACTCGTCCGGACCAAGGGTGCCGGTCCGATCACGATAGCCCGCCACATCGTCCGAAACGCGGCGATCCCGTTCGTCTCGATGGTCTTCGTCGAAGCGCTGGCGCTCCTCGTACTCACGGTATTCGTCATCGAGATCGTGTTCGGTATCCAGGGCTTCGGGTACACGTTCTTCACCGCGATCGAAGGGCGCGACTTGCCGATCGTCCTCGGGAGTACGCTCGTGATCGTCGCCGTCGGGATCGTCGGTAACATCCTCCAGGACATCGGATACACCGCGCTCGATCCGCGTGTCGACACCGGAACGCGGTAGCCCGTCCGGTCTGTCTCCCGTCGACGGACGAACCGATAGCGGGGGATCGTTCGGGGACAGGGGCTGTCGAACGAGAGATAGACCTCGACCGATCTCGAGTGAGAGTTATTTATCCAATGTTCTGTATTTTGAAATTTTCATGGAGACAATTATACACCACTGGGCAAACGACGCCAGCGTAACAAACTGATGTAATTCCGGACGTTTGTTCTCAATACGCCCGTGTAAATGACCAATCAAAAATAATATAGGGGCCAGAAGCGTGCCGTATGCAAACCCGCTTCACTCAGAAACAATACTTATATATGGGGTAAGAACACTGTTGTCACGCAATGGTGCTAGACCAGGCAAAATCAGCGACGGACGTTGACCGACGAACGGTACTGAAGACCGTCGGTGCAGGTGGTGCGATCACGCTCGCCGGCTGTCTCGACGATGGCGACGGATCGGACGACGCCGACTTCCCGATGGACATCACGCTCGAAGTGAACGCGGACAACGACGACCGCGTCCAGATGGTCGAACTCATCGCGGCCTCCCTGGAAGAGTCGGGATACTTCAACACGACCATCGAGACGTTCGAGTGGACGACCTACGTGAGCCGCGTCATGGGCTCCGACTACCCGACCATGGGCGTCGTTCCCTGCATCGGACTGGCCGGGACCTTCAACCCAGGCAGTTTCTGTAACGCACTCCACCACACGGACAACGTCGGACAGTGCTGTAACCTGACCGGTGTCGGCAACGAGGAACTGGACGGGATGATCGAGTCCGCCCGGTATGGCGTCGAGGTCTCCCAGGACAACGAGCTTCGTGGCGAGCGCTACGACGAGGTCTGGAACGCGCTCGCCGACTACAAGTACAGTTCGATCACCCACTTCGACGTCCAGAACGTCATCACGACGACGGACGTCCACAACTTCGTCTCGTACCCGTTCCAGCAGACCCTGATGAGCCACGCGCTCTACGAACCGGCAGACGAGCAGGTCGCGTGGATCGACCGCGAGAACGCGGCGAGTACGGACGGCGAGACGTCGCTGTCGGAGATCAGCGAAGGCGGCGAACTGAGCATCGGGCTCGGCGCCAACCCGTCGTCGTTCGACCCGCCGTACAGTACGGACACGACGTCGAGCATCGGACAGAATTACATCTTCGAGTACCTGACGACGTCGGACTCGCAGGGGAACGTCTACCCGTGGCTCGCGGAGGACTACACCATCGAAGACGTCCAGGACATCGACGTGACGGCGTACGAGCCGTACATGACCGAAGTGTCGACCACCGAGGATGGGGCCCCTGATACGGACGCGCAGATCATCGTCCAGCACCCGGAGGACGATCCCTCGAGTCAGGACTCGGTCCGCATCCTCACGCCCACGGAAGCCGCCGACGCCGTCGCCGACGGTACCTACGGTATGCACTTCCGGTACGCGCTGGAGCAGGGCGTCACGTTCCACAACGGCGAGGAGATGACCGCCGAGGACGTCGTCGCCTCGCTCAAGCGCGTCGAAAACTCGCAGATCTCCGCCCAGACGTTCGACTCCGTCCTCCACGCGGAGGCGGTCGACGACTACACCGTCGACTTCTACGCGCAAATTCCGGACGCGGAAGCGGAGCGCCTGCTCACGGGTACCACGGCCGTCATGCCCAAGGAGGTCGCCGAGTCGGAGGCCAGTGCGGTCGACCCGCGTCAGAGCGTCGATCCGGTCGGCACCGGTCCGTACGAGTTCGGCGAGATCGACGACGGGAACTACTTCACCGTCGAGCGGTTCGACGACTACTGGATGCACGACAAGGGCATCCAGAACAAGGACTGGTTCGACGGCCCCTCGGAATTCCCGAACGGACCCGTCGTCGATACGGTCTACAACGAAATTATCTCGGACGCCAGTACCCGACAGGGTGCCCTCCAGAACGCGGAGCTCGACGTCACGTTCGGACTCAACGCGTCGGCCCTGGACAGCTTCGTCGAGAGCGACGACTTCATCGTGGACAGTGTCGCCGCCGGTGGCTACGAGTACGTCCAGTACCCGATCGCCGTCGAACCGTTCGACGACGACCGGGTCCGCAAGGCGATCAACTACCTCGTCCCACGACAGCGGATCGTCGACAACATCCTGAACGGCTGGGGATCGCCGGCCTGGACCAGTATCCCCGAACTCGCGCGCGGTGCTGGCACGGCCGACTACGGCGCGCTCGAATCCGAAGTCAAGCCGACGAACGAGTTCAAACCGGACGAGGCGGCGTCACTCCTCGAGGAGTTCATCGAGGACAGTGACTTCACGTCGAACGTCTAGAATCGCGCGAAAATTGCGGACCGACGCCTTTTAGGTACGTGGGCAGCAACCACGGTTTAGAATAGCATGAGCCTCAGACGGTTTATCGTAAAGAGACTACTGGCGATCATTCCAATCCTCTTCGGGGTGTCGATAATCACGTTCGGCCTGGTCCACCTGACCCCGGGCGACCCGGTCCAACAGATTCTCGCCCTCAACCCGGACGCCGGTCCGGCAGAGAAGGCACAGTTACGGCGAGAGTTCGGATTCGACGTTCCGATCTGGGAACAGTACCTGAACTGGATGACCGGGGTGCTCACCGGTGACTTCGGCGACGTGTACCGCTCCGGGCGTGACGTCGGAGACGTCATCTACGCACGGCTGCCCGAAACGCTCCTGCTCGGACTCTTCGGCTGGGTGTTCGGCCTCGTCATCGCGATCCCGACCGGGATCTACGCGGCCGTCAACAAGGACCAGTTCGGCGACACGGTAAGTCGATTCGTCGCCCTGTCGGGCATCTCCATTCCGAACTTCTGGCTGGGGCTGATGCTCATCCTCATCGGGTCGCTCACGCTCGGCCTGTGGCCGGTCACGGCACCCAAGCGAGACCCGCTCCTCTCTACGGGGATGCTGTGGTACCTGGTGCTCCCGGGCCTGACGATCGGAACCGCGTCCGCGTCGTCCATCATGCGGGTGATGCGGACGTCCATGGCCGAGGAGATGAACAAGGAGTACGTGACCGCCGCGAGGGCGAAGGGACTCCCCGAGCGAACGGTCGTCCTCAAACACGTGCTACGGAACTCGCTCATCTCCGTCGTCACGCTGGCAGCGTCGCTGACCGCTGCCATCGTGGCAGGCTCCGTCGTCGTCGAACAGGTGTTCGCCTGGCCGGGACTCGGGAACGAGTTCATCCAGGCCATCCGGAACGCCGAATACAACCTCATCATGGCGATCACCCTCTTTACGGGGGTGTTCATCATCCTCGCGAATCTGGTAGCGGACATACTGTACGCGGCTCTCGACCCGAGGATCCGATATGACTGATAAGAACGTATTAGCCGGACGTGGCCGCATCGAAATTTCCGGGTTCGACCCGAAACGAGTGGAACAGCGAGAGAGCCTCTCTGGCTGGACGGAGGAGGCTGGCCGAGCCACGCAAAGTCGCTGGGCCCGGGCGTGGCAGCGGTTCAAACGAAACCGGAGTGCCCTGCTCGGCCTGGCCGTCGTGGGATTCCTGACCTTCCTCGCCATCTTCGCCCGACCGATCGAGGTCTTCGGGCTCACCGTTCAGCCGATCGCACTCGCACCACACCCGCCAGGCGAACTGCTCTACTTCGCACACCCGGGGGAGGGATTCACCGGCGACTACCAGCCGCCGAGTATGAAGGCACCGATGGGGCTCGACGGCGACGGACGCGATATCTTCTCGCGTCTGCTCTACGGCGGCCGGTACAGCCTCTCGATCGGATTTATCGTCGTCGCCCTGACAGCCGGTGTCGGGCTGATCTACGGCGCCGTCTCGGGCTACTACGGCGGCTGGGTCGACGAGATCATGATGCGCATCGTCGACATTATCTACGCCTTCCCGGGGCTCGTGCTGGCGCTCATCATCGTCTCCATGCTCGGCCGGGGTTACACGCAACTCATCATCGCGTTCTCTCTGTTCGGCTGGGCGGGATACGGACGACTGGTGCGCGGCGAGGTGCTGAAGGTCAAAGAACACGAGTACGTGATGGCGGCAAAGGCACTCGGTGCGCGCGACAGGGGCGTCGTCTTAAGACACATCGCGCCCAACACGATGGCACCACTGCTGGTGGTCGCTTCCCTCCGGATCGGGACCGTCGTGATCGGCGTCGCGGCGCTCGGGTTCCTCGGACTCGGCATGCCCCCGGGAAGTGCGGAGTGGGGGACGATGCTCAACGGCGCCCGTAGTTCACTGATCCAGCTCGATACCTCACCCAAGTGGTGGGCGACCGTCTTCCCGGGAACGGCCATCTTCCTGTTCGTCATGTCGATGAACATGATCGGTGACGGGATCAACGACGCGCTCGACGCCCAGCAGACCGGCGTCGGCAAGGGAGGTGAGGAATAATGGCGCTGCTCGAAGTCGAGGACCTGACCGTCAACTTCTACACGCAGGACGGTACCGTCAACGCCGTCGACAACCTGTCCTACACCATCGAACGCGGGGAGAAGTTCGGCGTAGTGGGCGAGAGCGGGGCGGGAAAGAGCGTCACCGCTCTCTCGCTCATGCGCCTCATCGAACGTCCGGGTCACATCGAGAGCGGCGAGATCCGCTTCAAGGGCCAGGACATCCTGTCGATGTCCGAAGACGAGGTGCGCTCTATCCGGGGCAACGAGATTGCGATGATCTTTCAGGACGCCCAGACGGCTCTGAACCCGGTCTACACCGTCGGCGAACAGATCGCCGAAGCCATGCGACACCACCTCGGCTACGGCAAGTCAGAGGCCAAAGAGGAGACGATCGACCTCCTCGCGAAAGTCGGAATCCCGGAGGCCAGAAAGCGCTACAGTGACTACCCACACGAGTTCTCCGGCGGCATGCAACAGCGCGCGATCATCGCCATGGCGCTCTCGTGTGGCCCCGACCTGCTCATCTGTGACGAACCGACCACCGCGCTCGACGTGACGATCGAAGCGAAGATCTTAGAAGAGATCGAGTCACTCGCCGAAGAGTTCGACACGGCGATCCAGCTCATCACGCACGACCTCGGCGTCATCGCAGAGGTCTGTGACCGGGTCATGGTCATGTACGGCGGGAAACCAGTCGAGAAGGCACCCGTCGAGGACCTGTTCTACGACCCCAAACACCCCTACACGGTCGGCCTGATGAGTTCCATCCCGCGGATCGGCGAATCCGCGGACCGCCTCCAGACGATCCCGGGCACCATGCCAGACCTGGTCGAACTGCCACCGGGCTGTAGCTTCCACCCGCGCTGTCCCTTCGCGGAGGAAGCCTGCACGTTACGCGAACCCGACTTACTCGACACAGCGTCGGGCAAACCCGCGTCAGACGTAGAGACGGACCACGCAGCCGCCTGCCTGGCGTACTCCGGTGACCTGACCGGCGAACTCGACTACACGGTGCGTGTCGACGAAGATCCGAAATCGAACGCGCCTACCAGTCAAATCACGGGTGACAACCAATGAGTGACACCACCGGCGAGCCCATCCTCGAAGCCCGCGGGCTCAAGAAGTACTACGACACGGCGAGCGGCTTCATGGACAGTATGCTCGGTCGATCGAGCAAGGTCAAAGCTGTCGACGACGTCGACATAGAACTCTACGAGGGAGAAACGCTCGGCGTCGTCGGCGAGAGCGGCTGTGGAAAGACGACACTCGGCCGAACGATGCTGCGGCTCATCGAACCGACCGACGGCTCGGTGTACTACAAGGGCCAGGATTTGACCGAGCTGTCCTCGAGCGACCTCCGCGACGTGCGGACTGACATCCAGTACATCTTCCAGGACCCGTTCTCGAGCCTGAACCCACGGATGACGGTCGGCGACATCATCGGCGAACCGCTCGACATCCACGGCATCGCCGAGGGGCAAGAGCGCGACGAGCGGATCTACGAGCTCCTCGAAACCGTCGGCCTGAACGCGAGTCACAGTCACCGGTATCCACACGAGTTCTCCGGGGGACAGCGCCAACGTATCGGCATCGCCCGGGCGCTCGCTGTCGATCCGGAGGTGATCATCTGCGACGAGCCGGTAAGCGCGCTCGACGTCAGCGTCCAGGCGCAGATCTTGAACCTTCTCGAAGACCTACAGGAGGAGTTCGGCCTCTCGTACATCTTCATCGCCCACGACCTGAGCGTCGTCGAACACATCTCGGACCGCATCGCTGTGATGTACCTCGGCGAGATTGCCGAGACAGGCACGACCGACGAGGTGTTCGAACCGCCCTACCACCCGTACGCGGAAGCCCTGCTGTCTGCGATCCCGGAACCGGATCCGCTGTGGGACGGCGAACAGATATACCTCTCCGGGACGGTTCCCTCGCCGATCGATCCGCCGTCGGGCTGTCGGTTCCACACCCGCTGTCCACGGGTGATCCAGCCCGAGGAGTACGACATGCCACAGGAGGAGTGGCGACACCTGATGGACTTCAAACAGCGATTGCACGCGAGCGACGACCTCGAATCCGTCACGGAGACCGTGGATGCGGACGACCAGGTCGACCTCAATACGGTCGCCCGGGACACGCTCGACGAACTGATCAGACGGGAGTTCGATCTGCCGATGCAACTGTCGGATCTACAAGCAGAACAGATCTTCTCACAAGCCATCGACCGACTGGCCGAAGAGAACTTCGACGATGCACGGGCACTGGTCGCGAACGGCTATCAATCGCCGTGCGAACAACGGAATCCCGAACTGCTGTCCACCGGCACCACGCACAAGATCTCCTGTCACCTGTACGACGACGATATCACCCCCGCCACCTCGACGACCGGGGACGCGGTCGCAGACGACTGATCGATCCACCATACCGGGCCTGCACGGCCCATCACAACGGTTTTGTCCGCTGGCTCTCTCCTCACTAACGAGATGCGTCGCATCTACGAATCGAACGCGCTCCAGCGCGAGACGGGCCCGTTCACTCCCAACGAGCGCTCCGACGGCAACAAAGGACCGAGCGTGCCCGACGGAGACGACACCGGTCTCCTCGGAACGCTCGTCCCTGACGCGATCAGCGAGCGCGCCATTGCGATCGACGTATCGACGCCCAAGGCGGTCTACGACGAGAACGAACCCATCCCGTTCCACGTCACGGTGTACAACCGGCTGCCGTTCGGCGTCTCAATCGAAACGCCGACGCCTCTCCTGTGGACGTGGGAGTTACCCGACCGGCCAAACGGGGCCGCTGACGAAACGGCCGATCCGCCGGCTGACGCGAGCCGGCACGTGTTCTCGGGCGACGAACGGAAGCGATTCGACAAACGCTGGCTCCAGCGCTTCCAGGTGTCGAAATCGGAGTGGGAGCGCGCAGCGCCGGGAACCTACACGATCCGAGTACGAGTGAACCTTCCCGGATCGGAACGCGACCAGCACACGAGCGAGACGGTCGTAGAAATCACACCGCAATCGTGACCGTCGACGGGCGTCGAACCGTCGCTACGGAATAAATCCCTTCTTCGCCGTTCCGGCGTCGACGTCGTCGGGATCGAGTTCGACGAAGTGTGCGTCACACGACCCACAGCGATAGGTGACGACCTGAAACTCACGGCAACACGACGTGACCGTCTCTTCGTCGAACGACACCTCGCCACCGCACGTGGGACAGGTCTCCCAGAGCGATCGAATCGATCTGAGTAGCCTGACGCGCTGTTCGACGGGAACGTCCGACCAGTCGTCACGACGGTCGCGAAGGACGTCGTGTGCCGCGACGTCGACGACGAACGCCGGCTCCGAGGGCCACCGACGAATCCGTCGGCGAGTCTCGATCGCGGGGTAGTCTCGATCAGGGACCGACACCTCGTCTGGCGTCACGTCGAACATCTCCGCGACGAACTCTACGTCGACGACACCGTCGAACGACGCCGCACGTTCTTCAGCCTGCGCCCTGAAGTCGGACGAAAGCGTCCGTCCGTCGCCACTGACCTCGACGACACCGGCGTCTTTCAGGTACGTCTCGCCGTCGACGCTGTGTTCTTCCCGGTACTGGATCTTTCTGATCGCCTCGTCCAGCGGATTCCCGCCCCCGCCGTCCGTCACCATCGGCGGTTCGTGCTCGAAGCGTGCGAGGACGGTGTCCGGTAGATACCGCTTGGTCAGCGTGGGCGTTCCCGGGACGAGGTATCCACGGACGTAGATGACCACGAGCGAGAGACCGAACGCGACCGCGCCGAGCGCCGGGTGTACCAGCGCCAGCGCGAGGCCCAAAACCGCGCCGATCGCTACGTTAACGCCCGTACACGGCGGACAGCGGTTCGTACCGGTGTATTCGGGGTTCTTGAGCGACGATAGACCGGATCGAATCGTCGACGTCACAGACTCGTCCATCGGATCACGGTACGCACGCGGCAGTAAAATATGACGTGGTTTCGCACCCGTCACTCCGACACAACCGGGTATCGACCTGGGTGTGATCGAACCTCCGCACGAGCGTCGACTCGACGTCGTCGAATCCCACTGTATCCCTCGGACGACACCGAATCGTCGACGCTCGCGAATTACTCGCGACAAATCATAACGGGAGGGAGATTTGAACAACCCCCCGAGAACCTGCTCGCTTCACTTACAGAACCTCGGTCTCGTTCGAACTACTCGTGCTATACCAGCCACTCGCGAGTTTGCTCGTGGCAGAAGTATAGCGGGAGGTAGATTTGAACTACCGATCTGCGGGTTATGAGCCCGCCGGAATCTCCTGGCTATCCCATCCCGCTGTCTCATCGTACCCGAGAACGGTAGTTAAGGGTTGTGATTCCCGTGCCGTGTGTGGGTTTGTACCGTGAGCGTGTCGAGTTCGCGATGAGCCGAGACGGAGCGACGTGATCGAGACGCTACCGCGGTGGACCCGAGGCCAGTGCCCGGTGAGTACGCCAAACGAGAGAAACTACGCGGCGGAGGCGACGACCGCCACGTCCGATTCGTCGTAGTGTTCGACGTCGAGAAAGTGTGGGATGTAGGAGCGGCGGTCGTAGGCGTCCCGTTCGTCCTCAGAGCCGACGGTGCACCACAGCTGGACGCGGTCCGGACCGTGCCACTCACCCATTCGGTTGATCCCGAAACAGACGAACTCCTCACCGTCGACGGTGATCACGGCGTCCTTCCTGATCCCGGGATCGCCGTGGATGATGAGTTGCTTCATGCGCAAATTCTCGTAGCGCCGTACCGTAAGCGCTTCGGAGTGCGGGCTGTGCGGCGATACCAGGAAGGTGCGGGGAAATCGCAGGAGCCACGTCCAATCGGTGCGTGGCGAACCAAACGGGTTTTAAGCGGCGGTGTCCAACTCGGGGTAAGTGAGATAGTCATGCAGATGCCACGCCGATTCAACACCTATTGCCCGCACTGCAACGAACACCACGAGCACGAAGTCGAGAAGGTCCGGACCGGCCGCTCGACGGGGATGAAGAAGGTCGCCGACCGACAGCGTCGCCGACAGACCTCGTCGATCGGTAACTCCGGGAAGTTCTCGAAAGTGCCGTCCGGGAACAAACCGACGAAGAAGACCGACCTCAAGTACCGCTGCAGCGAGTGCGGCAAGGCCCACCTCCGCGAGGGATGGCGAGCCGGCCGACTCGAATTCCAGGAGTGATATCGATGGCAGGAACCTTCTACCGCGTTCAGTGTGCCGACTGTGAGAACGAACAGGTCGTCTTCGGGAAGGCCTCGACGACCGTCTCCTGTGCCGTCTGCGGAACGACCCTCGCGCGACCGACCGGTGGCAACGCCTCGATCGAACACGAGATCGTAGAAACCGTCGAGTCACGATGAAGTACAGCGGCTGGCCTGATCCCGGAGAACTCGTCGTCGGCAAGATCGACGAGATCGAAGACTTCGGTGTCTTCGTCGACCTCGAGGAGTACGAGGACAAACGCGGTCTCGCACACATCTCCGAGGTCGCGAGCGGCTGGATCAAGAACGTGAGAGATCACGTTCGCGAGGGCCAGATCACTGTCTGTAAAGTACTCGATGTCGACGAATCCGCCCAGCAGATCGACCTCTCGATCAAGGACGTCAACGACCACCAGCGATCCGAGAAGATCCAGGAGTGGAAGAACGAACAGAAGGCCGACAACTGGATGGAGCTCGCGTTCGGCGACGAGGTCGAAACCGAGACCTACACGACCATCGCGAACGAACTCCTGGCCGTCCACGGAACCCTCTACGACGCGTTCGAAGAGTCGGCTATCCACGGCGCAGACGCGCTCTCCGACACCGATCTCGGCGACGACGAGGTCGACGCCATCGTCGACGCCGCCCGCGAGAACGTCTCGGTCCCCTACGTGAACGTAACCGGGTACGTGGACTTAGAAAACCCGACCGCGTCCGGAGTCGACGGCGTCAGAACGGCACTCGAAGCGGGTGCAGGCAACGGCGACGTTCCCGACGAAGTCGACCTGGACGTCACCTACGTCGGCGCTCCGGAGTACCGCATCCAGGTCACGGCGCCGAACTACAAGACAGCCGAGTCACAGCTCGAAGCGAGCGCCGAACGGGCGATCACCGCGATCGAATCCGAAGGCGGCACCGGCTCGTTCCACCGCGAACGCCACACCGACGACGAGTGAGCACCGGCCCGTGAAATCTGATATCCGCGTCTGTCGGACGCACGAACACGACAGACCAGTGTACACCCTCTCCGACACCTGTCCGTTCTGCGGCGAGCGTACCGAAAACAGCGCTCCGGCGCCGTTCTCGCCGGACGATCGCGTCGGCGAGTACCGACGCGCACTTAAGCGACGCCGTCGCTCGTAGAGGTATGGACGAACTCGATATCGAGGTCGTCGCGGAACCGAGCCTCGACGACCCGGTGTTGATCGAAGGATTGCCGGGCGTCGGCCACGTCGGTGCCCTGGCCGCCGATCACCTCCTCGAAGAGTTCGACGACGAATCGACGCTCGTCCGCCGTCTCTACTCGACCGCCTTTCCACCCCAGGTGTCGGTCGACGACGGCGTCGCGTCGCTCACCTGTACGGAGGTTCACGCGGTGACGGACACTGGCGGCCGGGACCTGCTCGTCTACACAGGAGATCACCAGGCCCAGCACG
The DNA here is from genome assembly GCF_024498195.1 of Halovivax cerinus. Taxonomy (NCBI): domain Archaea; kingdom Methanobacteriati; phylum Methanobacteriota; class Halobacteria; order Halobacteriales; family Natrialbaceae; genus Halovivax; species Halovivax cerinus. Next base: position 3,494,423 of record NZ_CP101824.1, read on the forward strand.
GCGAAGGTCACTACACGCTCGCCGAGGCGTACCTCGACGTCGCGGAATCCTTCGACGTCAGCGAGTGTTACGCGCTCGGCGGCGTTCCCACCGGCGAACTGATCGAGACGTACGACGTCGTCGGCGCCGTCACTGGTGAGGAGATGATCGACGACCTCGAATCGGCCGGCGTCGAGTTCCGAGAGGACGAACCGGCAGGCGGCATCGTCGGGGTCTCCGGACTATTGCTGGGTCTCGGCGCCCGACGCGACCTCACGGCCGCCTGTCTGATGGGTGAGACGAGCGGCTACCTCGTCGACCCGAAGAGCGCGAGGGCCGTCCTCTCCGTACTCGAGTCACGTCTCGGGTTCGAAATCGGGTACGACTCGCTCGACGAGCGCGCCGAGGAGATGGAAGCGGTCATGGGCAAGATCCGGGAGATGGAATCCCAGGCGACGATGGACGTGCCGAGCGAGGACGATTTGCGCTACATCGGGTGACCGTCGCACCCGGCGAGGGACTACCGATTCTCGGTTCCCTGAGCGTCTGAGACTTCGTAGGAGACGTCGCTGTCGCGAAGTTCGTCCGTGATGCGACCGACGGCGTCCGGCGTGGCCGCGACGAGGACGTCGAGGCCCCGCTCGGCCGCCGCCGACGCGACGGCACCGGCGGCGACGGTGACAGCGGGATCGACGTCGATCGACTCGAGCGCGACGACGGACTCGACACCGCTGGCTGCGACGAGATCGACCCGCTCGACGGCCGAGGAAAGCGAATCCGAATCGACCGCAGTCGATCCACCGGCCCGAACCGGTGGAATCTGCAACACTTCGACGGTTCCCGGATCGAGTTCGATGACGCCCTCGAACCCTGTGACGCCCACGTCGCTCCCGGCCGCCCCGTCGGTCGTCGCGATGGCGGTCGCCCCGCCAGATTCTCCAGGTGACGCGTGCAAGTGACCGTCGCGGATCGAAAGCGACACCGTCTCGCCCTCGACGATAGCGTCTGTCGCGATGGCAGCGTCCTCGTCGACGGCCCCGAGGACGTCCTCGGTGACGTGGTCGGCGAATCGCCGCACAGCTTCCGACGCCCGGAAGAGCCAGTCGACGCCCTCGTTGGTCACGCGATAGCGCGACCGCGCTTCCTTCTCGACGAACCCTTCGTCCACGAGTTCTCGAATGTACTCGCTTACGGCCTGGCTCGTCACGCCGACCTCGTCGGCGATTTCGCTCTGACTGACGGCCGGCTGGCGTTCGGCGATCTCGACGAGGATGCGCAGACGCGTCGCGACGCGTTTGTTGTCGAGGACATCGACCATGCGTCTCACTCCGGGGTGAGACGCAAAAAGCTAGGTGATCCTGTCGACGGACGGTGTCGGTCCGATGGTCCCGTCCGAACCCGACGCGGGCACGATACGAAGTATGGGCGAAACGGACGGAGAGCCGTCACTCAGCCGGTCGTTTGCGAGAGAGGACCGTCCGATCGAACTCGCAGACGATCTCGTCGTCCTGGTTGTACACCGTGACGTGCATGGTGACGACGCCGCGCTCGCCGTCGGAGGTCTCTCGCTTCTCGGTGACCGTCGACGTGACACGGATCGTATCGCCGTGAAACACCGGTTTCGGGTGTTCGACGTCGTCGTACGAGAGGTTCGCGACGATCGTTCCGTCGGTCGTTTCGGGGATCGTGATGCCGACTGCGAGCGACATCGTGTAGAGACCGTTGACCAGCCGTTCGCCGAAGTCGGTCTCGGCGGCGAACTCGTCGTCCAGGTGCAGCGGCTGCTGGTTCATCGTCATGTCGCAGAAGCGCTGATTGTCGCTCTCGGAGATCGTCCGGCGTCGTTCGTGCTCGATCGTCTCCCCGACGTCGAACTCCTCGAAGTAGCGTCCAGTCATGCGAGACTGTTCGTTCAACCGGACAATAAGCGAATCGAAGACGATCGAACGGTCCCCCTGAGGGCGAACAGTCCCCCTCAGGAACTATTCGCGTCCCTGAACGCATCGAGCCCGCCGACGACCGGGACGTCGAAACTGCTCCAGCCGGGCAGGAGCGTCACTTCCGGATAGTGCGAGGGTCGTTTGGTGAAGTCGTAGTCGCTCGATCTGAGGACGATCCCGAGACGGTGGCCCGACTCGAAGACGTAATCGTCCGCCTGCATCGGGAACCGAGCGCGGTAGCGGCCTGGGTCGGAATCGAGACGATAGGACTCGTAGAGCGACTCGAAGTTGTTCGCATTCATCCAGCCGCGACAGACGATCGAACCGTTGTCGTACTGGTCGTAGTCGACGAGGATTGCGGTGATGAGCGCGGCCGGTTCGTCACAGGAGAGCGCCAGGTTTGGCTCGATCGTTCCGGAGACGTGCAGATCCGTCTGGAGCTGGTTGGTTCGATAGACCAGCGAGTACGGCGAATCGAGGTCGTCGACGAGCGACGATGTCGGCGTGGATGGATCGTCTTCGAACGACTCCGTGCTCGGATCGCCGATCCGCGGCAGGGTCGTCAACCGGCCAGCACCGTCACCGGCGGGATCGGGCGAGACGGAGACGACATCTACGTCCTGGTGCGGCCAGGCGTCGTACTCGTCGAACGACCCGTCTGGGCGTTCGACCGTCGCGATCGGGACATCGTCGAGGGCGTCGCCCGGTTCCTGCAGCCAGTGGGTGAGCCAGATGTTCAGCGTATCGATCCAGGGGTTCGGGTGTTCTTCAATCGGATCTGCGTGCGCGGCCTGCATCAGCCACATCCGATGGTCCGTGTCGGCCTGTCCCTCGGTCAGGGCATCGTACCAGCGTCCGGCGTTTCTGGTCTTGACGTTGGTATCGTGGAGGCCGTGGACCACCAGCACCGACGCCTCGACCTGGTCGACGTCGAGAACGTAATCGCGCTCGTCCCAGAAGTCGTTCTTGTTGCCGGTGAGTCGGTCCTGTCGGTCGATGAGGTCCTGGCGAGCGGAGTCACAGACGTACGAGCCGGATCGTGTGATGACCGAGTCGAAGAGCGAATCGGTGTCCATCGCAGCGCCGGCGCCGGGGCCGGTCGCGATCACGGCGCCGTTCGCGCGGTAGTACGTGTACCAGCTCGAGATCGCGGCGATCGGAACGATCGTTTCGAGACCGTCCACACCGGTCGAGGCGACCCCGTTCGGGAGCGTGCCGTTGTAGGACACGCCGAGCATGCCGGTCGCCCCGTTCGTCCAGTCGGCCTCGACGGTCGAGCCACCGGATCGCGAGGTGTAGGCCGTCGCGCGACCGTTGAACCAGTCGACGACCGACTTCATGGCATCGATCTCCGCCGGGCCGCCGATGGTTGGACAACCGGTCGACTGTTCAGTGCCGATGGAGGCCGCGTACGCCCAGGCGAATCCTCGCGGCAGGAACTCATCCTCGTAGTCGCTCGGTCCGATCGGCGTACCCTCGGAGCCGGTGAACTCGAGGAGGTCGTCCTCGGACGTGATGAGTGCATCTTCAGAGCCACCCCGAGCGCTCCGTCGACCGTTCGTCTCCTCCGGCACGTAGAGTTCGTCGTCCATCGAGTGCGAGGACCCCTGGTTGAGTCCCCCGTAGTATGGGCTCGGCTGTACGACGACGGGAAGCGGATTCGACGGGCCGGCGTCGTCGGGGTAGGCCACCTCGACGTGGACTCGGTCCGGCGACCCGGAGCCGTCGGTGTCGACCTCCGTCTCGACCCAGACGTCTTCGCGGACGACCGTCGAGTCGGCGAACGCGGGCTGAGATCGACCGTTCCTGATCACGGGTCGTGTCGGTCGACCGTCGCGCCTGGCACCGGCCGTCGACACCATCGCCGCGCCGGAGAGACCGGTCGCAGAGGCCCGGAGAATCCGTCGGCGGGTCGCGTTCTGCCGTCGGTCGGGAGTCTCGTTCATGCACAGTCACCGTTCGTCGTTCGCCCGGCGTCCACCGGACCGTCAGTACGTTCAGTACGCATCAACAAACGATTATAGACGGTGCTATTTAATTTATTTCGTCGTGTTTGGTACATATTATTCCCGTAAGCCGCATAGATCTCGGATGGGGCTGCGACATGGATTCGACGCACGACCGATCGGGACCGGCGGCTGGCTCGCATCGAAAATCCGTACGTTCAACTCACAACCCGCACAAGGCAGTGACATGACTCGACGCTCGATCATGTTCACACCGGGCGATCGCCCGGAGATGATGCGCACGGCGCCCGACTCCGGCGCCGACGTGGTGGTATTCGACCTCGAAGACGCCGTCGCGCCGGCCCGAACGGACGAGGCGCGCGAGGCCGTTCGGGACCTGCTGACGGACGATTCGTTCGATCCCGACTGCGAGGTCTGCGTACGCATCAATGCGGCGGCCGCCGACTGGGAGGCCGATCTGGCAGCGCTCACTGCGGAATCGACGTCGATACGACTGGACTCGATCATGTACCCGAAAGCAGCGTCCCCGGCCGACGTCCGGTCTCTCGCGAGCGCCGTCGACGAATCGTGGCCGATACTCGCTCTCGTCGAGAGCGCTCGGGGGATCCTTCGAGCGGAAGAACTCGCCGCCGTCGACGCCGTCGACGCACTGGTCTTCGGCTCCGAGGACCTCGCCGTCGATCTCGGCGCGACGACGACACCGTCGCTCTCGGAGGTCGCCTACGCCCGGCAGCGCATCGTCGTTGCGAGCGCCGCCCACGACGTGGCGGCCATCGATACGCTCGTGACGGACTTCACCGACGACGAGCAGCTCGAACGCGCCGCGGAAACAGCCGTCCAGTACGGGTTCGACGGAAAGCTGGCGATTCACCCGTCGCAGGTCCCGATCATAAACGACGCGTTCACTCCCGACGAGGACGAACGCGAGTGGGCGCGGGCCGTCCTCGACGCGACGGACGAGGCCGACGCTGCCGATCGAGGGGTCTACGAGGTCGACGGAGAGATGATCGACGCGCCGCTTATCGCGAAGGCCGAGCGCATCGTCGAGCGAGCGGAGGCGGCAGACGTCCGGGACTAAGCAGCTCCCTGTCGGGCGACCGCGCGATCCGTTCCGGCGAACGAACGATCGTCGTACGATTCGACCGGTCATCCGGTGGCTCACCCTCGTACGGACCGCTGGGGCGAGCGCACGGGCTGGGCAATTCTTACGCCGGTACCGCGATTGAAGCCCGCGCGGGTGCTAGCTGGTCTCATGAGCCAGACCAACCCGTTCGAGACGCTCCGGTCGCAACTCCAATCTGCGGCCGACCACATTGACGTCGAGCCGGACGTCCTGGACCGGCTCGGCCACCCGGAACGCGTGCTCGAGGCGAACCTCACGGTCGAACGCGACGACGGAACCCTCGCCCGATTCCCCGCGTATCGCGTCCAGTTCAACGGCGACCGCGGCCCGTACAAGGGTGGGATCAGGTACCACCCCGACGTGACCCGGGACGAGGTGATCGCCTTGTCCGGGTGGATGACGTACAAGTGCGCACTCGTCGACATCCCCTTCGGTGGCGGAAAGGGCGGTATCGTGATCGATCCGAAGGAGTACTCGGACGACGAGCTCGAACGCGTGACGCGCGCGTTCGCAACCGAACTCCGCCCGCTCATCGGCGAAGACCGCGATGTCCCCGCACCGGACGTCAACACCGGCCCACGCGAGATGAACTGGCTCAAAGATACCTACGAAACGCTCGAGGGAACGACCGCACCAGGGGTCGTCACGGGAAAGTCGATCGAGAGCGGCGGGAGCGCCGGTCGCGTCGAAGCCACGGGTCGGTCGACCGTCCTCGCCGCACGTGAAGCGTTCGCTCACCGCGGACGAACGCTCGATGGAGCCACCGTCGCCGTGCAGGGCTACGGCAACGCGGGCTGGATCGCAGCCCGACTACTCGACGAACGTGGTGCGACCGTCGTGGCCGTGAGCGACTCCGAGGGCGCCGTCGTCGATCGTGAGGGACTCGACACGGTGACCGTCAAGGGCCACAAAGACGAGACCGGGAGCGTGGTCGGACTCCCGGGTGCGACGGCACGAACGAACGAGGAGTTGCTGACGATGGACGTCGACCTCCTGATCCCGGCCGGCCTCGAGAACGCCATCGACGCCGACCTCGCCACGGACGTGCGAGCGGACGTCGTCGCCGAGGCCGCGAACGGCCCGACCACGCCGGCCGCCGACGAGATTCTCGTGGACAACGACGTCTTCGTCGTCCCGGACATCCTCGCGAACGCGGGCGGCGTCGTCGTCTCGTACTTCGAGTGGGTCCAGAACCGCCAGCGCCACTCCTGGAGTGAAACGCGTGTGAACGACGAACTCGAGGGGCGCATCGTCGACGCCTTCGACCGACTCACGGCGACGATGGCCGAGTACGACCTCTCCAACCCGCGCACGGCGGCGTACGTGACCGCACTGACCCGGGTCGCCGACGCCGCCGAACAGGGCGGCACCTGGCCCTGAGATCCGAACGTCGTCGATGACGTGCTCGGTCTTCGTCGTCGTGAGTCGGTCTTCGCCGATGACGTGGTCGGACAGTCGCGAGAGACAGAGAAGCGAGCGAACGCCTGTATTCGCAGCGAAAATTGTTACAGCCACCACAGGCGGTCAGACGGGCGCCGGTCGCGGTGATACCAGTACCGTCGTGTGAGAGACCCATCTCCGAGGTCGGAGACCGGCTGTGAGAAACCGCTCCTTAGCCCGAAAGCCTGGAAAAGACGAGGAACAGGCCGACGATCAGGAACACGGCACCCATGGCGCGGGTCACGAGAACACGGTCATCGTCGGTGATCTGTGCGGCATCGTCGTCGATCATGCCCTCCTCGCGACGGAGTTCGATCATCCGTGGGGCAAAGACGACCCCGCTCGCTCCGAGCGCGGCGAGGCCGACGCCGAGCGCGAGCAGCCACACGATTACAGCCCGAGTTCCCGGCCGATGACGAGGTGCTGGATCTCGCTCGTCCCCTCACCGATCTCCATGAGCTTCGCGTCGCGGTAGAAGCGCTGGGGGGCGAAGTCGGTGGTGTAGCCGTACCCGCCCAGCACCTGGACGGCCTCTTCGGCGACCTCGCGGGCGGCCTCGGAGGCGTCGAGTTTCGCGAGCGCCGAGGCCTTGGTGACGGGTTTCCCCTCGTCGTAGCGGCGCGCAGCCTTGTGCGTGAGCAGGCGGGCGCGCTCGGTCTTACGGTACATGTCGACGAGCTTGTCCCGGATGGCGTCGAACTCGCTGATCGGCTGGCCGAACTGCTCTCGCTGGCCGGCGTACTCCGTCGCGTGGTCGTAGGCGCCCTGAGCGAGCCCTGTCGAGAGCGCGGCGATGGAGATGCGACCGCCGTCCAACGTCTTCTTGGTCTGTTCCCAGCCGTCGCCTTCCTCCCCGAGCAGGCGGTCCTCCGGGACGCGAACGGAGTCGAGCGAGAGTTCACACGTCGGCGAGGCGTTCAGCCCCATCTTGTCCCAGACGGTGGTCACCTCGAAGCCGTCGTCTTCCTCGGGATCGACGATGAACGTCGAGATACCGCCGTAGCCGGCGTCGGGATCGGTGACGGCCTTCACGAGAACGGAGCCGGCTTCGGAGGCGTTCGTGATGAACTGCTTCGTGCCGTCGATGACCCACTCGTCGCCGTCCTTCTCCGCGGTTGCACCGCTCCGTTCCGAGGCGTCCGACGCCTCGCGTTTCTCCGCGGTGGTGTTCATGTCGGAGGCGTCGGAGCCGCTGCCGGGTTCGGTCAGCGCCCAGCCGCCGAGGTACTCGCCCTCCGCGAGCGGACGGAGCCACCGTTCTTTCTGCTCGGCGGTCCCGAAGAGTTCGAGCGGCTTTGAGGCCAGAGAAGTGTGTGCGACGTAGGAGAGCCCCACCGATCCCGAGACGCGACCGAGTTCCTCGGCGACGACGGCGTACATGAGCGTGTCGCCGCCCAGACCACCGTACTCGTCCGTGATCGGTACGCCCATCACGTCCAGGTCCGCCAGCTGGTCGAAGATTTCGGCGGGGAAGCGGTGGTCGTCCTCGATCTCCTGGGCGATCGGTTCGAGTTCGGCCTCACAGAAGTCCCGCACCGTCTTGCGGATCATCCGGTGCTCCTCGGGGAGCTCGAAGTTCATATTGGACCAAAGAGCGAGCCGTGAGATAAACGCACCGAACCCCGTCGGACCGCTACCGCCAGTCGGACTCGTCGGTCGAGTCCGAATCGTCGGGGCCGTCGTCCGTCCCGCCCCAGCCGCCGTCGGCGTCGTCGGCTCCATCGTCGTCGGTCGGTCCGCTCCAGTCCGGGCCCGAATCCGTTCCCCAGTCGTCGCTGCCGGTATCCGGGTCGTCGCCGTCGCCGGCCCAGCTGTTACCGTCGTCCCAGTCGGCACCGGTCCGAACGGCGCGGCGCCGATCGGGAATCAGATCGAGGTCGGGATCCGTATCCCCGAGGACGAGTAGCGCGTAGTAGCGCACGAAGACGACGAGGGGCATGTTGATCAGTGCGCTGACGAGCATGATCGCGAGGAACCCGAGGACGGCGAGCGGCACGAGCAGGAAGAGCCCGATTTCCCCCAGCATGACCAGCATCACGCCCACTATCACGAACGGTATCGCGACGAGGAAGGAGACGATCAGCATGAGGATCCCCAGACCGATCGAGGCGGCGATGGAGACGACCGTCACCAGGACGAGGTACAGGACGTACTCGCCCGGGTTCCCGCGGAGCGTGGTCCAGAACCGTCCCCAGGCCGAGAGGACGCCGCGGTCGTCGGCCACCATCGTCGGCACGACGAACTCCGTCGTCAGTCGGGAGACGATGGCGTAGACGAAGAAGACGACGACCGCGAGCGCGATCAGCTGTCCGATCGTGGAGAACGAGATCGTCTCCAGCTGGTCGATCGGCCACACGAGGTAGTACGCCGGAACACCGACGAGGACCAGGCTGAGAAGACCCAGAACGGCCCGGAAGACGAACAACCTGACGCCGCGCCAGAGGTTCGAGCCCAGCCCCGAGAGTATCGATACCGAGCCCGACCGCATCGAGTCGATCAGGACGAACTCGAGCGTCGATCCGAGAACACCGAAGACGATCCAGATCGTGAGGACGATCGCGGCCATCAGTGCGAGGACCGCGATGACGTCGGGTGTCAGACTCGGCCAGTCGACCGCCGACGGTTCGGTCGGCGTCGTTCCCGTTCCCGTCGGATCGCCGGTCGTGAACGAGGTCGGCGAGAATCCGCCTGCGCCGCCGACGAAGAAGACGACGACCGCGAGTTTGAGCCACCGAACCACGTCTATCGGCGTGAGAAAGTCGCGCGTCACGTCGATCGCGTCGCCGAGGTCGTCGATCGCGTACATGGTCTTTCGTCGTCGGATTTACGCTCGCTTGATAAAACGGTGTTGATTTCGCCCAGTTGATAGGTAAGTCCGACGCCGGCGAGACGGCGCGACGATCGGTGGGGCGCGTCGATCCTCTACAGCCGATTCGACGAGTGAAAAGGCGTCCACGCTCGCCGTGGACGCCGGGACGATTATACCGTCTGACCGTAAACCATCCCGTGGATGGACATCCGCCAGCTCGCCCGCGGGACTATCGCCTGGGATCGGCTCGAGCTCGTCGCCCGAACCCTCGCCGAGCGGTACGACCGCGACGCAGTTCGCGTCGAGTTCCTGACGGCGGACAACTGGTTGTCCACACCCTGCGTGATCGACGAGGAGTGGTTCGTCAAGATCGTCTCGACGCAGAACACCAGGGTCCACTCGCTGCTGACCGCCGGTCGAAACGCCGGCGCGCTCACGGCGGGCGCGAGCGGCTTCTTCGATCGCTTCGAGACGCCCCTGGAGATGGTCGAACACGAGTACGAGGCGACGAATCGTATCCGCGAGATCGGCTGTCACGCCCCGGAACCGATCGAGGTCTTCGAGGTCAACGGTCTCGGCGTCCTCGTCCTCGAGTACCTACCGGCGTTCGAGTCGCTCGACGAACTCCCCGAAGCGCGCGTCCGCACGGTGGCTCCGGACCTGTTCGAGACGCTCTCGACGATGCACGAGAACGGGCTGGCCCACGGCGACATCCGGGCCGAGAACCTCCTGGTGAGCGAGGGGCGCCTGCACGTCATCGACGCGACCCGCGTCCAGGCGGGCCGTCAGAGCGAAACCTCCGGGTACGACCTCGCGTGCGCGCTGGCCGTCCTCGAGCCCCGAATCGGCGCCCGTGACGCCGTCGATGTCGCAGCCAGGTACTACGACGGCGATGCCCTCCTGGCCGCACGGGAGTTTCTCGACTTCGTCCGGCTGCGGCCCGACCACGGGTTCGACAGCACCGTCCTCCGCGGCGAACTGGAGAAGGGTGCAGATCTGGACCGCCACTGAACGGTCCGATCGGATCGGACCCGATCGACCGTCCCCCGGTCGGATAGCAGGGTTTTTCATCCGGCTTGGCGAACCTTTGTCCGAGCATGAGTCACGACGGCGAAACCTACGGCCACTACATCGGTGGCGAGTGGACCGACGGCGCAGGCACAGACACGTTCGACAGTCAGAATCCGGCGACGGGCGAGTCGATCGCCACGTTCCACCGGGGCAGCGAAGACGACGTCGACGCCGCACTCGCCGCGGCCGACGACGCGTTCGACGAGTGGCGCGACCTCTCCTACATCGACCGCGCGGAGTACCTCTGGGACATCTACCACGAACTGCGCGATCGCACCGACGAACTCGCCGAGGTCGTCACCAAAGAGTGCGGCAAGGAGATTTCGGAGGGACGTGCAGACGTCGTCGAGGCCTACCACATGGTCGAGTGGGCCGCCGGGAACGCCCGGCACCCCCACGGCGACGTCGTCCCGAGCGAGGTCGGCGCGAAGGACGCCTACATGCGCCGCAAACCGCGCGGCGTCATCGGCTGCATCACGCCGTGGAACTTCCCGGTCGCGATCCCGTTCTGGCACATGGCCATCGCGCTGGTCGAGGGCAACACCGTCGTCTGGAAGCCCGCCGAGCAGACGCCGTGGTGCGGCCAGATCATCGCCGAGATGATGGAGGACGCGGGCGTCCCCGACGGCGTCTTCAACATGGTACAGGGCTTCGGCGACGCCGGCGCCGCCATCACCGACGACGAGCGCGTCGACACGGTCCTCTTCACCGGCTCCGCCGAAGTCGGCCACGAGATCGCCGGCAAGGTCGGCGGCGAACCCGGCAAACTCGCCGCCTGCGAGATGGGCGGCAAGAACGGCATCGTCGTCACCGAAAACGCCGATCTGGACATCGCCGTCCACTCGGCGATCATGTCGTCGTTCAAGACGACGGGTCAGCGCTGTGTCTCCTCCGAGCGCCTCATCGTCCACGAGGACGTCTACGACGAGTTCAAGGACCGCTACGTCGAGACGGCGAAGCAGGTCTCCGTCGGCGACCCGCTCGACGAGGACACGTTCATGGGCCCGGCGATCGAACCCGGCCACGTCGAGAAGATCCAGCGACACAACGAGCTGGCGGAGAAAGAGGGTGCCGAGGTGCTCGTCGACCGCTTCGAACTCGACGACGACGAGATTCCCGAGGGACACGCGGACGGTAACTGGGTCGGCCCCTTCGTCTACGAGATCGACTACGATTCCGACCTGCGCTGTATCAAAGAGGAGTGCTTCGGCCCGCACGTCGCACTCATGAAGTACTCGGGCGACATCGAACGCGCCGTCGAGATCCACAACGACACGCCTTACGGACTGGCCGGCGCCGTCATCTCCGAGGACTACCGCCAGATCAACTACTTCCGCGACCGCGCCGAACTCGGGCTGGCCTACGCCAACCTGCCGTGCATCGGCGCCGAGGTTCAGCTGCCCTTCGGCGGCGTCAAGAAGTCGGGCAACGGCTACCCGAGCGCCCGAGAGGCCATCGAGGCCGTCACCGAGCGCACCGCCTGGACGATGAACAACTCGAAGGAGATCGAGATGGCACAGGGGCTCTCCGCGGACATCAAGACCGAAGACGAGTAACGTCGACACCCGACTCCGTTCGGTCCGTTCTCTCGGTCGTGACACGCCCGTGCTCCGTCAGCGTGACCAGCAGGGCCCCACCAGCACGACTCTCGGCTGGAGCGGTCGCTCGGCCGGAGACGTCGCCGTCGCACCGACTGTGGTCGTCGACGCCGACCGACTCACCCCCGATCGCGTGTTCTGGACCGCCCGGAGCATAGCCGCGGTCGAGACCCCGATTCCGACGCACTCAGTCATTGCACCGACGAGCGAAGCGCTCGACAGGCACCGTCGTCCGGCGAAATGGTGATGGCGGACCGAGAGGAGAACCCGGCTGCCGGCGAGGCCGGGTGCGGGCGGGCCGTGACCGACGTCCGTCCACGTGTGGCGACCGAGGTGATCTCGTTACCGATACAGACGTGAAAAGCGCCTGCTATCGGCGGGAAACACTACGTCGGCGTGCACCAAAAGTGTCCCGGTCGGTGACGGTTCACGCGAACGCACCGTCCGTGTGTCGAAGTGAGACGCGAGCGAGGAGCAACCCGTGGCGGAACCTCGCCCGCCGAGCGACGGGTCGTCCTCCGAGGACCGAACCCCGCGCCCACCGGAGCGACGACGAGGTGCACGAATTTCAATCCGGCAGAAGGGTCGCTCTTCCCGACCGGCTCGATTCCCGCCACCGTCCGGGACTCACTGCCGCCTATCCGCCAGCGCCGGGAACTCCTCGCGCACCCGCGAGACCTGCGACGGATCGACGTCGGCGACGACCAGTCCGGCCTCGTCCCCGATCGAGGCGACCGGCGTCCCCCAGGGGTCGTACACGGTCGACCGACCGAGGAGCGTCGCATCCGGGAACGATCCCGACCCGTTGACGGCCGCGAGAAACAGCTGATTCTCGATCGCCCGCGCTCGCGAGAGGGTTTGCCAGTGTTCGATCCGGGGGTACGGCCAGGCGCTCGGGACGAGAACGAGCGTCGCCCCCGTCTCGACGAGCGTCCGGTACAGTTCGGGAAACCTGAGGTCGTAACAGGTGGTGACGCCGATCGTGAACGGACCGATGTCGGCGACGTCGACGGCGTCGCCGGCCACGAGTACCTCGCTCTCGGCGGACTCGTAGCCGAAGAGGTGGTGCTTGCGGTAGACGAGACGGCGCTCGCCGGCGGCGTCGAACAGCATCGCCGTGTTTGCCAGTCCCTCCTCGGCCGGCGTCGGGGCACTCTCGGTCGCCGAGAGGTCCTCGACGATCGTCCCGGCGAGGACCGCGACGTCGTGCGCCGCGGCGGCCTCGGCGACCATCGCCGCCGTCTCACCGTCGAGCGGTTCGCTCGCCCGTTCGTACTCGTCGAACGCGAAATACCCCGCGGTGAAGAGCTCCGGCAGCGCGACGAGATCCGCTCCACGAGCGGCCGCTCGTGCGATCATCGTCCGAGCCCGCTCTCGATTGTCCGCGACGGCCCCGGACCGTACCGTACACTGTGCGAGGGCGATGGTGAACTGACCGGAGGCGGTCACGTCGATCCCTCCGCGTCGGGCCCGGCGAACGAGCGCTCCGCGGCGCGACGGAGGTTCTCGAGTTCGTCATCCAGTTTCCGGGTGAAGTAGCGTTCGACGCCGGGAAGCGACCCGTCGACGACGAACTCGCTCTCCAGGCGACTCCCCGCGTCGGTGGCGTCGATCTCGTGTCTGCCCGTGACGTCCATCGCGGCGGAGCGACCCACGAACTCCACGAGTGACGGCGGTTCCCGGACCCGATCGTGCGTCTCGACCGTCGCCGTCCGGTCGACGAACGGTATCGGTAGTTCGACCTCCCAGGTGCATCGACGCGGGTCGGACGGGTCGACCGAGAACGATCGGACGACGCTGATGGCTCGCGCCCGGTTCGCCGGGTCCCCGATGAACGCCCACAGCTCCGACGGAGACACGTCGAACGCGTCCGTCCGTGTGACCCGTACGGTCATACCACCCATCCGACCGCCGCGACTAAAAAGACGACGACCGATCGTCGACGTTCGCACTCGTCACCCAAGAGAACCCACACACCACGGACGTCCTGTCGGTCTGTGACCGCTTCGATCCTGACGGCCGCCGTTAGCTCACCGTAACGCGCCAGGTCGTCGATCGTGCGCGTCCCCACTTCTCGATGTCGACGTCGTCCGACTTCTCCGAGAGTTCCGGCAGTCTCGCCCCCACTTGCTTCGACGAGAGGCCGATCGCGTTCGCGATATTTTTCGCCCGGAAGTACTGCTCGCCCCGGGCCGCACTCTCACGAAGATACGAGAGGATCCGCCGGTCTTCGTCTGAGTACTCGCTCATTCGTTCACCGAAAGTACGGGCCGGCACGTCTTAACTGTTGGCAGACGGGGCGACGCCGTCGGCAGTGATTCCAATCGTCACACCCAGGAGAGGTGTGTGACGACGACCGCGAGACTGCCGAACAGGACAGCTCCGGCGAATCCCCAGGCAGCCAGTTGCTCCGGAGCGCCGACGAACATGACGACGGCTCCGAGAACGGCGAGCGCGCCGAAGAGCATCGAGAGACCGATGCCGCGATCGGACGAGGTCGTTGCGGTAGTCATGCGAGTCTCTCGTGAGGGAACGGCCTTAACTATGCTCATTTTCCCGTTCGATAGGCCGGCTGGAACGGGTCCGTTCGGTGGGACGCACCGGTCCGGATGGACCGTTCGGTCTCGTGAACGCGACCGACGGCCGGAATCGAGACCACGTTCCGACCGGGTCGGTCGCCAGTCGGGCCCCTCGCGTCAGTGAATCGTCGTGTAATCGGACTCCTCGTTGAGCGCGAGGTTCGCCGCGATCTCGGCGTTTCTGACGGCGTACTGCGCGGTCTGTTCGAGACTGACGAGGACCTCTCGGACACGGAGGAGATCTTCGTTCGGCATCTCCGGGAGACCCGTGAGCACGTCGTCCTCGTGGTCTGATATCTCGGCGAAACTCGTTCGGGCTCCGATCGCCATGTCGTACTCTCGTTCGACGGCTGCCTCGACGGCCAGCGTGGTGATGTCGTCGACCTCGTCGGTCAGCTCGCGAATATCCGAAACGACGGCGTTCTCGACGTCGAGGCTGTGTCCCTGCGTCTCCAGGACGATGTCAGCGATGTCCTCGGCGTTGTCGGCTGTGAGTTCCAGGTTCTTCGCGATGGAGCGATAACCGATGAGCGAGACGCCGCCGTCCAGTCCCACCGCCTGCGCAACGGCGGGATTCCCGTGGGCGCTGAAGATGAGCCGGAGGATGAGAACGAAGATCTTGTTCGCCTGGCGCTCCCGGTTCAACGCACGCTCTGCGAGGTCGGGATTGCCGTGAGCGAGCGCCTTGATCGCCTCGCCGCGCATGGTTCGCCCGGTCCGCTCGAGTCGAGTGAGCAGGTTGTCGAGCGTGAAGTCGGCCGGATCGACGGAACACCGAATCGCGATGCTCTCCGGCGTCTCCTCGATGACGCCGAGGCCCATCAGCTGCGTCTCCGCCAGATAAACCGCGTTGATGATGTCGGAATCGAGCGCGCCGTCCTCCCGCTCGACGTGAATCACCCGACGTCCGAGCGCGTACTGGGCGACGATCGCCCGCTCGACAGCCGTCGCGTCCAGTTCGTCAGCGTGGACGATCGCCTCGCTCTCTTCGACGTGTGCCGACTCGGGCATCACGGTCAGCGTCCCGTTCGACCCCGTGCGCAACGAGACCTCGTCACCCTTTTCGACGCCCTGTGCGCTCGCCCACTCCGCCGGCAACGTCATCGCCAGCGTCGACGGACCGAGACGCTGGACCTTTCGCGTCTTCATGCGGAGAGCTTGCACGGCACCGTCCTTAACCCTACCCCTACATCCTTATATTCACTCCAGTTTATGAGGATGAGGATAAGGTCGTGATCGAGGACCGACAGACGGTGGAACCCATCGGGGACGGGTACGATACCATCGGGGACAGGTACGATCCGTGAGCAGACTGCCGTGGCGACAGAACACACTCGAGCGTGGTGCCGAAGAGGGCTCGATCCCGGCAACAGGACACACCTGATTGCGGTACCGAAGAGGGCTCGGCGGTCGGGCGACGAGCGTCGGACCGTTGTACCGCACACGACTGAGCACGTCACCGGGCGACGACACGGAGGACAGGGCGTTCACACCACTTTGATCATTCGCGTCGTAAATCGGCCCGTTCTGACGTCCATCCAGCCCCTGAGAGACTCGTCGATGTCGGGGTCGTCGGTATCGACACGGAGGACGTCGAGCGCGTCGAGTTTCGCACCGGAGGCGACGACGTCGATCTCGTCGGCCTGCCCCAACACGGCCGGCGAAAGCTGGTGATTGCCGCGGCCGAAGACGAACCCCTGTCCGCCGATGGGTGAGACGACGACGGTCGCCGGCGGTTCCATCGCCTCCAGGATCTCCGATTCGGCCGCGTCACGCGCGATCGTCTCGCCGTCGCGCCACACGTCGACCCCGAGCGGCGAGGAATCTGCGCCCAGTTCCTCCTGGATCGCTCCGACGGTCCCGCCCGGACCGAAGACGTAGGTCCTGTCGGGGTCGATCCCGCGGGCGAACCCGGCCGCGAGCGTCTCGACGCTCCCACTGGCGAGTTGCTTGCCGGACTGGACCGCCCGCGTGACGGGGACCTGGACGACGGCTTTGAGTTCCGTCCGGACCGTCCCCTCGCGATAGGCCGCTTCGTCGATGTCGTTGACCTCCCGCGCGGCGACGTCGTCGTATGTCGCCGCGACGCGTCCGGCATCCGCGGGCGTGACACCGAAGACGGCGGAGTAGATCTTGACGCCGGCGGGAACGCCGAGGACGGGCGTCTCCCCGCCGTCCTCCTCGACGACGGTCGCGACGTCGACGGCCGTGCCGTCACCACCGACGAACAGCACGAGATCGACGCCCCGATCGAGCAGCGCGCGGACGGTCTCGCGCGTGTCGCTCCCGCCCGTCTCCGTCGGCGACGTCGGGGGTTCGTGGACGACCGTCGGTTCGACGCCCGCCGCGCGGACGGCGTCCGCGCCCATCGGCGCACCCGCTGTGAGGACCGTCGCATCCGGTTCGCGTTCGACGAACGCGGCGATCGCCTCGCGCGCTCGATCGGGTGCACGGGGCTCGGCGCCCCGCTCACGCGCTTCGTCTAGCAGTCCATCGGTCCCCTTGAGCCCGACTCGACCGCCCATCCCGGCGATCGGATTTACGACGAAACCCAGCCGTGTCATGCCGAGGGGTTGCAGCGGAGACGGCAAAAGCCACGCGGCTCCGACGGCCCAGAGTGGCGAGTTCGCGGCGACACCGACGCGGATCTGAACGATTAAGGAGCCCCACCCGTCACTATCGGACATGGTCGAACACGCACCCGTCCTCGAGACCGGATCAACGCTACCCATCGACGCCGTCGGCTGGGGCGTCCTCCTTCTCAGCCTGCTCGTAACGGCTCTCTGGCTCGCGTACGTCTACCGCTGACGCGGGTCGGAGCCCAGAAGCACCCCCAGCGAACGACGAGACGCGGCCGCTGGATACGGGATTCGATCCAGCGTCGGGACGGAAACCCGATGCGGGAATCGACCCGGAGGATCAGATTACGCGGGTCCCGACACGAATGGCCTGATTCCGTGGTGCCCGACCCGACAGGTCTGGACGACGAACAGTCCGGCTCCGGTTCGAATACGACGATGTGACGGCGAAAACGGGATTCCTTCGACGGTGACGGTCTCCGTAACCACAAGATTCAACCCTGATAATTTGCAACACTGTCGTAGGATGTCACACAGTCCGCAGGGGGGGAACCAGGAAGCGCGGTCCGTGCTGGGCGCTCTCGGCAGCAAATACAGCGCGGAGATCCTGTGTGCGGCAGAGACACCGAAGTCCGCACAGGCGCTGAGCGACGACATCGAGATCCCGATCGCGACGTGCTATCGCCGCATCGAGGAACTCGTCGAGGCCGGACTCTTGGAGTGCGAAGGCCGACAGCTGTCAGAGGAGGGGAGACGCACGAGCATCTACCGTCGAACCATCGACGAGGTCGAGATCGACTTCAGCGACGACCGGCCGCGATTCTCTGAGAAACGCCGCACCGAAGCCAAGAATCGACTCCAGGACCAGCGCCGGGAGTGAGATGGGCGATCGAGCGTCGCCGGGCCAGACGCCACATCACCGCGTTCGCACTACGATCGTCCGATCGGTCCGAGCGTGTCGGCATACAAACGCCGACGTCACGTGGTAGCGAATTCTTCCGCGAACGCGGAACCACCAGTACGAGTCGCGTTCGATCGAGAATCGATCAGAGGGTCGTCGGTTACGTACCCGCGTCACGTCCACGTGACGTGACGTAGATTCCCACGAGGACGACCGCACCACCGGTGAGCGTGACCGCGTCTGGCACCTCGGCGAGCAAGGCGAGTGCGAGCACCGTCGATCCGATCGGTTCACCGAGCCAGGCGACGCTGACGACGACGGATTCGACGTGTTCGAGCGTCCAGTTGATCAACGTGTGCCCCAGGATACCCGGGACGACCGCCATCGTCACGAAGAGGAGCCACTCGACGGGCGGGTAGGCCACGTACTCGTGACCCTGTGCGCCGACGAGTGCGAACAGCGTGAGCGAACAGGCGGCGTAGACCACGGTGACGTATGGAAACAACGAGACGCGCTGGCGGATCGATCGCCCGGCGAGGACGTACCCGGCGAGGGTGATCGCACCGACCATGGCGAGCGCATTTCCGAGGGCGGTGGCGTCCGCGAGCGGCGCCTGACCGGCGTCACCGAACGACATGATCGCCGCCCCGCCGATCGCGACGGCGATGCCGCCGACCGTCCGACGCGTGATCCGCTCGCCGAGGAGGAATCCCGCACCGATCGCGACGAAGACCGGCTGGGTCTGCACCAGCGTCACGCTCGCCGCGACGCTCGTGTAATTCAGGCTCTCGAACCAGGACGCAAAGTGGACGGCGAGTGCGATACCGGCGAGCGCGGCGAACGCGAGATCACGACGCGAGAGACGACCGAACTCCTCACGGTGAAAGTGGACGGCGATCGGTGCGACGAGAACCGTCGTGAAGAGCACCCGGTAGAACGCTGCGACGGACGACGGCGCGGCGCTCCAGCGGACCAGGATTGCGCTCATACTCCCGGCCAGGACGGCGACCGCGAGGGCGGTGACCGGCGTGACGCGTCCGTCCGTCGAGAGAGACACGTTGTGGACCTTCCAGGCCAGCACCCAATCAGTTTCGACTGCGGCAGTCGAGACCGACACGGCGACGGTCGATGCAGCGGGCCGGCGAACGCACACTGGAACGCGTTCGTGACGGGAACGTACGCGAGAACGAGGGGACAGAGAACGACACCGTCGATAGCGCGGAGACGCGCTCCGTTCGGGAGACGGATCCCGTCAGGTGACCCGTCCCGTTACCGGGCGCGTTCGGCTTCCGCCTGGACGAGGTAGACACGGTCATCGGCGTACGGCGTCACCGCCTCGAGGGCGTCTTCGGTGCCGATCTGTCGGAGCGCCCACGCGGCGCTCGCACGGACGGAGTCGGTCTCGTCACCAGCGAGGACGTCCGCGAGCGGGGCGATGGTCCGTGTATCGCCGATGAGTCCCAGCGAGCGAGCCGCCCGACTGCGAACGGTGGGGTTCTCGTCGGCCAGCTGGTCGGCGATCGGCTGGACGGCCGCCTCGGCGCCGAGCTGTCCGAGGGCGCGCATCGTCGTGGTACGCATGGCGACGTCGCCGGTGTCGACGTAGTCGAGGAGGGTGTCGACGACGTCCTCCGTGGATTCGCCGATCGCGCCCAGCACCCGGATCGCCCGTTCGTCGCGGCGGTTCGCCCGCTGGACCATGGCGTCGATCGCCGCGGGATCGGCCAGGTGTTCGAGCGCCTCGAAGCAGTGGCCCTCCATGTAGTCCGAATCGAGCGAGTCGAGCGCGAGCAAGATTTGCTCGACGTTGCCCTGCTGCTGGTGGACCTTGAGCGCGTGCCACTCCGGCGGGAAGTCCTTGACGTGATCGAGAACGTCGTAGAATCCCTCTCGACGGAGCTGCTCGCGGACCTCGAGGTCGTCCCAGGCAGTCGCGTCGTCCACTCCGTCGTGCAGGTCGTCGGCGATTTCGAGAAGCGTCGCGATGGTCCCAGCGTCGTCGTCCGGGTCGAGGTCGGCGGCGTCGATCTCGGCCTCGGCGTCCTCGACCGTGGCCGCGAGGTCGGCGACGGCGTCTTCGATCCGATCGTCGACGACCGATCGCACCGCGCCGGGATCGTCGCTCGCGGCGGTGGAGTCGCCCTCGTCTTCGGCCCCGTCGGACGGGTCGACGTCCGAGACGTCGAACGCGGACTCCTCGACCGGCGCGATCGCCTCGTCGGCCGCACCGAGCGCCGCTATCGTCTCGTCGCGTGCAGTGGCGACGACCGGCCGGAGCTGGTCGACGCCCTCCGCGGTCCAACGCGTCGACGACAGGTCGCTCCGTGCGCTCCCGTACTCGTCGACGACGTCCTCGGCGTACGGGCCGCGCTGGTCCTCGATCCCCGACTCGACGTCGTCTATGGCGTCGCCGAGGTCGTCGCGTTCCTCGCGGACCGCTTCGTACGGGTCCTCGGGGACCTCTTCGTCTTCGTCCTCCGGTTCGTCCGGCGGCTCGGGTACCTCGATCGACTCGTGGTCCGCCCGGACGTCGTCGAGCGTGGCCTCGACCTCGTCCAGGTCGGGTTCCGTCTCGGCCGCCTCGAGCTCCGTTTCGAGCGCGTCGACGGCCTCGCGAACGGCCGCGAGTGTCGACTCGAGTTCCTCGACGTCGGGGACCGCTTCGTCCGCCGACCCCTCGTCGGCGTCCCCGTCGCTCATGCCCGCACCTCCCCGCGGTCTCCGGACCGCCGATCGCTGGGCGCCTTCATACCCGCCGTTCGGGTACAAATCCCCCTAAGCGTTTCCATACACCCGGGCGGCGAACCGTCCGCCCTGCCAGTAGAGCCACGGTCCGAGGAGGAGGTACGCGAGGCCGAGCGTCAGAAGGGCGACGGGAAACGACCGACCGGCAACGGACGGAATCGCGACCGCGAGCACGTGGACGATGCCCATCAACAACGCGTCGCGGGCCTGCAGGTCGGGATAGCGGATCGTCGCCACCATCAGGTAACAGAAGGCGATGGTGAGCCCCAGAATGACCACCGGGTCGTCGATACCGGCGAGGATCGCCGCACCGAGGATCGTCCCCGCGAGCGTCGTCTGGACGCCCTCCGTGTAGTCGGCGTCGGTGTCGTACGCCGTGTACAGGCCGAGCCTGGCCACGGCCATCGCGACGAACGTGGCACTGACCGCTCCGATCCCGACCAGCCGTGGGGAGACGGCGGTGGACGCCACGTCGAAGCCGTCCGTGACGACGACGAACGAGAGTGTCGCCGGCGCGACGGCGAACGAGGCGACGTCGGCCAGCGAGTCGAGGTGCGGGCCAGCGGGCGTTCCGCCGAACCGCCGGGCGAGGACGCCGTCCAGACCGTCGAGGACCGCAGCCAGCAACACCAGTCGGGCGGCGAATCGGACGTCGACGAACGCGAACACGACGGCGAGGAACCCGAGCGCCGCGTTCCCGATCGTGACGGCGTCGGCGACGCCGAGCCGTCCGACGAACCGGGGTCGCATACGTCTCCGTGACGCGGCACCGACCTTACGTGTTCCGTCTCGCCGCGAACGCCCTCGGCGAGCCCGCCACCATCGCTCGGCCGTGTCGCTCCCGAACGAGGGATACCGCGCCCATTCCCACAGTCCGGGGACGAACCGCGCCGGTTAAACGACCCACGGCCGAAGTCGCGGGTATGAGACGCCGAGCGTACCTCGCCGGAGCGGGCTCACTCGGCACCCTCACCCTGTCGGGCTGTACCGCGCTCGCCGACACCGCGGACCACCTGTTCGGGGACGAGTACGACGTGGGGATGGACCGCAACGCGTTCACCCCCGCGACCGTCGAGACGCGCGCCGGCGACCCCATCGTCTGGAAGAACACGAGCGGCTCCGTCCACACCGTCACGGGCTACGACGGCTCGTTCGAGGGCGCGGCCGAGTATTTCGCCTCCGGCGGGTACGACTCCGAGTCCGCAGCGCGCGAGACCTGGTTCGACTCGCAAGGCGGCGCCATCGGAACCGGCGACACCTTCGAACACACGATCGAGGTTCCAGGCCGATACCAGTACTTTTGCGTTCCACACGAGCTGGACGGCAACGGACGCGCCCGCATGGTCGGGACGATCGTCGTGACCGAGTGATTTCGGGGACCGGCCGAATCGGGACGCCCAGGAGAATTCGACTGCACGCTCGTCGATGGGCACGGACCGGCCGGGAGCCGGTCGGTGCGCCGACCCACGTCAGAGACGCGGTCACTGACGAACGACAGCTCGCAAAACGGAAACGGGCGCTCGACGGGTCAGTCGTCGGCTTCCACGTCGCTCTCGTCGAGGTCCACGGCGGTCGCCTCCTCTTCGGCCACCTCGTCGGGGTGCGCCTCGAGCGTCGTCTTCTGGACTTCGACGCGTCGGAGCGGGTAGATCGTCTTCGCCTCACCGTAGATCGCCGATGAGAGACGGCCCTGGACGATGCTGTCGACGAGCTCTTCGAAGGTTCGGTCGGCCGCGGCCGACTCGACCATCTCGACCATCTCCTCCCGGATCGCCATCTCCTGGCTCGCGTCGGCCTTCTTGGTCGTGAACGCGACCGGCTGGACCTGCACGCGGTAGTCGTCGGTCGTCATGACCGTCACGTACGCCTCTACCTTCGAGGCACCGCGGCGGACCAGCGAACGCAGGTAGTCCCGCGTGAGGGAGTGTTCGACGAACTCGGTGTAGGCCGAGTCGCTGCCGACGTCAGTGATGCGGAACGTGAGCTTCGTGTTGTTCTCGCTGGCGTTGTTCGTGAGGTCGCCGAGCGTCGTCTCGATCGTTCGGTCGTATACCTGTTCGGCTTCGTCCGCGGGGGTCTCGCCGAGCTCCTCCCGGTCGAACATCTCCGGGGCGAGCACGGTGTACCACCGCTTCTCTTGCTTCGTGCGTGAAACTGATCGTTCACTCATGGTGTATCTGTTGTGTCTGTCTGCGTTCGGTCGTCTGTCGATTCGTCGGTTGGCTGCGAACCGGCCGTCGATGCGCTTTCATCCGGCGCGTCGCCGTTCGTCCGCTCGGCATCCGCTGACGTCTCGTCGTCCGGCGCGTCGCCGTTCATCGTCGAACGCTCGGTCTGCGCGCGGGCCGCGTCTCCCGACCGGGCGCCCGTCGCCACCGCCTCTGCGACCGCGAGGTTGACGAGCGTGTCGTCCACGGTGGACTGGAGTCCGCTCGTCGACTCGCGCTCGATCGTCGTGACGACGACGCGTTCGTCGGCGCCGGCGGTCGTCGCATCGGCCGCTCCTCCCTCGTCGTTCGTCGACCCGTCGTCGACGACGGACTCGACGCGCGTGTCCATCTCGTCGGTGTTGTCGGGAGCCAGCGCAGCGGCGACCGTCTCCGGGTCGGCGTGAGCCGTCCGGATGGTGGCGCGTCGCGTCATACTCGCCCCCGTGCGGATTCGATCACGGCGTCCGCGTCGATCGTCGTCCCGGTGGTGTCGCCGTCGTCCGTCGGCTCGTCGTCGAGCCGGATCGTCGCTGCGCGGTGACCCGCGTCCCACGAGAGATCGTGGGCCGCGGCGATCGCGTCGGCGGCCGGTTCGACCGGGCCGTCCGTGGCAGCGAGCCCGACGCGGTCGTCGCCGACCACGCACACCAGCGACTCCGGCGTGCTCGTCGCGGCGACGAGCTCTGCGACGGACTCGATGGCGTCCGTGCGCGCCGTCTCGGGCGCGTCCTCGCCCAGCCGCAGGACGAAGACGCCGTCGTGGCGCGCCGTCTCGGCGGCGTCGATCGCCGCGTGGACGGCCTCGCCGTGGGCGCGCCAGGCGTCGAGCGCAGCCTCGGGGCCGCCGTGGCCGATGGCCAGCGCGATGGCCGCCGCGGGCGACGTGCGCGCCGTCGCCGCGAGGACGTCGGCCAGGCCGCCCACCGTTTCGAGCGGGGCGGCCGGTGTCACGTCCGGGTGGACGATCCGGTCGAGCGTCTCCGTGGCGCGGTCCGTGGCGCCGTCGCGTCCGATGGCGTCGATCGCGACGAGCGAGGCGACCCGTCGCCCCTCGGCGTCGCCGATCGCGTCGGCGACGGCGTCCGCGTCACCCGACCAGTCGGCGCGGACGAGCGTCGAGTGAGCGAGTCCGTCGACGACGTCGTCGGTCGGAATCGCCACGCCGGGTCGTCGGTCGACGGTACCCGTCTCGCGAGCGATCTCGACCACGTCGGCGACGAGTTCGGTATCGGGTTCGCCGTAGCCGGCCGCGATGGTCCCAGCGAGCGCGAGCGCAGGATCCGGATCGACGTCGAGTTCGTCTTCGGCGGCGAGTTCGTCCACAAGGGCGACGGCCCGACCCGTCAACGATCCGGTCGTCGGGTCGAGGATTTCGACGACGGCATCGGAAGGGACGTCGTCGGTCCGCGGGCCGTCCGACTGGTCCGTGTCGCCGTCGTGAAGCGGTCCGAAGGCCACCGTCACCGCGTCCGCGTCGGTCGCGACGCGATCGGCGCGTTCGGTGCGCTCACCGAGGCTCACCTGGTACGGCGTCCCGCGGGTGGCGAGCGCCCGTGCGAGGACGCCCGCAGCGGCGAGGGCGTCGCCGTCGGGGCGGGCGAGCAACTGGACGAAGCCGGCGCTGTCGAGGGTGGCCGGCGTCGCCTCGGTGGAACGGCCCGTCGTCGTCATCTAGTCTTCTACGATCTCGACGGCGACGTCGTAGCTGTACGTGAAGTCGGGTGCAATTTCGTCGCCGCTATAGTACTGGACGAGTCGGCGTACCTTCGACTCCGTGTTCTGTAGCGCCCGCTTGTTCTGGTGGTCCTGCGGGTTCTCCTGGATGTGCTCGCGCAGGCGGACTGCGCGCTCCATCAGGTTGTACAGGTCCTCCGGGAACTCCGGTGCCGCGTCGTTGTCGTCCAGGATCTCCGTGATCGACTTGCCCGTCGCGAGGGAGACGTCCGGGACCGGCGTCCCGGTGACGCCCTCGTCGCGCAGTTTCATGCCGATCTGGCTGGGGTCGTGGCCCTGCTCGGCCAGCTCGACGACGCGCTCTTCGATCGCGTCTTCGTCCACGTCACTCCACTCCGGCGGGTCGTCTGCCGTCGGCTTGTCCGAACCGGACGAGCCGCGACGGCGGGTGTGCATTCGTGCCATTGTCTGAGGATAGGAACCACACTGACCGCGAAAGTCCGGCGACTGGCCGGGCGCACTTCCGCAATCTCGAGTCGCGCCGAGAGATCGGGTCCGAGGTGGACACCGTGACGCGACGGGTCAGATTTGCGGCCGTGCGATTCCCGCCGAATATCGGACGAGAACCGGTAAAAGCGTGTCGACTCGGGAAGACGGGATCGACGCTGTCGCCCAGACGCGATTCCAGGTCCGTCGTCCCGACAGGTATCGATCGAGGGGTGGAGGGGCCGAGGGCGCACGGCCCGAGTGACAGCCGCTCCGGTGTACGAACCGAGTGGCGGA
The DNA here is from genome assembly GCF_024498195.1 of Halovivax cerinus. Classification (NCBI taxonomy): domain Archaea; kingdom Methanobacteriati; phylum Methanobacteriota; class Halobacteria; order Halobacteriales; family Natrialbaceae; genus Halovivax; species Halovivax cerinus. Next base: position 3,519,821 of record NZ_CP101824.1, read on the forward strand.
CGGTCTGGGTGGCGGACGGACGCAAGCGGTGGCGGTTGCACACCGGAGCCGGTAGAAGGCACATCGGGAGGCGCACTCTGGGTGCATACGGATAGCCGGCACGAAGTCCTCGCGGCACCGATCACACCAGCGCTCGACCGGATCGCGGGACCGGACGCGCATTACCGTCTCCACTGCAGGCGGTTCGATTATTAGTCATCTTACGGTATTTGCGTTGGTCATATCTATATCTTTTACTTCATTGTGAATTGTATGTACAATCGAACAATTTATCATACATCGATGGGCAGTCGTATATCATGGCAATACATTTCGGTAAAGGAACTCGTGTGTTCGCGAAGACACTCCCGTTCGTCCTGCTCAGGATGGGCGTCGGGGCCCTGTTCGGGCTACTCGCCGTGCTCTACTTTGGCGTGGTCGCCTGGGTGCTGTTCACCCTCGTCGACGGCGGCTCCATATCCGGCATGATCGCGCTCGTCGGCCTGCTCCTGGCGGCCGGATTCTTCGCATGGGTCGTCCGACTGGCCAGGCGGTACGTCCTGTATCTCGTCAGCGCGGGCCACATCGCCGTCATCGCACACATCCTCGATACGGGAGCGGCGCCGGACAGCCAGCTCTCCTACGGCATCGGGCAGGTCAAGGAGAACTTCGCCTCCGCCAGCGCGCTCTTCGCGGTCGACCAGCTCGTGAAAGGTGTCATCAAGCAGTTCAACCGCGCGGTAGCGTCCCTCGCGAACTGGGTCTCGTTCGTCCCAGCGCTGAAGAACATCATCGAGATCCTGCGGCGGGCGATCGCGATGGCCGCCTCCTACATCGACGAGGCGATCCTGGCGCACATCTTCCTCAGCGACGAACCCAACAACTGGCGAGCGGCCCGCGACGGCGTCGTCCTCTACGGCAAGACCTGGAAGCCCGTCCTCACGGCGACGATCATCATCGTCGTCGGGATGTACGTCGCCGCCTTCGTCGGCCTGCTCCTCCTGACGCCGCTCGCCAGCGTCCTCGGGAACCTCTCGCCCACGTTCGAGTACGCCGGCTGGATCATGGTCGCCGGCATCGCCCTCACCGGCTACCTCGGCTTCCTCCGGCCGTGGGTCAAGACGGTCGTCATCACGACGTTCATCCTCGAAGCGCGCGACGAGACGCCCGACAGCCAGACCGTCGACGACCTCGTCTCGAAGTCCGAGAAGTTCTCGGAGCTCATGGCGAAAGCCGAGTCCGAAGAAGCGGCAGAGACCGACCCCGACGCACCCGAGCCCAAGACGCCCGGCTCGGCCGCGTAAGTCGCACTCGGCCGCGCCACCGAATCGCACGCACGCGTCGTGTATTTCGAGGGGTTTATCTATACCCGTCGGGAACACGGACTTGCGAAGGCGGGCTCGTAGATCAGTGGTAGATCACTCCCTTGGCATGGGAGAGGCCCCGGGTTCAAATCCCGGCGAGTCCATTCGGAATTAACCGTTTTATCCGGGGAAATCCACACCGTCGAGAGACCTCAGTTCGTCGGTTTTCAGGCGAATAGCACCCTGACGGTGCTCCCTCGGAAATTGGGGGCAGTCCAATCCGGAACGCGCCCCGACGCTGTCACCGTCTCGATTCAGGGAGGTGAGTCTCATGTCGACGAGTGAAATCGTCGATAGAGACCGCGCTCTACCCATCTGCACCTATTGCGGGCTCCAAATCGATCGTGAACCGCGCGACTGTCCAGCACTCGACGATGGGAGGTGTCATCCGTAATGCACCGATTCGACCCCGATCACCGTCCGAATCGGTGCCTCAAATGCGGAAGCCACGTCACCCCGGAATTCCGCCGGGGGAACGGTGACGATCGCGACCGAGCCCACCGGTGCTACGAGTGCGATTCCCGGAGTCGAATCGATCGCGGTAGCGCTGCGGGCCGGTCCGTCTCGATCGTCGATCCGCTCGACGAGCCGGGGCGTTTCGGCGAACCGATCGACGAACTACCCGCGACGGTTCAGGCTCTTTGCCGGCAGGTCGCGACCGACGGAGGTGAGCGCCGGTGACGGGCGAGTTCGTGCGTGCGAGTCGCCTGTTCGACGTCGAGAGTCGGACGCCCATAGCCCACCCGGCGACGCAGGCGACTGACCGTGATGTTCGGAAGGCAATCGAGACCACCGAGCGCGAACTCGTCACCGACGGCGGGACCGATCGGCCGACTTGCTACAATCCTCTCTGTGACGAACCGGTTCTCGAACCGGAGAACCCGGAGGTTCGCGAGTCCTACTGTAGCTGGGAGTGCTGTGTCGAGGCGCGCGAGGGTCGAGCTGATCGTGACGGAGGCGATCGCCGATGAACGCCCGCGACATAGCCAGGGCCGCCACGGCTGTGATCGCGATCGTGGCGTTAGCTCTCTCCGGAGCGTACGCAGCCGACGTAATCAGGCCGGACGAGACGACGGACGGCCGTCCGAACGTGACTGTGTGGGCCGAGGAGTCGTACTTTGACCGTTGCCTGGTCCTCGCGTCGGTCACCGTCGACACGGACGAGGCAGTCTTAGCACAAAGTGAGTTCCCGAATGAATCCCATTTAGCCGCGCCCGCGAGACTCGTTCGGGAGGACACCGACCGGGTCCCTGTTGCGCTTACAGACGGAGGTGAAAACGTCTCGTTCCGGTCGATCAACACGGCCGAGAATCGAATCGGCGACCCCCTGGTCTACTCGATCGACACCGAGTGCAACGCGACGGTCGTGAGTGATCCGTTCGCCGAGGCGGCAGAACGGGGTGAGTCTGGCCGATGAGCCGACTCGTCGAGCGCGACGACTGCGAGCGCTGCGGCGAGCCGACCGCGGCGACGAGCCGCCTGTGTCCCGACTGCGTTCGCGAGGTCCGGAAAGCGCGGGGTGATGTGCTGTGAGTTCTCGCGCGAGTCTCGGCGAGATCGAGAGTCCGAAGGCTAGTGGCGACGCGATCGAGGCCAGCCTCATTCAGGAGATCGACGCGTTGGGCTACGTGGGCGACCGAACGGCCACCTGGCACGACGCGGTGACGACCGGTCTCCTGGAGCCGTCGACGACGCTGCCCTTCTACGGTATCGTGGTTGTCGAGACGGAGACGCCGATCGAGATCAAGGCCTGCCAGGTCCGGACGAGCAACGGTTCCCGGTCGACGCGCGGCCGATTCTACGTCAAGCGTCAGGCGCACGAGCAGCTGCTCGACGCCGCCGGGATGTACCTGCTCGCGGTGTACGTCCCGCGGCCGGGCCTGCCGAACCTGGCGCGGGCGATCGTGCCCGCGACGCTCGTCGACGAACTCCTCCGCGGTCGGTGGTACGACGTGGCCGCCGATCGGTCCGAGCAGGAGGTGGCGCAGCTGGCGTGGTCGCACGTGATCGATCCGGAGACGGTCGACGAATCGCGGGGTGGTCGCCGTGTCGAGTGACGAGCCAACTCTATCGGACTTCGGTGGCGGGACAGACGACCCGAAACCGGCACCGACCCGATATACCGAATACGGCCACTCAGGAAACCGGTGCCACGCGATCACGGACGATGGAACCCGGTGTAACCGTTGGTCCCTCGATCTACACTGGCTTTGCGAGGTTCATCAGGACACACTGGTTGCCACGATCGACCACGACCCGATTCGACTCATCGAGGCGACGGCCGACGTCCGTTGGAAAGACGTCGAGAACGAGCAGATCCGAGAGGCTGTCGGGAACGTCGATCGGCGCTACTACGGAGGTGAGCGGCGGTGAGCGTCGACGCCGATCGAGACCTGAGCGCCGAGCTCGCGAGTCCGGAGTCGGGCCTCCAGGGTTTCCCCGTCGACGCGATCTGCACTGGCTGCCAGCGCGTTCACGTCAAGCAGGTGCGCCCGGAAGACGTCGACGCGGAGATCGGCGTCGATCCGGTGACGCTCGACGCGGAAGGTCTCACGTCGTTCAAACACGTCTGCCACCGGTGCGGGACGGCGACGTGGTGGAACCCGACGGCGGTCCTGACCGGCTTGATCGAGGCGAAGCGGTCAGCGGAGGAGTGACCGATGTCGCAGGTCGCGGACGCCCCGCACGAGAGCCACGGCCGTTGGAAGTGGGACGAGTGGGGCCGCGGGCCATACACGGCGCTGTCGAAGGTGATGCTCGGACCGCCGTTCGAGGGAGAGATGAATCTCGACGTCGAGGTCGACGGCGAGCCCTGGCACATCTACGTCAAGTATTCGAAATCCGGGTTTGCGCCGGCCGAGAGCGACCCGATCGAAGCGACGCGGTTATACGAGTGGGACATAATCGGCCGCGGTCCGGGTGAGTCGAAGTCGACGTACAACATCTCACCCCGATTCCCGGATATGCGTCACTTCGAGACGGGTGAACCGGTCAATCTCCCGTGGGAGAACCAGTTTGGCGAGGTCGAGGGAGTCGACGTCGAGTACAAACCCTCGAACGTGACGCCCGAGCGATCGCTCGAACTGTTACCCGAGTTCTTCCACGCGATCTTCGAGGAGGCCGGCGAACCGGTGTATCGCGAGTACTTCCGAGAACCGCCGCACCCGGAGTACAGCCGCGAGTGGGCGCACGAGCGATACGTACGCGCTCGCCGAGAATGGGCCGAGCGGATGGCGCAGTCGGGTGTTCTGCAGAAGGTCACGCACCACCTGGCCGATACCGAGGGTGTGAAGATGACCCTCGATATCGACAACGAGGAGGTCGTGAACCACCAGAACCGGCTTATTCTCCCGCCGTCGGCGGTGAGCGAACTGTTTCCCGGACACACCTACGGCCGAAAGTTCGAGATCTACCTGCTCGCCGATCCGAACGCGGTGAGTTCGGATCACCCGTCGTACCATCCGAAGGTGGAGGTCCTCGTAAACAAGTCGTTCAACGACGGCGAGTCGTGGGCGTGGGCCGAGCGCCAGGAAGTCGTCGAGGAGATCGAGGAGACGCTGATGAACTTCCTGGCGTGGGAGGACATTCCGTTGAACCCGGACGGGAGCGGCGTGTACGTCGAAGACGACCACTTCGCGGCCGAAACGCGCGAGGAACCGGTCGAGATCTACCAGGACCCGACGCCAGGTCTCGAAGCGAAAAGCGACCACCTGTTGGTGACGACGCTCCGCGAGATGGGCGACACGGCCGAGGAGGTCGCCGGCACGATCGCGACGGACGGCGGCCAGCGCGTCGACGACCTGGCCGACGACCTGGGGAAGCATCCGGCGACGATCTACCGCGCGATCCAGGAACTCGGTGAGCTCGTGACGCTCGATCAGGGCCACGTCTCGTACCGAGCGCGGAAGTTCCAGGAGGAGATTCGTGCGCTCGTCGAGAGCGCCGAGTACGCCATCGAGAGTACGGCCGACCGACTCCAGCAGGTCATGCACCTGGCGGAGCACGTCGCCGACGTCTCGCCGTTCCAGAAGTGGGTGGCCGAGTACGGCGCCGAGATTCAGTTCGACGAAGACGGCGATCCGGAGCAGCTGCGAATCGACGGTATCCTATCGTGGCTGAAATCCAGCTCGTACGAGTCCGTCCAGGAGGCCGCGCGGAAGGCGATCGAGAAGTGGCGCCACTCGGGGAACGATCCAGCTGTTCTCCGTGGCGCTATTATGAAGTGGCAGACCCCTGAAGGCGGGACCGACACCGGCTACATTGGGGCCGTCGCCGACCGCTGAAATTGCCAGCGTAGTGGCAACACTATTCTAACACTTATTTTCAGCAAGTAGACTTTCATCCAGTTCTGACTATCACAACCATGTTTGTGTTTAGCCGGTCGCCGGCGCGTCGATCAGCGCGACCGCACCGCAACCCCTGCGGGGTCGTTTCGCGCTGCGCGCGAAAGCCCCCTTGGGGCGTGTCCCCAAGGGGACAGAGCCTAAAAATTACACAGCCACCGCCCTGCCTCCGCAGATCTCCAGTTGAAGCACACGAAACGGTGGTTGGTCGGGCGCACCGAGCCGCCTGGAAGGCCGATCGGCCGCGAGTCCTTGGGGTCGCACGTCGACAAAACCGGTTTCCCGAATATGCACACGAGCGCCAGCTCGGCGTGTGCATATCTCGCGCCGATCGAGCCGACCGGCTCGCAGACTCCTCTGACATCCTGACAGAAACACCCCGATTATGGGCTGTGGGCCGGGTTGAGTGAGTCGAAAAACTAGGATTCGGGAGTTCGTGTGTACGAGTATGCGAATCCGCACCGACGGAGACTACGCGTATCGGAAGGACGTGATCGAACGAGCGGCTGACTACTACGGCTGTAACAAGACGAAAGCCGTCACGCAGGCGTGCGAGGACGTGCCCGAACTCGTCGGGGCGGCTCGCCAGGTGATCGAGCGCGAGGACCTGACCGCCGAGCAGCGCCAGGAGATCGCCGAGACGCTATCGACGAAGGCCGTCGGGTTCGACGTCCAGACGACGGTCGAAACTCGCACTGAATGAAAGGTGCCGGTAGTCTTTTATCATAATACGTTATGTTTCTCTCTGCGGGCATGTCCGTCTGTGGTTGCCACCCAGATCGTACTCCACGGTGCCCGCATTTTTCATAAACCGAACCCAACGGGCATTAGGTTTACCGATGTCCGTAATCGGCCAAAACGCCTATTCTTCGCGGGTACAGTGCCTATATTGGCGGGTAGCACCAGTCCGATCCGATCACCGTCAATAGCTTCGGACCCCCGCCGACGAAGACATGGGGCGTGGCGCGTTCGGTCGGTCCCCCCGCCGAGGGCGCCACTATCGTTTTCGTTTCCTACCGATAGCATATAGCCGTCGGTTCAGAACACGTCGCCGATAGGGATCTTCGCCTGCTTCGTATCACGGTGATCGCCGCCACCGTGCCACCGGAGGAGCGGGAGATTCGCCGCTTTGACCATCTTGTCTTTAAGGATCGTACAGCCTGAGCGGCCGTGCGGGCGGTAGACGACGAAGCAGTACCAGCCGTCGTGCCGCCGGAGTTTCCGGTGGTAGGCGTGATAGACCTTGAAGTTTCCCGGCTGGCCGTCGGCATGTTCGATCATCGTCGATTTGATCTCGACCGGTGTTCCGTTTCCGAACCTGGCGTCGTGCCAGCTCGACCGTTCGAGATCGAACCGACGCTTTGCGGCCATCCGCTTTTCGCAGATCGTGCCGAAATGGTTCGCCCGCTTCGAGCGATTCACGCCGAACCACGCGCCACGCGCGTTTTATATATCGACTCCTCTCGGCTGTTGGCTGGCGTGGGCCGTGGGCCGCAAGGTTCGACGAAAGGAGAGAGAACCGCAGTAATAGTGGGGTGTCCCGTGTCGTTGCCGGAATGCCACCCGCCTGCCCCCATGCGATCGTGGCCTCCACGTTGGCAACGGCCTCGGTATGTTTTCCATCAGTATCATATTCGTTCCACCGTTTCCGGACAGTTTCGCGACTCCAGGGGACGAATTTCGCCACTTGCCGGTTGCTCATCCCCTGCTGTTTCGCTCGGATGACCGAGTAGAGAGCGGCTTTCTCGACGGCTACTTTCTCGCTCACATCGTCGCGATCGTCATCCTCGATGAGGCGGATTTCGCGGCGCACCTCCGTACTCATGCGATGTTCTACGGCGGCCGGTGGATAAGCGTTCGGTCGCTCTTCGAAGGAAAGGTGGTCGGATTCTACCCAGAGTGCTTCGTGCGGATGTACGTAAAACAATCCATACCGGAACGCTGACAGCCCAAAGGTACGGTCCGCCCCACCTAGCCCCGATCTAACTGCTGTGTCCACTGATGCGAGAAGTCGGAGAGATTCATCGCGGCGGCGCAGTGTTCACAGCAGTACCGGACGGAGTTCCCGTACTTCTTCGACAGGCCGGACGACGGCTCGACGGAGACCTTGAAGAGGAACGCCGGCGCCACGGCGCGATCACACCGGTAGCACTCTTCGTTCCGAGGCGTCTCGGGAGACCCGGCGCCCGAGCTTCCGATCGATTTCACGCGTGAACACCTCGATCGAGTCGCACGGGGAGGTCGATCATGTGCGCTCTCCAATCCCCGATTTCGAAAGTAAACGACGGAGAGCGATTCGACTCTCGAAACCGAGAGCGGGCGAGACCTTTTTGTCGTAGTGGTGTGTTCCGTAACATGGCAACCAAAACCCCGTTACAGGGTTTGGAAGCCAAGCGTCTCGGGTGTCCTTACCACCCGGGACTTTTGCTGCGAAGTCCCCTGCGACCGACGGAGACGCTGGCTTCCAGCGGGAGCTACGTGGTACTAGTTATTATAATTATTGGACGTTCGAGGAATTAATTATCTGAAGCCACACGCCGCCGTTCCAACGCCAATTTGCCATCGAACGGAAAATTGGCGGAGTCCATTCGTCGAAACCCAGGTGTCGCTTTCGATCTCACCAACTGAGATGGATCGAAACACCAGCCCAGAGAGACCGAGCATCGGCGAGCCTTCAAATACCCGGCTCGCGTCCAGTCCCTCAGCGTCCTTCCGTACAACGTCGGCAGCCATCCGGCATCTCCGTTCTGCGTTCATCCCCTGACGATCGGTCGAGCGAGCCGTAGTGGGGTTGTGCGCGTACCTCCGACGAGTATCGCCGACTGGCAGCGGCTCGCGGGCTCCCGAACGTCGTGGTCGCCCACCCACCGACGATGCCGCCAATCCAACCCGGTAACGCGGCAACGACGAGGAGTACCGGAATCGAGATCAAAAATATGGCGACGACACCGAACGGCGATGGCCACGCCGTGGCCGTCCGAATTAACTGGGATGACAGCCAGACGTACGCCGGTACGCCACCGAGTATCCCCGCACCGATACCCGCACTCGCAGGCTTCCGAGCGTTTCGCTGGGCGAGGTAACCCGCGAGTAGGCCTCCCACCGCCCGAACAGGTCGAGCAGGCCACCGATCTGGCGGTGCGGAACGGCTTTCACAACGTCAGCTTCCGAGAGGGATACATCGAGGACCTGCCCTTCGAGGATGCACCGTTCGACGTCGTGATCTCGAACGGCGTCATCAACCTCTCCGCGGAGAAAGCACGGGTGTTCGAGGAGGCACGTCGTGTCCTTCGGCCGGGCGGGCAGATAGTGCTCGCGGACATCGTCAGCGACCGACAGCTGCCCGAGAGCGTCAAAGCCGACGCGGATCTCTGGGCGGCCTGCATCGGCGGGGCCGAACAGGTCGACAGCTACACCTCGCTCGTCGAAGCCGCCGGATTCGAGGTACAGGAAGTCACCGAGAACACGCGGTACGAGTTCGTCTCCGACCGAGCGGCGAACGCGTGTCAGAAGTACGGTGTGAAGAGCATCTCGGTGCGCGCCAGCACGTCTTCGACGTGAACGGCGCTCCGGCCTGCGCTCGGTTGCCGAACCGAGCGTCGCACCCGTTTGATCGCCGACGCGTGCTCGAACACCGTCGGTCGCCGGTCCCTGCGGAATCGATCATCCGTTCGAACTTTCCAAAATAATAGGCAGTATTCAGTTAATGAATTACGAATGATCCAGACTGTCACCTAGTTTTATGTAATGGTGTGTGGTAGCGCCCCACGTACCATGACCGATGGAGATTCCCAATTCGAAGAACTCGGCGTCGAACTGCACAGCAAGCGGCGGACGTTCATGGCCGCGACGGGTGCCGGCCTGGGCATACTCGGAACCAACTCGGCCGCGGCCCGGCGTGAGACAACGGACGATCCTACCCCAACTGACGAACGGCGCAGGACCGTCGCCGGGAACGCCCGGTTCGCGGACACGGTACTCTTCAACGGGCAGATCCTCACCGTCGACGACGCGTTCTCGGTCGCCGATGGCGTCGCGATCCGCGACGGCCGGTTCGTCGCCGTCGGCGGCCGCGGGGACGTAAAGCGGCTCGCGGGACCGAACACCGAAGAGATCGATCTCGGCGGGCGCACGGTCGTCCCCGGGCTGGTCGACTCGCACCTGCACATGCTGTCGGTCGGGCTGGACCTCGCGAAAGCGGATCTCTTCGACGCGCGGAGCGTGGCCGACGTGATCGCCGTCGTCGAGGCCGAGGCCCAGGAGACGCCGGCAGGCGAGTGGGTCCAGACCTCCTCGAGCTGGCACGAGGGGCAGCTCGACGAGAAGCGCCTCCCGACCCGTGACGACCTGGATCCCGTCTCGCCGGACAACCCTGTCTTCGTCCCCCGCGGCGGGCACGTCTGTACGGTGAACAGCGCCGCGCTCGACCTGGCCGGCATCGACGCGAGCACGGACGACCCAGCGGGCGGGACGATCGTCCGGGATCCCGACACCGGCGAGCCGACCGGCGTCCTGCTGGAGACGGCCCGCGATCTCGTCGAAGGGCTCATCCCGGAGCCGACGCGCGAGGAGCGAAAGGCCGCCATCCCGCGCGCGATGGGAGAACTCAACGCCCGCGGCGTCACCGCGGCCCTCGAACCAGGGCTGTCGATCGCCGACATGCGCGCGTACATGGAGTTCCGGACGACCGGGACCCCGACTGTCCGCACCGACATGCTCGCCCGCGTTCACTCCATCGACGACGTCGACGCGGCGACGAGCCACTACGCCCGGGGCTTCGGCGACGGCATGCTGAAGGTCGGCGGGATGAAGTACCTGATCGACGGCGGGGTGGAAGGCGCGGCGTTGCACGAGCCGTACGAGATCGTCGACGGCGTCCAGGAGGACCCGACCTATCGAGGCCACCTGATCCTCCCGCCCGGCGGGCGCGACGAGTACCGCGAGATGCTCGAGCTCGCGGCCGATCGGGGCTTCCAGGTGCAGACCCACGCCGTGGGCGACCGCGCGATCGACCTCGTGATGGAGGAGTACGCGGCCGTCGACGAATCGGTCGACGTCGGTGACCTCCGGTGGGCGGTGATGCACAATTTCCTCCCGACGGAGTGGAGTATGGAGCAGATGGCGGCGTTAGACGTCGTCGCGACCGTCCAGAACCACCCGACTCGGCTCGGCTTCAACCAGCTCGAGTGGTGGGGCGACGACCGCGGCAACTACGCGATTCCGATCCGTGACCTGCTCGATGCCGGCGTCGCGGTCGCCGGCGGAACGGACGCGAACGTCGTCCCCTGGCGGCCGTTCGAGTCGCTCTGGTGGATGGTCACGAGGCAAACGGTCGGCGCCGGCACCCTCGGCGCGGATCAGGCCATCTCCCGCGAGGAGGCGCTCCGGCTGTGGACGATCGGCAGCGCGTACGCGATGCACTGGGAGGACGAGATCGGCTCGATCGAACCCGGGAAACTGGCCGATCTCGCCGTCCTCGACACCGACTACCTACGATGTGCCGCAGACGACATCGTCGACGTCTCGGTCGATATGACGATGGTCGGCGGGGATATCGTCCACCGGACGTAAGGCAGCCGTATCCATCTGAGTGATTTGGCGTATCGTCGAGCGGACGGGCGTTCGATTGGACAGTCGACGCCGCGATGCGTGTCTAATTGTTTCGGACGGTAGACGGGGAAAACCGGGCTGTCGATGGACGAACGGAACTACGTCCGGTATCGACGCTGTGCCAGGGCGACCGTGACACATAGCGCTACGACGGTTGCCGCAGCCCCGAAACCGGGAACAGAATCCTCGCCGCCCGATGAGTCTATCCGGTCGCTCCTGTCGGCATCACCTTCACTATCAGTACCACCGTCGGACCCGTCTCCCGAGGTGTCGTCAGGCGACTCGTTGTCCTCGTCGCCAACCTCTTCGTCGGTACCGTCGTCTTCGTCCTCGCCCGGATCGTCGCCGCCGGGGGGAAGAGGCGGAAGTCCCCCGCCTGCTCCGCCGACGGTGATCGACTCCTCGGCCGTCACCTCGTTGCCGGCGGTGTCGACGAGGGTGAGCGTCACGGTGACGGAATCACCGTCTTCGAGCGCCGAAAGGTCGACGCGGGCGCGGTCGTCGGTCAGGTGCCGATCGATCCCCTCGTCGGCGCCCTCGATTGCGAGTACCGACGCTTCGACGTCGATTGGAGTGATCGACGGCGAGTACTCGAACGAGACGGTGACCGGACCGTCCCCCGGTTCGATGTCGGTTCCGGGGTCGACGGTCACGTTCTCGACGATCGGTGGCGTCTCGTCGACACCAGCGACGGCGAACTGACTGAACCCGTCCACAGTGGCGACCAGTTCGTTGCTGGCGCCCGTGTAGTCGGTCGAGATCGGCTGGTATTCGGGTTCGCCGTCGGGTGATCGAATAACGACGAGATCCGCAGGATCGAAATCGTCGGTGAGTTCCGGATCAAGATCCGAAAGGGATACCAGTAGCGTCGCGTTCTCGAGTTCGGCGTCGGTCAGGCCGTCGTCGACGACGTTCAGGTAGCCGTCGGCGACGAACCGGGAATCGAGGGTCGTCGAGGCCGGCGGTTCGTCGCTTTCCGTGAGGACGGCCTGGCGAACGGTGTCGTTGCCGATCGCGGAGGCGTTGACCGCGAGATCGATCTCGTACCCGCCGCCCTCCGAGACCAGCGACGCAGTCCCGTTTTCGATCTCGTAGCCCGAGATCGTGGATTCGAGCGCCGTCGGTCCGCCGTTCCCCGCGTCGTCGACGACCGTTCCCGAAACGGAGTAAGTCGTGTTGACGCCATCGACCAGCCCGCCCTCGAACTCGATCGTGAGTTCGTCCGCCGGATCTTCGAGGCGAGTCGGATAACTGGACGGCGTCCGATCGACCGATTCCGCCCCCTCGGCGACGATCTCGAGGTCGGTCAGGTCGAGCGGTTCGTCCGCCTCGAGGGTGAGGGTCGCGACGTCCTGGCCGAGATCCTCGACGGTCGCGCGCGGTTTGGGCGGCGTCGTATCGACGTCGACCCGACCGTCATCACGGTCGGCGACGTTCCCGTGCTCGTCGACAGCTTCGACGAAGGCGGTGTAGTTCCCGTCGGCGACGAGGGCGTCTGCGTGGATCGTCGCTTCGACGGTCCCCGGATCGACGTCGTCCACCGAGACGGTCTCGGTGTATGGCGCGAACGTCGCGTTGAGACCGAGTTCGACCGACGCCAAGGCGGCGCCCGTGGGTTCGACCGTTGCCCGGACCGTCGCGGAGTCGTTCGTCCGAGACTCCTCGACCTCGAGGTCGGTTATCGTCGGTGGCCTGTCGTCGTGTTCGACGGCTACCGTTTTCTCGTACGTTTCGCTCGCGTTGCCGACGACGAATTCGACGGACACGTTGTAGGTTCCCGCGTCATCGAACCGGTGTTCCAGGACCGGGTCGTCCGTCGTCTCGGTGGTTCCGTCCCCGAGATCCCAGCGGAAGGCGTCGATTGCGACTTCGGTCCCGTCCACGAACGCCGTCGCCTCAGAGGCGTCGAGCGTGACCGTCTCCGTGTTGTAGGGCGTCGCGTCGGAGACGTCGAGCGCCGGTTCGATCGTGAGGGATCGTACCTCGACCGACAGACTCGAAACGTCGTCGTCGCTCCGGACCTGGAGGGCGTGCGTTCCCGCATCGCCTCGCTCGGTATCCCACTCGAACGAGACGGTGTCGGACTCGTTCTCGTCGAGCGAGAGCGACGTTTCGTCGAGAACCGAGCCGTCGCCCGAGACGAGCTCGATCGTCTGGGTCGCGCTCACGTCCTCGGTGTTATCGACCGCCGCCTCGACGGATAGTGTATCACCCTCGGTCACAGGGTCAGATGCACTGAGTCCAGTAACGATGAACTCTCCATCGGGAACGTCGTCCGGGCCGACGTGGAACCGCTGGGTCTGTTCGATCCGTGAATCTCCAGACTCGTAAGCCACGGTCACGGCGTATTCGCCAGACTCGGTCGGAGCCCAGTCGACAGTGTGACCACTCAAATTGAACGTCCCGTCGCCGGTAATGTCCCATTCGACATCGACCATGCTCGGGCCGATCGTTGGGAGATCCCCGTCTGCGACTAGTCGACCGTCGGCGTAGTGGAACGACACGCGATGAGTGACGTCTTGCCTGTCGCGCCCGGGATCGTCGTCGGTTCCTTCCCAGCGGTCGTAGAAGTCGTCGAACGATTCGCCCGTTGTCGAAGCGAACCGGCTACGCATGTCGTCACCGTCGTCGGTGTTTTCGACAAGGTCCAGAAACGTTTGCCGGCCGTACTCGGCGTAGAATGCGCTGACGAAATCGCTCGCGTGGTCGTACTCTCTACCGGACATCCCCCAATCGAGAAGATCGGTTCTGTCGAGTCTCTCGTCGTATATCGAGTACGGTTGTCTCGTCGATGCTTCGAACGTGGCGTGACCTTCCAGGAGGTAGTTCCAGTCGCCGTCAGGCTCCATGTCCATTTCGAACTGGGCCAGGTGGACGAGCTCGTGTTCCGTCGTGCTCAATGCGCCCGGATTTCCGGACGACCCCGACCCACGAGCCGTTTCGATGACGACTCGATCCGGATGGTCGGCGTACCCGGAACGATCGACCGGGGAATCGACCACGTCGCTGGCGTCTTCTACTGCGTCGAAATCGATCGATGCCGGTAGATCGCCGACCCGCTGTTCGATGTTTCGAATCAGGAGTTCGACGTCGGGCTGCATAGTCGCTACCCCGACTCTGGTCTTGCGACTGTCCGCTTCGTACTCTATGCGATCCGTCTCCGTCTGGTACTCGTGGACGCGAAGCGTAACGGTCCGAGTGACGGGTTCGTCGACTCCGTCGACGTCGAGGGTGGCCGTGATCGTCGCCTCGCCGCGCTGGGCGAACTGGACCGAGTCGTCTCCGGTCGCCGCTCCCACGCCATCGACCTCGAGGGCGTCCAGAGTCGCTGTACCACCAGCCTCGACGGATACTGTCTCCTCGACGAGAACGTCCTCGTCGAAGTAGAGATCAGCTTGCGGCGTCCCATCGACCGTCAACCCGATACCCACGTCGACGGGGACGATCTCGACGCTCGTCGTGTCGGTCTCGCCGACCTGATCCGTGGCAGTGACGGACACCTCGACCGGCTGGTCGTCTTCGACGGCCACGTCGCAGGTTTCGCCACAATCGAGGGCCTCGCCGCTCCCGTCGGTCCACTCGAACTCGAGATCGCCCGTCCCGGAGCTGTTCGCCGCGGAGACCGTGACCGTCGTCGGCGTGGATTCGGGATACCGCTCGTCCGGTTCGAGGGATGCCACGACCGGTTCGGTGACCGTCACGGACTCGACGTACCGCTGTGAGTCCGCGCCGTCGGGATCGGTGACGATCGAGACGTCTCGCGTCCCCGATCGCTCGAACGTGTGCTCGACTGTCTCCCCGTACGCGTCCACCTCGCCGTCGTCGTCGAAGTCCCAGCCGAAGGTGGTGGCATCGACGGTGGCTTCGAACGTCGCCGGCTCGTCTATCGCGGGCATTTCCGGGTCGACATCGAAGCCGGATTCGGTCGGTCCGTCGAAAGTCAGCACCGACGCGTTTTGCCCGTCGTCGACGGTCACGACGGTCCCGTTCGCGACCGCGGTGATTCTGTCCGGCGTCCCGCCGCTCTCGTGAGCGACCGACTCGATGCGCTTCCCAGAGGACAGGTCGTGGGCGGCAACCTCGCCTCCCGCGACGCCGATGGCAACGTCGCCCACGACGAGCGGTTGCGCGTCGAACGGCAGGGAGGCTGTTTGATTGAACCCTGTCCGCGAGTACACGCCCTCGTTGGTGATCAACCGGGAAGAAGTGACGGCCTGTTTAGCCGCCGAATCTCCGGAATTGAAAGTTTCGTTGGCAAGTACCTCACCGGTCACCGCGTCGAATTGGACGATGTCGGTGTCTGCAGAGTAGTCGACTGAGACGTATAGAGATCCGTCGGCAACGACCGGAATCGGTGGGTCGGAACGTGACATGAACCGGTGGGTTGTGACCTCGACCCATCGAACGGTTCCGGTCGCTCTATCGACTGCGACTGCGCACCCGGTTTGCGTGCCCGATTCCGGAACCTCACAGTCAGCCACGGAGAAGACTGTGTCGTTGGTGAGGGCAAGAGGCCCGTTTGTGGCAGAAAACGTGGCTCGTTCTTCCTCCGGGGCTGCAGTCCACTCGGTCTCACCGGTCTCCGTGTCGAGAGCGTGAACGGAAGACCTCGTCTGGAAGTAAACCGTCTCATTAAGGGCCGTAACGCCCCATCTTGTGAATTCAATTCGTTCCTTCTGCCAGCGCTTCTCCCCGGTTTCTACGTCAAGTCCAACAAGTTCGCGGTTGGACGCGTTGGTTGGTTCGACATAGACGATGACTGCGGTGTCACCAGTTATCTGGATGTCAGTTACATGTCGCTCACTGGAACCGCGATCGATCGACTCCCATCGAGTCTCACCGGTCTCGCGGTCGATGCCGAAGACGATCGATCCATCGTAGACTTCTTCGCCCTCGGTGTGGCCCACTCCGGCGACCACCACGTCGTCAGTTCCGAGGGCCGTCTCGACCGGCATCGATCCATTGCCGTCACGGCGTTCTACGTCGAAGCGCCACCCGGAATCGATCGGTCTCGGTGGCGTCGCATTCTCTGCAGCGCCGGTGTTCGCTGTATCGAACCGTTCGTCGGGCCAGTATCCCGTCGGTGGCTTCGGAACGCCGAGATCGACGGAAGCGTTTGGTGGTTCGGACTCGTCGACGGTCCCGTTCGCTTGCACCCGCTGGGCCCCATCGACGACTGGGTACGTTCCACCGGGAGCGAACGTCTGGGTGTCGTCCGGTGAGATGGACGCCGACTGTTCGAGCGTTCCGACAGATTGCGTCGAGGACGGTTCGCTCCCACCGACGCCGACCACGACCAGTGAGGAAAACAGCAACAATGCGACGACAGCCGCCATCAGAACGACCGGGCCGGAGGTGTGGACCGGTCTATCCACGACGATCAGCTCCGGATAGTGCCGATCCGTGCCGCGCACACACCGAAACCGGAATCGATCCCCCCAACCGTTTCAGCCAGTTTGTAATATTCGAAATGAAAGCCATCGTGACCTCGCAATAGCAAAGAAAGTTAGCCCATAACGTATGAATTTACCGACCAGATTGTGGCGGCTGTCGGAGCCGAGTGGAAAGAATGGAGACGGGACCAAAATGCCCGTCCCGCACTCGGGCCGACGAAGGCGTGTGCGTCTTCTGGTGATACGTCCGTTCGAACTCGATACTCCGGAACTGAAAACAAATGGTGGAGGATCAGTTCACGAGACGGACCGATCACGTCTCGTATCCGGTCCGAACGAGCAGGAGAACAATCTGAGTCCGGGCTCGCACACTGCGTGTCGATCGTTCTGTAATCGAGCGAGACCGAGAACGGCTCTTCGCGGGTGGCATCCGCAGGCGGTGGCCGGAGCCCCCACTCGAGTGATCTAGTACCCGAGTTGGGCGCGGATCAGCACGACGGTCGTCCGCCCCTCCTCGAGTTCCTGTCGGAAGATGAGCTGTTTGGCCATCGCCGAGTCGACACCGTAGGTTTCCTTGGCGCGTTCGTTTTCGAGCGGATAGGCCACCGACTCGAGGCGGTCGAGGGCATCGTCCAGCGTCGGGACGATCTTGTTCACGCCGCTGACGATGACGACGTTGCTCGCGGCGAAGGGGTAGGCGCCGATCCGACTGCCCGAGCGGTCGGCGGCGACGAGTTCACCCGTTTCCGCGATCGCGTTGATACCGCCGAGGAAGTAGTCGGCCGTCTGCGACGCGCGCCGAGCCGCCTGGCGCTCGGCGTCGTCCTCGATACTCCAGATCTCGTCGGGGAGGCTCTCCCACTCGTGGTCGCCCTCGGAGAGGTACTCGACGAAGCCGATCTCTTCGAGCGTCGTCGAGTGACCGTTCATTACCGTTGCGCCATGGGGGACGTGTGACTGTATCGCCTCCAGGGCGTGTTCGGCCGAGTCGACGACTACCACGTCGAAACCGTTCGATTCGAGGGTGTCGACGGTCTCCTCGATCGTTTCGTCGGCCGGAAGGTCGTCGAGCGAAGCGTCGATATCCGTCTCGGGTGCGTAGTCTGATTTCTGTTGAGACATGCCGGATAACCGTACCAGGAGTAGCCGCGAGACCCTCATAAGCGCTCGCGGACACGCCCGTCGGGAAGTTGCATCGGTGATACCGGTATCGTCGAGACGATCTCCCACGTGGCCGGGGATCACAGGGTCTTCTTCGTCAGTCCACTTCTTCGATCCAGCCGAACCACGGCAGGTGGCCACCCACTCGAAGGAAGTACCCTCGGCCGTCCGGGGTGAGACCAATCGCTCGTATCACATCACGATGGCAGACGGCCCGTCACATACGGATCGCCGAACACGACGCGGCGTTCGACGACCCGCTCGCTGGCCAGCGGCGACGGGAGCAACCGCTATCGCCTGGACACGGTCCATCGAACCACCCCACTCTAAACCCCTGTCGTTCAGACACGTTCACATGGACGAGATCCGATCAGCGAACCGTCGGCTCTGGGACGAGTGGAGCGACGACTTCCAGGCGCTGTGGAACGCGAACACCGCCGACGGCGAACACCCGCCGGCGCCGAATCCGTTCGCCGACGATGCGCCCGGCGGAAGCCAGCCCGACCTCCTGCCGACCGTCGAGGGACTCGACGTCGTCGAACTGGGTTGCGGGGGTGGGCAGGGGAGCGTCGGCGCCGCGATTGACGGCGCCGACACCGTCGTCGGTGTGGACTTCTCCGCGGCGCAGCTCGAACACGCGCGACACCTTCGGAACCACTACGGCGTGGACGCGCGGTTCGTCCGCGGCGACGTGACGGCCCTGCCGCTGCCCGACGATTCGTTCGACGCCGCGTTCTCCGGTTGGGTCTTCCAGATGGTTCCCAATCTCGACGCGTGTCTGTCGGAGGCCCACCGGGTGCTTCGACCCGACGGCGTGCTGGTCTTCAGCGTGCCGCACCCGGTCTACGAGTGCTTCGACCCTGAGACGGGCCAATTCAGACGGAGCTACCACGCTGACCCCCGACGAACGATCACGATCGACGACGCGTACGAGTCGGACCTGGTCGTCTTCGACAGGGCGGTGGGCGAACTCCACGACGCGGCGGAAGCGGCGGGATTCGACGTACGTCGGGTCCTCGAACCCGAGGGTGACGACACCGGCTCCGACGATACAGCGGCCGACGACACCGGGTCTGACGACGAGGGCGACGACGGCCCGCCGGTGAGCGATCGCCAGGACCTGACGGCGCTGGTGCCGCAAACGCTTCGCTTCTGGGCGACGGTGCGCTGATCAACGGACCCGGATGCGTCTGGAGGTCACCACGAGACCGCGACGACGACCGCCCCGCTGCCGAGATCGACGAGGAGCCACGGACGCGGCTCGCGTCTGGTTCTCGATTCGAAAGCGGCGTGCTCACTCCATCGCGAGCGTCCACTCGCCGTCCGCTCGCACGCCGACCCAGCCGATCCCCTCGTACTGGAACGCCGTCTCGATCCCATCGACCGCGCCGATCTCGTTGAACACCAGCTCGCTGAACCCGCCGAACTGGCCCACCTCCATGGGAACGACTTCGACGATGAAGTTGCCCTCGCCGGTGTGTGACCCGGTCGCAACGTGAGTGCCGCCGAACTCGTACGGGCCGAAGACGCGATCGGTCTCGCCCGACACTTCCACCGGCGGCGAGTTACCCGACTCTGCCCGCGGCTGGTAGACCGCGAGCGACCACTCGCCATCTGCCTCGACGTCGACGACGTACGTCCCGGCCTCGACCGCCGCCGCGCGCTCGCCCTCGTAGGGTTCGAGCTGGTTCTGAAAGAGGTCGCCGACGTCACCCTCCTCGGGAACGAACTCGACGATGAAGGTGCCGATTTCGGGACCATCGTACGCGGCCCGGACGACGGTCAGGCCGCCGTCGATCTCGATGCCCTCGCGAATCTCCGACCCCTCGCCCTCGAACTCGAACGGATCGGGCTCGAAGTCGTCCGGAACGAACGGTGGCCACTCCGATTCGTCGCTCTCCTCGTCGCCGGACCCCTCCTGCGCCCCGGCGGAGCCGAGCGCGAGGAGCGTCGTACCACTCGTCGCGACGATGTACTGTCGCCTTTTCATGTTGTATGCTAGCACGCCAAAAGACGTAACGTTTCCCCGCAACGCACGTGAGCGTCAGGCATTCCTGGTAGTGTCGTCCGACAAACACCGGATCCGTTCGGCGGATCCAAAGTCGATTCGGCGGGTGCGCGAGTCGGGACGGATCAGTCCCGGGGCGAATTCGTCGACCGGCGCTCGAAGAGGACGTTGTTGACGGCCTCGAAGACCACCGCGTCGGCCCCATCGACGACGGTCCGCTCCGTCGTGACGATGCCGCGGGACGGATCGCTCTCGGAGACACGCCGGTCGAGTACCTCGATGTGGGTCGTCAGTCTGTCACCCGGCCGGACGGGGCGCGGAAAGCGGACCGACTCGAACCCGAGACTGCCGATGATGTGCGATCGGCCGTAGAGGCCGTCGACCACCTGACTCTGTGAGAGCGCCATCGTCTGGATCCCGCTGGCGATGAGTCCGCCGTAGCGCGACTCGCTCGCGGCGCCGGCGTCCGTGTGAAACGAGAGCGGGTCGTACCGCGTTGCGAACTCGACGATGTCGTCTTCGTCGACGCGGACCGGGTCGAACTCGTACGTCTCCCCGACGCGGAAGTCCTCGTACCACAACTCGTCCATATACTCCGATTGCCAGTACCGGCACATAGGTCTTCGCCACCCTCGGCCGCCGGTCACAGCCACACGCCGACGAAATACAGCGGGACGTAACTGGCGAGGGCCCACCAGGGCTCGTGGCGGACCGTCCGGAGGCCGATCGATCGCGAGTAGTCGGCGTGATCGTGCGCCAGCGCGTGGAATCGCGGTCGACCGAGGACGGCGTACAGCGGCAGAAGTGGACCGAGCACCGGAACACTGTAGCCGATCAACACTCCGACCGTTCCGAGGAGCGCGGCGTGGACCTCGTTGATCGTGATCGGGTGGCCGAACAGCCGGGCCAGCGCCTCGTCACCCTCGTCCAGACGGTTCTCGGCGGTCGCGGGCTGGCTCACGCTCGTTCTGGCGTTCGCCCGCGTCCGGATAAATAATTACCGTTATATGTCGTTTCGTGATATTTCCGACCAGGCGGCGGATACCGGTCCTTTCACGGGTCAACGGTCCGTTCACGAATCAGCAGTCTTTCACGAGTCGGTCAGGACGACCCGCGCGCCCGGCGCGTTTCGCTTCACACTCTCTAGACCCCTCCTGGCTCCGTCTTTTCGGTCGTAGCCCTCGCCGCTGTCGGCGATGATGTTGCCGTTGTCGTGGACGAGTCGCCAGCGCCACTCGCCGACGCCGTCGCGGTAGAGTTCGAAACGAGCCTTGCTCTCGGTATCGCCACCGTCCGCGACGATCGACTCGTCGACCTGAACGCCACCCGATCCGGAACGGTGTTCGCCGTCCTCGTCGGGAATCGTGCATCGGTCACGCACCATACCGGTACGACGTGCCGACACCCGAAAGAACCCGGCCTTCCGGAATCAGGCCGCCGCGACCGTCCTATCCGCACTCGTCGAGCGCTCGGGTCTGAGCCCTCGGGCGAACCGAGGTCGGGCGAATCAGCCGTCCGCCGACATGGACGCACCGTCCCCTACCGACCACTCGAGTTCGACCTCGAGTTCCGCCTCGCCCTCGGCGACCTCGTACTCGACCTCGAGTTCGAAACGGTCCGGGATCGTCGCCGTGAAGCCGTTCTCCCCCTCGATGGCGATCTCGCCGTCCTCGACGCCGGCGGCGACCTCTCGCAGAATCGCGGCGCCGTCAGCGCGATTCATCACGCGCTCGCCTTCGTGTTCGGTCTCCTCGGACGCTTCGATCTCGGTGTCGGCTTCGTCGTCTGGCATACCGCGGAATCCGACCCGCTCGTACAAAATACCACACGTCAGGACCCTCCGTCAGTATCCCAGCCTCGTGGCGTGTCGGTGCGATCCGTCCGGCTGCTAGTGTCGGTCTGGAAGGAGCCGTTCGAGTTTGTGGATCGTCTATTCTACGGAACGTCCGTGCCAGAACAGTCGAACCAGGCTCGGTCACAGTCGAATCACGCCAGATCACAGTCGAACCAGGCTCGATCACTATCGAACCTGGCCCGATCGACGTCCGATTTCGCGACCCGATGAACGTGGTCGGATCGCACTCCCGCTGCTCGTCGGCCTGTATTCGGCCAGGGAGTCGACCTCCCGTCGGACACGACGGCCGTGATGAACGCACCCGGTTCCAGCTTGCGCACCATGTCGCCGCCTGATCCACGTCGGTCTCGACCATCGAACCCGCCGCAACGTGGTACTAACCATCGGTTCGTGGTTGGTGGAGACGATGCGATACGTCGAAATCGCGATCCCCGAGGGGCGGCGCGGGGCCGTCCTCAGCGTCCTCGACGATGCGGGAATCAACTACGTCATGAGCGACGAGACCAGCGGGGCCCAGTACAGTTCTGTCGTCCGGTTTCCCCTCCCGACGAACGCGGTCGAACCGGTGCTCGACGATCTGGCGCAGGTGGACCTCGAAGACGCCCACGTCGTCGTGGTCAACGCCGAGACGGTCGTCTCCGAGGCGTTCGACGAGGTCCGCGACCAGTACAGCGGGAGCGGTGCAGGCGGGGCGCGCACGTCCCGACAGGTGCTGCGGACGAAGGCCGACGAGTTCACACCTGCGCTGTCGATCTACCTCGTCATGCTGTTGATCAGCGCCGTGGTCGCGACAGCGGGGCTACTGGCCGACTCTCCGGCAGTCGTCGTCGGCTCGATGGTCATCGCGCCCTTACTCGGTCCATCGCTCGCGGCCAGCGTCGGTATCGTCACAGGCGACGACGCCCTTCGACGCGGCGGCTTTCGCTACCAGGCCCTCGGCGTGAGTGTCGTCGTCTTCGCCTCTATCGGCCTCGCGACGCTCGCTCGTCTGGCCGGTCTCGAGCCCGCCGGCGTGGACATCGTCCTCGTCGCGGAGTTAGAAGAGCGCGTCTCGCCGAACCTGTTCTCGGTACTGGTCGCCCTGGGGGCCGGCGTCGCCGGCATCCTGAGTCTCACCCGCGGGTTCTCCGAGGCCATCGTCGGCGTGATGATCGCCGCCGCGCTCATCCCACCCGCGGCGGCCGTCGGCATCACGACCGCCTGGGGGATGAACGGCGCCGCGCTCGGCGCCCTGATCCTCGTCACGGTGAACCTGCTCTCGATCAACCTGGCGGCGCTGGTGACCCTCTGGGTCGCCGGCTACCGGCCCCAGGGCCTCTTCGAGGTGGCGCCGACCCGAGGGGCGACGATGCGGTACATCGCCGTCTTCGCGGTCGGCCTGTTGGTGCTGGCGGTACCCCTCGCCGGATTGACGCTGAACGACTTCCAGACGACGGAACTCGAGGCGACCGCCCAGGACGAAGTCGAGCAGCTCCTCGACGACCCGCAGTACAACGAGGTGACGAACGACGACGTGACGGTCGTACTAGACGACGATTACCCAGCCCGATCGGTCGAGCGCGTGATCGTCGTGGTCAAGGGGTTCGATCCCGGGCCGGACCCGCAACTCAGTGACCGGATCTACGAGGCCATCAGCGAGGAGACGGACGCGGCGTTCCTCGTGGAAGTGCAGTACGTCGTCGCCGAGGAACGTGGTGAGGCGAGTGCGGAGCGGAACGTTCGGACGGTAGCGGTTGACGAGTGAAGTTGGGGATACGTTCAGCCTGACGGGAGGACAGCTCACGGCGTTCACCACGGGAAGAATCCGTACAGCCGACTCTCTACCGATACTCCCGGAGGCCAGGGTTCCGCCACGTCGGGTTCACTCCGGACGATAGCGAACCGTTGGTCCCCGCTGCTACTCGATCACTCGCCGGACTCGTTACCCGCCGACTCGTTGCCGTCGTTGTCTTCGATCGATTCGTTGTCCGTCCCGTCGTCCACGGATTCGTTCCCGCCGTCTACCGTCTCGTTTCCGGCACCGTCCACGGACTCGTCGTCGGTTTCGTTGTCACCTCCATCGTCGTCGGCTGCGTCGTCGTCCATCTCGTCGTCTTCCTCGCCGTCGGAGTCCTCGTCATCTGCTTCTTCTTCGCTCCCGACCGCGTCCTCGTGCGGTTCGATGGTCTCGCCTTCACCCTCGGGGACGATGCGCCAGACTTCGCCGGTCTCGCCGTCGGTGTAGCGCGCGGTGGTCAGGACGTAGAGTTCGTCGTCGTGGTCGCGACCGAACGCGAGGACGAAGCGGTTGATCCGATCGTTCGGCGCATCCGAGACCGAGAGCTCTTGAATCTCCCAGAGATCGTCCTCGGATCGGTCGGCGGACGGTTCGTACTCTGCGACCGGGGAGGCGAACAGTGACCCGTCAGGCGACCCGAACCCTCGGCTCCAGTCGCCGTAGACGTACATGTCCTGCAATTCCGAGGCGGCCTCGCCCTCGTAGACGTAGCCGCCGGTGATCGAGATCCCGAACGACTCGCCGTCGACGAGGTGTGGGTACTGGATCACCGGGTCGAGCAGGTCCTCGCCGCCGCGGACGTCTTCGGGTGTCGCGTTCGGACAGTCCTCGCCGGGTTCGCCCGGGTTCTCGGTGCTGAAGCACTCGATCCCCTCCTTGACGTTCCAGCCGTAGTTGCCGCCGTTCTCGACGATGTTGACTTCCTCGAAGAGGTTCTGCCCCACGTCGGCGACGTAGAAGTTCCCCTCGCTGTCGAAGGAGAGGCGCCACGGGTTGCGCAGCCCCCACGCGTAGTACTCGTCGAACCCCGCGTCGCTTTCGACGAACGGGTTGTCGTCGGGGATGCCGTACGGCCGGTCACCGTCGCCATCGGCGTCGACGTCGATCCGGTGGATTCCACCGAGGAGGGTGTCCGTCGTGTTCTGGGCGTTCCCGCCGTCGTTCTCGTCGTACCAGTCCTCGACGTGACCGAGGCCGACGTCGTCGGCGTTCCCCCCGTCGCCCAGAGGAACGTAGAGGTAGCCATCCGGCCCGAAGAGCACGGCCCCGGCGTTGTGGTTGAACTGCGGTTCCGGCACTTCGAGCAGTCTCTCTTCGGACTCCGGGTCCGCGGTCGAGTGCTCGTCGTCCGCGGTAGTGAACTCCGCCAGGACGGCCGTGTGGTCGTAGTCCTCCGGCGTGTCATCGGTCGGCGGCGCGCTGTACCGGACGAAGAACCGTCCGTTCTCCTGAAAGTCCGGGTGGAACGCGAGTCCGAGCAACCCCCGCTCGTCGAACTCGCCCGTGCCGCCACTCACCTCCACCATCCGATCGCTCACGTCGAGGAACGGTTCGTCCCGACGCTGGAGTGGACCGCCGTCGCCGTTCGAGGCTCCTTCCAGTACGTGGATCTGGCCGAGTTGATCGACGACGAAGTATCGGTCGTCGTCACCTGGTGCGACCTCGAATCCGACAGGCGAAGTGAAACCCTCGCCGACGAGTTCGAGGCCGATCGTCGGTCCGTCGGTCACGACGTCCCCCCATTGCTCGTCGCTCCCGTCGCTGTCGTCCGTCTCGTTGTCCTCGTCGTCCTGCGCGACGCTGACGCCCGAGAGACTCGCGACCGCTCCGGTTGCGGCAGTCACTTGCAGGAAGCGCCGTCGCGACGAATTCCTGCGCCGTCGCTGTCCGTCTCGCCCGGGTGGTGAGTGGGTCATGTCTCTCTCACGTCCCGGGCGAGACGTGTCCATAAATGGACGATACCGTTCCACGCGAAATACGGGTTTTCCGCTCGTCCGTCCCCGGTAATGACGGCTTCGTCCCGTCGAACGTCGGTTGGACGACGTCGCTCGAAGGTTCAGAAACCCACCCAGCCCGTTGGCCGCGCCCGTAACGGTTGCCTACGGACGGGAGCTCGGGGCCAGCTCCCGGATCGAACGTCGGTCGGTCCAGCGGTAGCCTCGCCGAGACAAGCGGCGATTTTGGCACGCCGCTCACTCGATTGCCAGTGTGAAGAGACGTGGTGATCGAAGCGCGACCGATCGGAGACCAACGGACGGGTCGGGTTCGGCGACAGTCGTGCATCCAAACTGTTTTGGGGACCCGCGAGCACCGTCTCCTGTGCGTTCGTTCGATCGTCGTCCAGAATCGAAGCGCCCGCAATCCCGTCCGATCCCGACGCCGTCCCGGGACGTTGAGGGGCGTCGATCGGTGGGTCCGGACCGATGACCGATCCCGTTCTCTCGACCGGTGCCCTCGTCGTCTTTACCCTGATCGCTGTCACACTGATCCTGTTCGTCACGGAAGTCATCCCGACCGACGCGACCGCGATCGGCGTGCTGGTCTCGCTCGCCGTCCTCGAACCGGTGACGGGTGTGTCCGCCGGCGACGCCATCTCCGGCTTCGCCAGCACGGCGACGATAACCATCGTCGCGATGTACATGCTGAGTGCGGGTATCCAGCGGACGGGGCTCGTCCAGCGGCTGGGCCTGTCGCTCGCACGGTTCGCCCGCGGCAGCGAGACGCGGGCACTCGCTGCGACCATCGTGACTGCCGGCCCGCTCGCGGGGTTCGTCAACAACACACCGATCGTGGCCGTCTTCATCCCGATGATCTCGGAACTCGCACAGAAGACGGGAGTGTCGCCCTCGAAACTCTTGCTCCCGCTCTCGTACGCGGCCATTCTCGGGGGCACGTTGACGCTCATCGGGACGTCCACCAACCTGCTCGCGAGCGAGTTCGCGGTCGAACTCGTCGGCCGCGACCCCATCGGGTTGTTCGAGTTCAGCGCGCTGGGCGTCGTGATCCTCGTGGTCGGACTCGCCTACCTCATGACGGTCGGCCGCTGGTTGACACCCGGGCGAGCGCCCGTCGAAGGGGACCTCGTCGACGAGTTCGACCTCCAGGATCACCTCACCCAGGTTCGGGTGCGCCCCGACGCATCGGCCATCGGGTCGACCGTGGGCGAGCTCGAATCACGATCGACGGCCAAGGTTCGCATTCTCCAGTTGCGACGCGAGGACGGCCCAGAACTGACGTACGACGAGGAGAGTACGAGCGGAGCGGCCACAACCGAGCCACCGATCGAACACTCAACGACGGCGTCCAATATAGCAGGAGACACCCACACGGTCGACCGTCGCGAAGGCGACGGGGACACCACGGACCGTTCCGACGTGACGCCGGCTTCGTCGGATGCAGGTGCCGACGGCGTGGTCTCGTTCGCGTCTGTCAGCCCGGAAACGCGGATTCAGGCGGACGACGTCCTCACGGTTCACGGAACGCTGCAGGCGGTCAATCGTTTCGTCGGTACACAGGGACTCTCACAACTGCTCCGCCGATCGGTCACGGATGAGACGTTCGACGGGGCTGCGAGCGACGACGTGCTCGCGAAGGCCGTCGTCTCGCCGGAGTCGTCGTTCGCCGGTGAGCGCCTGGCCGACTCACACCTCCGGGAGGTCTACCGGACGACGGTGCTCGCGATCCGTCGAGACGGCGAATTGCTCCGCACCGATCTGGGCGAGCGGCGTCTCGAACCAGGTGACCTGCTGTTGATCCAGACCGTCCCCGAAACCATCGAGTATTTCGCCGACGGGACAGACCTGGTCGTCGTCGACGAGGACACGCTCGACCGATTGCTCGCGGACGAGTCGACCGAACGGGCGTCACTCTCGTCGAAAACGCCACTCGCGGTGGCGATCATGGCGGGCGTGATCGGCGTGGCCGCGCTCGGACTGGCGCCGATCGTCATCTCGGCACTCGCCGGCGTCTTCTGCATGGTCGTCACCGGCTGTCTCTCGACGAGCGACGCCTACGATGCGGTCTCCTGGAACGTGGTATTTCTCCTCGCGGGTGTCCTGCCGCTTGGGATCGCCCTCGAGGCGACGGGCGGGTCGGCAGTCATCGCCGAGGCGCTGGGCGGGACGGAATCCTTCCTGCCGCACGCTGGGATCCTGTTACTCTGTTACCTCGTGACGGGAATTCTCTCGAACGTCATCACCCCAGTCGCGACGATCGTGTTGATGGCGCCGATCGCCGTCGATACCGCGACGAGACTCGGCGCCGATCCGTTTTCGTTCCTGCTCGCGGTCACGTTCGCCGCGGCGACGTCGTTCTCGACGCCGGTCGGGTACCAGACCAACCTGATGGTCTACGGGCCCGGACAGTACGAGTTCACCGACTTCCTTCGGGTCGGCGGCCCGCTCCAGTTGTTGCTCTCGGTCGTCACGTCGATCGGTATCGTCGCCCTCTGGGGCGTGTAACGTCGTCGCCACGGTGCGAAACGGTGCCCGGGGCCGATGTCGTCGATAGCTGTCGTCGGTAGACGCGCTCGGCTCCCGATAGGAACCCGAACCCGGTGTCACGAGCGTCGACGGAACCCCCTACCGTGCTCGACCGACGCCGCGGACGAGGCTCGCTGAACGACGCGTGGCCAGCCCGGGGGTTCCGGGACGTGTGCGCCGCGTTCGACGGGGTCGGCGAGTCGGTCGCATCGGTCCCGATAGCCGGCGCTCAGATCGGCAGGAGCGAGACCCCGACGACGTACTCCGCCGCGATATCCAGCGCGAAGACGAGGAAGACCGCGGCGGCGACACGGTGGAGCCACCCGCCGTCGAGGCGAGCTGCGCTTCGGTCGACGACGAGGGCCGTCGCCAGGCTCACTGGGACGATGGCGAGCATCTCTCCCGCCCAGATCGCTGCGGACGCACCGTACTGGGCCGCCAGTCCGATCGTGACGAGTTGTGTCTTGTCGCCGAATTCGCCGACGACCATCATCGAGAAGGCGGGGACGAACCCGCGGTAGGCGGGGGAGACGTGTGAGTCGAGGTGCGACGAGCGGGTCGAATCGACCGCCGTTGCACCGCCGTCCGTCGTCGCACTCCCCGGCGCCACCGGCCCGGCGTCGGCGGCCGCTCCGGAAGGTGTGCGCTCCGATCCCCCACGATCGGTCGAGTCGCCGGCTCCGAGAGACCCGTACAGGAGCCACGCGGCGAAGACGACGAACAGTCCGGCGGTCACGGCGTCCAGCGCGGCGACGGGGAGCGCCCCCTTGAGCGCGTTCCCGAGGAGGATCTCGACGGCCGTCCAGCCGCCGAACGCCGTGGCCGCGCCAGCGACGACCATGTACGGGTTGTAGCGCGTCGCGAGGCTCGCGATCACGAGCTGGCCCTTCTCCCCCGGAAGGGCCAGAAGTTGCGCGACGAACGCCGTGACGAGGATTTCGACGAACGCACTCATCCTCGTCCACCCGCAGACCGACGTCGGTACGGAGAGCGTCTCCCGACGGCCAACGTGCGGCTACGTTCACGACACCCGTCGACGATCTCGTCCATCCGTGCGAACGGATTAGACGCAGCTAACAAAGAGGGTTGTGGTAGCTAACCCCGTCCTCGCTCGGTCCCAGCCGACGCGCCGGAACGAGTGAGGCCCACGACAGTAGCGCGGTCACACGGAGTTGTCCAGTCGCACGACAGTAGCGCGGTCACACGGAGTTGTCCAGTCGCACGACAGTAGCGCGGTCACACGATAATTTCGCAGTCACTCGTTCAGGTGAGACCGGTAGCCTTTGGGTTCGAATCCGCGACGGCAGATTATGTCCTGGCGCCCGACGGTGATGGCGCTGACCTGGTCGTCGTCTTCCATCTCGGAGACGACGTCGTCGAGGCGGTCGTGCGACCACCCGGTCTTCTCGAGAACGGTCCCGCGGTCGACCCGCCCGCCACGTTTGACGAGCAATCTGAGGATGCGATCCTCGTCGGCGAGATCACGTTCGTCGACGCCGTATTCGACCTGCTCGGCGTAGCTCAGCGTCTCTTCGTCGTCCCCGCTCGCGTCCGTCGGTCCTGCGTCGGCCTCCTCGACAGGTTCCCCAAACCTGGCGGACAGCTGGGACCAGAGGTTTTTGAGTACCATGTGTTGATCACCGTTCGCAATTGGTCGTCCTTCGACGCCCTCCTACCTTGTCCTTTTCCCCGGACTCACATATCGGTGGCGGACGTCGCCCGTCGGTGGAGACGACTCCCCTCCACGGAATGAACGCCCTGCTTGCGAAGACAGGTCGCATCCAGGGACCCGGGACGGCCAGCTGACGCGGGATCGGCCGGTTCGGACGACGAGGCGATCACCGACGGTCGCTCTCCGGGTAGGCGGCCGCGATCGACTCCAGGGCGTCGAGTGACCCCGTCGTGTGCGGCGCGACGAGGGGAGAGACACTGATTCGTCCCTCCGCGACCGACCGCCGATCGGTACCCGGCGGATCCGGAATAGTCTCGGGATCCATCGACTCCCAGACGCGGTCCTCGACCGTGATGGTCGTTCCGTCGCGCTCGGCGGTCATCTCGTAGCGCGTCGAGGGATACGTGACGTCCATCGGGAGGCCCTCACCGGCGTCCTTCGGGACGTTGACGTTCAGATACGAGGCCTCGTCGAAGACGCCACCTGCTATCGACTGCTCGATCAGGTGCCGCGTCGCCCTGACCGGTTCGGCGAAGTCCGCGGCCGTCGTCTCGACGTCGGCGAGCGTCCCATCGCCTACGGGGATGTACATCGACGTGGCGATCGCCGGCGCACCGAAGAACGCAGCTTCGACGGCGGCACTGATCGTCCCGGAGCGCCCGAGGACGTACGCGCCCAGGTTCGCCCCCTCGTTGCAGCCCGCGACCACCAGGTCCGGATCCGGGACCAGTTCGGAGAAGCCGGCGACGACACAGTCTGCGGGCGTCCCACTCACGGCGTAGCCGTCCGAGCGTTCTTCGACCGTCACCTCGTCGGAGAGGCGTCGACCCACGGCGCTCTGGTCGTCGGCCGGCGCGACGACCGTGACGTCGCCGACGGCCGCAAGCCCGTCCGCCATGGCCCGGATCCCCGGCGCGTCGATGCCGTCGTCGTTCGTCACCAGGATCTCCAGCTCGTCGTCCATACGGGTGTCGTTACGGCGAACGGCGAAAAACACGTCGGAGTCTCGATTCACCGGAGTGGCTGGCCAGGCGCCGAACCCGTCGCCGGAGTGGCTGGCCAGGTGCCGAGCCGGTCTCCGAATTAGCTGGTCACCCGCTCGATCGGGTCACGCGAGCGGATCGACGACCGTCTCCTCGTCGACGACGAGGTTGTACGCCCCCTCGTCGTCGTTCCACAGCGCCAGGGCCGACTCGAACGCGAGCAGATCGCCGTAGTCGGCCTCGAGCAGCGGCCGGTTGAGTGCCGTCTCCTTCGTCACGACGGCGTAGTGGTCGCGCGCCTCGCTACCGTCCGAGATCTTGTAGAGCGGATTCGGGTCGTCGGCCGGACCGCTCTGCGGGTTCGTAGCGGTCCGGCTGCCGGGTCCCGACGCCTCGCCGGCCTCGCTCAGCGATCGACTCACTTTGGCCGCGACGAGGTCGATGCGGTTCGAGACGTGGCGGTCCATCTCGGCCATCTTCGCCCAGCGATCCGTATCGAGCGAGACATCGTAGTATCGCGTCCCGTCCGTTCGCAGGACGCTGTAGGCGAACTGCACGTCGACGTTGACGAACTCGCCTCGTGCGTGGTCGGGATCGTCGGCGGCCTCGTCGAGACGCGATTGGACAGAGGGGACGGCGAGGTCGGGACGGACGTCGAACGACCAGCCGCGGTCGGACGGGCGCTCACCCGGCCAGAGACGAACCATGGGACCGTAGACGGTGGCCCCACGGCGTTCGTCGGCGTCGTCGAGTGCGTCTTCGGCCGCACCACCTGAATCCGCCCCTTCCAGGGCGCGCTCCACCTCGCGCAGACCGATGGCCGTCTCGCGGTCGGCGGGCGCCATCGCGAGTAGCGAGCCGTCGTCGGCGAGGCTGTCTACGTATCGCCGGGCGACCGCGACCGGCTCGTCGAGTTCGCTGAGGACGTTACACGCCAGAATCAGATCGTACGTCCCGTCGTCGGTGCCGTCGGTCGGCTCGAAGGCCTCCGCCGTCGTCCGGTGGACCGTGGCGTGCACGTTGCGGCCGGTCTCTTCGAGCATCGCCTCGAGGACATCTGCCGCGGCACTGGGTTCGACGGCGTGGTACTCGACGAGGGCATCGTCGGGAAGATACTCGAACAGGCCGAGAGCAGGTCCACCGACGCCGGCGCCCACGTCGAGCACCCGAAGGTGGCGATCGAGGAGGGCCCGTTCGGCGAGGTCGTCGAGCGCGTACTGGATCGCCGCGTAGTAGCCTGGCAGGTGGTAGATCGCGTAGCTCGCCGCGACGTCTTCGCCGTAGGTGACGGCGCCACCCTCCAGGTACTGTGCCTTCGTCCGGCGGAGCGTCGAACGCAGGAGGTCGCCCGAGGCACCCTCGTGCCAGTTCGGTCCGTAGCGCTCTGCCAGCCAGTCGTCGAGGCGTTCGGCGTACCGGGCCGGAAACTCGCGAATCGAGTCCGTGCGCCGGGGAACCGGTTCGTCGGAGACGGGGACGAAGGTGCCGTCGTCGCGCTCGACCAGGCCGAGGTCGAGCGCCTCCTCGCGAAGGAGCTGGCGGACGACAGCCGGATGCGGCTGGCCCGCGACGTACTCGACGATCTCGTCGGGGTCGATCGGCCTGACGTTCCGGAGATACAACGCGTTCTGCCGAACCGCTTCGCGGTGATCCGTCACGCGCCGTCACCTCCGTCGGCTCCCCATCGGTCACGGAGTCCGGCGAGGATCACGTCGAGTTCGTCGTGATCGGCGCTCGCCACCCGTTCGGCGGCCGCGGCCACCGCGGCTGCCCCGTCGAAGCGCGCCTGGACGTCCGCGTAGACGCGCGGCGTCCCACCGGCCATCCGCTCGACCTGCTCACGCAAGGCGGCGTAGACTGGCGTCTCGAACTCTTGCGGAACCGGATCGGCCGTCAGTCCGAACGCGAGTACCGCCGCGTGGGTCGCCGCCTGGACGGATTCCATCGTCGCGTCGTGCTCGGCGGCGGTCGTCTCGACGAGGTCGTTCCCGGCGGCTTCGAGGTCGGTCAGGATCGCGTCGATCAGGGGCCCTCCTTCGTCGGTGACCACGGCGACGGAGCCGGGCGCTCGCTCCGGCGCGAAGAGCGGATGTAAACTGCACCGTTCCAGATCGGGAGCGTGTTCGGTCATCGCGTCGAGTGCCGGCGCCATCACGCCGGTTACGTCGACGATTGCACCGCGAGCACGGTCGGCATGAGCGACGACCGCCTCCTCCACCAGTGGCATCGGGACGGCGAGACAGACCACGTCGAAATCGGCCGATGGCCCATCCGCGTCGCCGGCAGCCTCGCCGATGCCGGTGGCCGGGTCGAGTGGTACTACCCGGGCGTCGACGGCCGCGGCCGTCTCACGTGCCACGGCCTCGTCGACGTCGGCCACGGCGACGTCCGCGTCGAGCACGTCGGCGATCCAGCGGCCCATCGCACCGGCCCCGACGACGAGTACCTCCATTGGCGGGTGGTATCCGGCGGTTCCGCAAAAGGGGTTCGGTCGGTCACCCGTCCCGGCGTCGATCGCGGACCCAGCGGACACCGAGAGCACGGTCGACTCCCGGAGACTGGGACCACGCTAGATGCCTGAATCACGTCGGAGGCTCGAATCACGCCGAAGATCCAAAACACGACGGAGACGGGTTAGCGCCGGTCTTCGGGTTCGACGTCGATCGGGTAGTCCGTGAGATTCTCGTACCCGTCCTCGGTGACGACGACGAGGTCCTCGATGCGGACGCCGCCGACCTCGGGGTCGTAGATTCCAGGTTCGACCGTGACGACGTGTCCGGGTTCGAGTTCTTCGCCGCCGAACGAGAGACGCGGGCCCTCGTGGATGTCGAGACCGACGCCGTGGCCGGTGCCGTGGATGTAGCCGGTGTCGGTCTCGGGGTCGCTTCGCAGCGTGGCGTAGCCGGCGTCCTCGATCACGTCGCAGACGATTTCGTGGACCTCGTCGCCCGTGACGCCGGGTTCGATGGCGTCGAGGGCGGCCTCGAACGCTTCGTACGTGACGTCGTAGCGTCGCCGGAGCTCGTCCGACGGCTCGCCGCGGACGAAGGTCCGGGTCATGTCGCCGAAGTAGCCCGTCTCCTTGTCGCGCGGGAAGATGTCGATCACGATCGACTCGCCCGCTTTCAGCGGGCCGCTCCCGCGGTCGTGTGGGTCCGCGGCGTCGGCGCCGCAGGCGACGATCGTCTCGTCTAACGCGCAGCCCTCGCGCAGGAGCGTGATCTCGATCTCGGTCGTCACGCGCTCGCTCGTCAACGGCTCACCCTCGTAGTAGAGGACGCCGTCGCGCACCGCTGCGCTCGCGATCAACCCTTCGGCGACGGCCATCGCCCGCTGGTTCGCTGCCTGCGTCTCGTGGATGGCGTCGATCTCGGCACCGGTCTTCGTCGCCCGAATCTCGCCGACGACGTCGTCGGTCTCGACGGTGACGTCGATCCCGTGCTCGCGTAACCCGTCGGCCGTCCCGACGGGGCAGTGCTCGGGTACCGCGATCGACGAAACGTCGTGGGTATCGAGAAAGGCCGCGATCGTCCGGAGCGTGCCCTCGCGGGGGCCGTACTCCGAACGGAGTTCCTGCGCGTCGTAGGCTGCCATGTTGGTCACGGTGTCGGCAGCGGCCTCGCTCTCGGCGCGCCCGTACTCGAGGCCGGAGACGAGGAGGTGGACGCCGTCCTCGGTGACGAGCGTCTGGTACGGATCCGGCGCGTCGAACCCGGAGACGTAGCGCTGGTCTGCATCCTCGCCAGCAGCGTCGACGAGGTACCCGTCCAGGTCGTTCGTCGCGAGGTAGTCTGCTAGTGCCGTCAGATCGTTGCCCATGGACTCGCTCGGTGCGGATGCACCATAACGGTCGGGATTGTGCGCGCACGGGTAGACTCTCGTCGCTCCACACGGGTCGACGACCGCGCCGCTCGGAACGATCTGACGACCCTCGTCGCTCCACACGGGTTGTCGACCACGGTGCTCAGACGACCTGACGTCTCCGGATCCTCGTCGGGTCGCGTTTCTGTGGAGCACGACCCGTCGAATCGACCGGAGAACCAGACAGATTATATAAACGTTCCGGCGGCTTTCCACCTCGCACGGTCGAGGATCCGTTATAGGATGCGGCGTTCGTCTGTCGGAGTAGATGCCATCCCAGGAGACACGGTTCGACCGCCGGTCGCTCCTTCGCCGGGTGAGCGGCGTGACGGCGCTCGGTACGAGTCTCGGACTCGCCGGGTGTCTCTCGTCGCTACCGACGATGGGGCAACGAATTACCTACGCGGACGTCGACGTTCCAGCGCCCGGAGAGCCGGTCTACCGCGAGTGGATTCCGGCCCCACTCGAGACGGACGAGTACGAGTGGGACGAACTGATCGACCTGTATCTCACCCCGCCCACGCTGACCGACGGCCAGGTCGACGCTCGCTCACTCCTCCACCTTCAGGACCGGGTCATCCGCCCGCGAGTGGCGTACGTCGGCGTCGGGTTCGAAAACTACGAGAGGACGTTTACGATCGGGCCGGTTACCGTCGCGCTCGGTGCATTCGATCCGGCGGACGTCCACGAGACAGTTCTCGGGATGGGCTACGAACGCCTCGAATCCGACAGGTACGACCTGTTCGGCAGAACGGATACAGGGGGCGTCCTCTGCGTCCTCGACGGGGCGATCGTCTCCGGTCGCGACCCCGATTCGCGACCGGCGGTCGAGGCCGTCGCCGATGCCGGGACGGGCCGGCGAAATCGCCTCCACGAGGTCGACGACGGGTTCGACGCGATCTCGTCGACCGTCGGGTCCCAGCCGGGCATCATGTTCGTCACCGACGTCGGGGAGATGCACGTCCTCGGGTTGGACGGTGCCGATGTACAGAAAGCGGCCGCGGCGACTACCTTCGACGACGAGTACGTCTACTACCAGTACGTCCAGACGTTCGCCGAGAAGATCGACCTCACCGAACGGCGCGTCCGGGATCGCATCGAGCACGAAGATGAGACGCTCGACGCCTCACAGGTCGACGTCGTGATTCGGGGGAACCTGGCCACGATCTCGATGAAACACGCCATCGACGACCTGTCCGTGGACACCCCAGAGACGGTGTCACCACCTCAGATCTCCTGGTGGTTCGACCACGATCCGGACGACGAGACGCTGACAATCGACCATCGCGGGGGCGAGACGGTCGACGCGGACGAGCTCGTCGTGGGGTACGGTAGTGGAGCCAACATTCGAGAGCCCTTCGACCGGCAATTTTCGTCCGTCACCGGGACCGTCGCTCCCGGCGACTCGATCACGGTCGACGTGAGCGGACGGGGAGATAGGGACCGGGTATCCCTGGTCTTTCACCCTGGGAATCGTAGATCGCGGGTCCGAATCGGCGTATACAGACTCGATACACCGTGAGCACGTCCTCGACAGACGTACAGATGGCACCGGTAGACCGGCGAGAAACTACTGCCCAGGGAACGCCCGTAGAGGGCGCCCCCGGGTGCCGTTTCCGGCCCGGCCTCCAGGTCGACGGACGATCGACCGACACCTTCACGTTACAGATGTCCGATGAGAAACCCGTGAGTGAGGATCCGCCGCTGGAGGTGCTCGTCTCGGTTCTCGACGACGAGTACGCCCGTTCGATCCTCGTAGCCACGTGTA
Source organism: Halovivax cerinus (assembly GCF_024498195.1). Classification (NCBI taxonomy): domain Archaea; kingdom Methanobacteriati; phylum Methanobacteriota; class Halobacteria; order Halobacteriales; family Natrialbaceae; genus Halovivax; species Halovivax cerinus. The sequence goes on from NZ_CP101824.1 coordinate 3,556,076, forward strand.
CCGAACCCATGTCAGCGACAGAACTCGCCGACCACTGCGACGCCTCGCTGTCGACGATCAGTCGTCGACTCGATCGACTCGAAACGGCGGACCTCGTCCACGAACGCACACGACCACGAGCCGACGGTCACCACGATACGATCTACACGGCGACGCTCGCGGAGATCCGACTCAGACTCGAGGCTGACGGGTTCGAGTTCGACCTCCGTCGACGCGACGAAGACGCGATCGATCGCCTCCAGCGCCTTTGGGGTGATCTCTGATGGTCCTAGACGTTCCGCCGATCCAGTTCGCGGTCGGTGTACTCGCCGTCGGAGCGACGCTGCTGGGCCTCTACATCGGCTACCTCGCCTATCGCGCGATGCGACGACACGAGGATCCGTCGATGTGGTACCTCGCCGTCGGGCTGATCCTCCTGACCGCCGTCACCTACACGACGTCGTTCGTCGGGACGGTGTTGATCAGTCTCCGACTACTCACGCTCCCACAGCAAGACTGGTTCTGGCTCGCCGTTCACGTGTTCCAGTTCGCCGGGCTCGGACTCATCGCGTACGCCCTCCATCGCCGGCCCTGACGGCCTCACAGGAGGGTAAAAACGTCGCATTCTCCCGACAACAGTCGACGGCAGCAGTCGTCCGTCTGGACGCCAACTGAACCGGTATCCGAACGAGCGGCACGCCAAAGCGGCCGGCACCCACCGACATACTCATTTCTCCGGCTCGTGAGTGGCGACGTACGGATGGACGTCACGATCTCGCCGGGGCCGGTCGAGGGTACGGTACGCGCGCCGCCGTCGAAGAGCTATACGCACCGGGCGATCCTCGCCGCCGGCTGTGGCGAGCGCGCCGTCGTCGCGAACCCGCTCTGGAGTGCCGATACCCGGGCCACCGCCCGCGCCGTCGAAGCCTTCGGCGGGAGCGTCGAGCGACGGACGGACGGTGACCTCACGATCGACGGGTTCGACGGAGACCTCGAGGTTCCCGCGGACGTGATCGACTGTGCGAACTCTGGCACGACGATGCGTCTGGTCACCGCCCTCGCGGCCCTCGCCGACGGGACGACGGTCCTGACCGGTGACGAATCGCTCCGATCCAGGCCGCAGGGACCGCTCCTCGACGCGCTCTCCGAACTCGATGCGACGGCCCGTAGTACCCGCGGGAACGGCCAGGCGCCGCTCGTCGTCGACGGGCCGATGGCGGGCGGGACGGTCTCGATCCCGGGCGACGTCTCCTCACAGTACGTGACGGCGCTGCTCGTCGCGGGTAGCCTCACCGCCGCCGGCGTCGACCTGCGCCTCGAAACCGACCTGAAGTCCGCCCCCTACGTCGACGTGACGCGGGAGGTGCTCACCGACTTCGACGTGGAGACGCGCGAGACGGCCGACGGTTTCGCGGTTTCGGGCGGGCAGTCGTACCGCCCAGCCGACGGCACGTACGCCGTCCCGGGCGACTTCTCCTCGATCTCGTACCTCCTCGCGGCGGGCGCCGTGGCCGGCGGGGACGCGGGCGGAGGTACCGCGAGAGCCGAGGGGACGACGCTCGAAATAGCGGGCGCACGGCCGAGCGCCCAGGGCGACACGGCCATCGTCGAGCACGTCGCCGACTTCGGCGCTCCGGTCGAGTGGGATCGCGACGCCGGGACGCTAACCGTCGAACACGCGCCGCTCTCCGGGACCGAGATCTCGGTCGCCGACACGCCGGACTTGCTCCCGACGCTCGCCGTCCTCGGATCGGTCGCCGACGGCGAGACCAGTATCGTCGACGCCGAACACGTCCGATTCAAGGAGACCGATCGGATCGCCGCGATGGCGACCGAACTCGCGAAATTCGGTGTCGAGACGACCGAGGAGCGTGACTCGCTGACCGTCCACGGCGGCGAGTCGACGCTCACCGGGGCGACGGTCGACGGCCACGGCGACCACCGAATCGTCATGGCACTCGCCGTCGCTGCACTGGTCGCAGACGGTGAGACGACGATACACGGCGCCGAGCACGTCGACGTCTCCTTCCCGACCTTCTTCGACGTGCTCGAATCCATCGGTGCAACAGCTGTCGTGGCCGAGATGTGAGCGTGTCGTGGCCGAGATGTGAGCGTGTCGTGGCCGAGACGTGAGCGCCACGTGACGGGCCGGGGCACGTTCAGCTGGACGACTGCCCGTCACACTCACCCTGTACCATTTTACCCGAGAAGCCCGTCCTAGGGCTATGGTCGTACGAACCGACGACAGCCGGGAACTCGGGCGCACGGACGTCGCGGCGCTCTTTCGCGAACTCGCGGACGAGTTCGAGCGGGGCGGTGAGACGGTGTCGATCCCCGTTGGGAACAAGACCGTCGCCTTGCGGCCGCCCGACGAGGTGACGACGGAGGTCGAAGTACTGGAGCGGTCGGGAATGGTCCGCGGCGACCAGGAGCGTCTCCGGCTCGACGTCCGATGGTCGCCCGCCGCGAAAGAGGAGCCCCAACCGGTCGGCGAGGCCGGCGAGCATCGGAACGCTGGCTCGCAACCGAACCGCTCCGATCGGGGCGAATCGGTTGACCACCGCGAGTCCTGATCGACTGGTGCCGTTCGGTCCCGAGCGGGCGACATCCAGCGAGACACTCCCGACGACCGGATCGCGATCACGGAACGTGTCGCACTCAGCCCCTCCCGACACCGTCGACGCCGTCGCGATCTATCGGTCGATGGGGCACGCGGACGCGGAGCCCGACGACGGGGTGGCGACCAGTAGCCTTTTTGGGTCACCGGACCGACGTGCCTCCAATGGTCCCCGAGGCGGCCGAAGCGTACACCCGCGCCGAGCAGTCGGCACCCGAGTCGTCGTCCGACGTTCCACGGTCGTCGGTGTGCGTCCTCATCCCGACGCTCGACGAAGCGTCGACGATCGGCGACATCGTGACCGACTTTCGAGACCGGGGGTTCGACAACGTGCTCGTGATCGACGGCGGATCGAGCGATCGAACGCAGGATATCGCCCGCGACGCGGGCGCTCGCGTCGTCGAACAGTCTGGCGCCGGGAAAGGGCAGGCGATCCGCGAAGCGATGACGTACGTGGAGGTGCCGTACGTCCTCATGCTCGACGGCGACGGGACGTATGATCCGGAGGACGCGAAACGCATGCTAGAGCCGCTCGGAGACGGCTACGAACACGTCATCGGCAACAGGTTCGCCGACATGGAGTCAGGTGCGATGACGCGGCTCAACCGTGTCGGAAACGGGCTCATCAACCGGGCGTTTACGACCATCCACGGGGCGGCGTTCGTCGACATCCTCTCCGGCTACCGGGCCTTCACGGCCGACTCGTTCGAACGCTGTGCCCCCTCGTCCGACGGCTTCACGATCGAGACGGAACTCGCCGTCGAGTGCGTCAAGCAGGGCATCGACACGACCGTCGTCCCGATCAGCTACGCGCCGCGCCCGGACGACTCCGAGACGAACCTCCGGCCCGTTCGAGACGGCGGACGCATCATCGCGTCGATGTACTCCCTCGCGAAGACGAATAACCCCCTCTTTTACTTCGGGAGTCTCGGACTTGCCGGGGTCATCTCCGGCGGGGCGGTCGCGACATTCGTCCTGTACCGGTGGTTCGTCCACGGGATCGGCCACAACATCCTGGCGCTCGTCGGCGCGGCGGCGATCCTGCTCGGCGTCCAGCTCCTGATGTTCGGCGTCCTCTCGGACATGATCGTCTCGTTACACCGCGATCACCGCCGCCGACTCGAGCGGCTCAACCGCCTCGAGACCGCACACGGAACCGATCGGGAACGCTCCGGAGACGAGACGCGGAATAGCCGACACTCCGCGACCGACGCCAGTCAGCGAGACCGATCGAAGCCGACGCGGCCCGGTCGCGATGGCGAGTGAACGCCAGCACACGAGGGAACGCCCGTAGGGGCGAGGTGGTTCATAGTGTCACGTACCGGGACGGTTCGCCTCGTCGCGATAACGCGGGTGTCGCACGGCCGTTAGAAGGGGAGAAGGCTGCGAAGCTGCCCGACGAGCGACGCGCTCCGGTTGGCTCGATACGCCTCGAACACCGGGTGCAACTCGTTCATGAGGTCCTGACGGGAGTCGAAGGCGTCGGCGTCCGTCTCTGCAAGGGCCTCGGAGAACTGGACGGTCGACCCGGAGGCGTCGAACGGGATGGCGGACCCGCCGAGTGCGCGCTCGACCGTCTCCGCCGACGCCGGAAAGTCGAGTTCGGACTCGCGCAGTCGCGCGTCGACGGCCGCGATACCGAATTCGATCGTCTCTGGCTCCCTGTCGTCGCCTCCCTGTGGCGGCCGAACTCCCATACCCGGACGTAGGATCCTCCCGATAAAAAACGCCTGCGCTGCGGGAAGAGCGCACACTGGTTCAGTCGACGGTCGCGATCGCTCGCCGTCGACACGTCTTTGAGAATCGACGGCAATGTGTCGCCATGACCGAGTACACCACGGTCTCGATCCCGAAAGAACTCGCAACGCGCGTCGACGAGACGATCGAGGGAACGAGCTTCACGTCGACGAGCGACCTCGTCCGATTCCTGCTGCGCAGTATCGTCATCCAGCACCAGCGCTCCGGCAAGCTCACCGAGTCGGAGTTCGAAGAGATCGCAGAACAGCTGCGTGGACTCGGCTACCTGGAGTGAGCGCACCGGAGGACCGGACGCCGGATCGGTCGGTGAGGCGTCGGTGACCGGCGTCCCGCCTCGCTCGCCTGTCCGGCCAGTCGACGACCGTCCGGTCAGGATTCGAACGGCCGTTCGGGCGGTTCGGCGTCGATCAGTTCGAGCGGGAGGCGCTCTCCGGATCGATCGAACGCGGCGAGTGAGTCGTCGGCCGGGTTCCACGGCGGGACGGCCACGATGACGACCGCTGCGAGGTCGTCCCGTAGCGTCAGGTCGAGCACGCCGTCCGGGTGGGAGAGAAACCGTCCCTGCGTGTTCCGGTTCGGCGTCGACAGCTCCACGCCGAAGACGTGCGTCAACGAGTTTCCCGGATCGGGTATCAGGTACTCGGCGAAGACGGGTGTCTCGGCCGGGAGTACGGTGGCTTCCTCGCCCTCGAGGTCGCCAGCCGAAACCGTCGAAATCCCCGTCGAGACGCGGTCCGGTTGCGCTTCGCTGGCCAGGTCCAACAGCGCCTCGACCATCCCGGCCGTGGCGTAGACGGTCGGCTCCGTCCCGGTGGAGTCGTCGATTCCCATGACTGTCTACCGTTCGGACCGGGAGACCGTAACCGTTCGCCCGGGACGGAAACCGCTCGCCCGAATCGTCGGTCGCGGTGGCCCGATACGCCTGGGGTACGTGATTCGATGTGGCGATACGTGCGACCGTCGGTCGATAGGCGCACGTGCGCACCCCCTGAGACGGCGTTCGTCGACGAGCGCGTGTCGATGGGTCCCACCCCTAGCCGCTCCACTCCTCGAACGATCGGTAGATTCCCTTCGAGAGATAGCGCTCCGCCGAGTCGGGGAAGACGGTGACGACGGAGTCAGACGGTGTGTCGAGTTCACCGTCGGCGATCCGCTGGGCGACGCGACGGGCGGCGACGCTCGCCGCACCCGAACTCGAGCCGACGAGGTGGCCCTCTTCCGCGGCGAGTCGTTTCAGCTCCTCGTGGGCACGGTCGTCGGAAACCGGGTGGATATCGTCGACGAGATCGGGGTCGAAGAGCTCGTTCGTCGCGGTGTCGTGGGTACCGATCCCTTCGATCTTGTACTCCGCTTCCTCGCGGGGCTCGCCGAGGAACTCGCCGTAGAGCGACCCTTCCGGCTCGACGGCACCGACGTACGTGTCGGGATTTTCCTCGCGGGCGTACCGGGCGATGCCCATCAGCGTGCCCGCCGTACCGCACCCGGCGACGACCGCCCCCACCTCGCCGTCGAGCGCCTCGTAGATCTCCGGACCCGTCGTCTCGTAGTGCGTCTCCGCGTTGAGGGGGTTCGAGAACTGCTGGGGGACGACCGCGTCGTCGAGTTCGTCCGCGAGTTCGTGTGCGCGTTCGATCGCACCGCCCATGCCGTCGTCGGTGGGCGTGTTGATGACTTCGGCGCCGAGCGCGCGCATGAGCTGTTGCTTCTCCACGCTGAACCGCTCGGGGACGACGAACACCGCGTCGAGACCGAGCTGTTCGGCGGCGATGGCGAAGCCGATTCCGGTGTTACCGGCGGTCGGCTCCACGACGGTCCCGCCCTCACCGACGTCCCCGCGCTCCAGCATCCGTTCGACCATGTACGCGCCGATGCGATCTTTGACGCTCGCGCCCGGATTGAACGACTCGAGCTTGGCGTAGATGGAGACCGAGGAGGGCCCGGCCTGGACTTCGACAAGCGGCGTCCGACCCACGGCCTCGAGGACCGAGGACAGTGCGCGATCGTGTTCGGTCATATTGAGGCAACGTTTGCCCCGGGTGATAGCTGTTATTATCCCACCGGAATCACCGACCCGACGCCGGTCAGGCGTTCGATTCTGACGTCGCGTGGGCGTCACCGGTCTCGCCCGCGCCGTCGCCAGACTCGTCCGCGTCGTCGCCAGACTCTCCCGCGTCGTCGCCGCTCTCGCTAGCCGTCGACCCGGTCTCCTCGTCGGCGTCCTCGATTGCCGCCTCCGTCAGAATGGCGTCGACGTCGAGGCCCCGATCCGCCGCGATGGCTTCGAGTAGCGCTCGCTGTTCGGCGACGTCGCCTTCGAGGTCGGTGACCGTGTCGTGCGTCTCGTCGACCGCACCTTCGAGGGTGACGATACGACCCTGGAGTTCCTGGACCTGTTTGTACATCTGTTCGGCCTTCTCCGAGACGAGCTGGATCTTCTTCGCCGTCGAACCAAGTCCCATAGTCGGACGTCGGTCCACACGCAGTTGGTTCTTTCCACTCGCCGCGATGCCGGTTTCAGACGGTCGATCCCGATCGTACAGCCCGCCGAATCGCCGTCCAGACGAAAGGCCCTTAAGTCCCTCCCGCCTACGTAAATTCGGACTAGGTCGGGCAGTTAGGCCCTGCTCGTTACCCGCACTATGGCCTTCAGCGGGGACCGAATACCGTGGGCGTCCGGTCAGCCCGACCGGGGCCCCGGGAGCCAACGTGGAAGCCTCGTCCGTCGGGGACAGCGGTCCGCGATGATCGTCCGCAGGGACGTCCCATCGCGGTTAGCCGGCGACAGCCCATCAGGCGCGGAAGCGAGCAGTGGACCGTCGGACACCTGTCGCTCGCCGGGTCGCGGGGTGGAGGAGGCAACCGGGATTCCCCCGGTCGGAACGCCGGGCAATCGCGACCGTCCACTTCCAACCGAATATACTGCAGAGCGGTAGTTCTGTGCGCCGCGTTTCTCGGTGAAATTTTCACAAGAGCCGGAGGCTCTTTTGGACTGGGCGATTCCAGAGGAATCGCTTGCAGTCGGCGCGTAGCGCCGCCCGACGACAGCGGGGGACTGCGTTCTCTCGAGCAGACGGCGCGCCGCGCCGACAGCCCCGCGAGAGCGGTGGTCCCGCGTCGGTTCGACGAAACGTACTCCTCTCACCGACAGCCGCGCGGTAGGAGTCCCGTCTCACGGGTTCACCGCCCGACCTCCCGCGGCGCTATCGCGCCGCGCGTTCCAGGTCGGTCGTCGGCTCCGTCCGCCGCGTGTCGCTTGCGGTGAACGAGTCGAGCCGACAGTCGTGGGTGTTCTTGCGGCCAGAAGCGGGCGTCTACCGGTACACGACGGCGGTGTGTCCGCGCGTGTCGTGAACGGTTGCGTTCAGGTCCGCCGCCAGTTCACTCGCGAGTTCATCGGTGTCGGTTCCACCGCGGGCGGCGCGCAGGAACTTTACCTTCACCAGATCGCGGTCGTCGAGCTGGGTGTCGAGTTCGTCGACGACGGCGTCGACGCCGCCCTTGCCGACCCAGACGGTGACGTCGAGGTCGTGGGCGCGTTTCGTACGCTCGGTTTCGTCCATGGGTGTGAATTGGCGGCGAACGGTTTCAATGGACCGTCTCGTCGCTGCCACGGCGTTCGTCACTCCGGAACGGATCCGGGTGGCCGTCACGCAGTCTCGTAGGGGTAGCGCGCGTGGTGCCCACACGCACAGGTGATCACGACGTGGCCGTCCTGGAGACGGACGCGAGCGTTGTCGCCCGGTCGGAGGTAGGCGTCACAGGCGTCGCAGGTCGAGCGCGTGAACGAGCGCGGCAAGCGAAGACGATTGCGCTCGGCGATACGGCGTGCGAGGCGAACGTACTCCCGGGCGCGATCGACGTTCCCGTCGGCCGTCGCCTCGGCGGCGAGCGCTTCGAGGCGATCGATCCGTTCCTCGGCGATCGTCACAGCCACACTCGGCGGGGCACGTAAATCGGTGTTTCGTTCCGGCGCGGAGACGACGGCGATGGGCGTGTCTCCGAACGTCACGGCCGACGCGGATGCGACCTGGCCGAAACCACAAGACTCGTAGGTGCGTCGGGAGTAGTGACCCCAATCAATGTCGTCCGACCGCAGGCCGTCAGGTTCACGCCCTCCCCGCGACGGTGAGTCCCGTCTGTGGCACCTGCGCGGACGCGGTCGGTCAGTTAGGGGCGACGAGTCGACGACGCGATCGGCCGGCGACCGGTCGATTCGATGGACGGGCCCGATCGCCGACGGACTGGCTGACGGTGGCCGACGGAGCCGAACCGTCTCGCCGTCTCCCTGTCCACTCGTGGCACGGATCAGTGCCTGTCGTAATGTAATTATAGGGCGAGAAACTTCACAGAGGTAAGAAAATGACCGGGACCGGCGCGCCGTCGCGCGATCGTGTGAACCGGCGGTCGGTTCTCGCAACGGTGGGAACCGGGGCGTCACTGGCGACCGCCGGGTGCGCGGGGCTGTTCTCGCACGTTTCGTCGCTGGACGATCAGCTCTCGGTGACGATAACCACGGTTCCGGACGACGACGATCGACAGAGCAACGGAATCTTCAAATACCTCGAAACGGCGCTGGAGGCCGCCGGCATCGACGTCGGCGTCGAACTGCGAACCACTGCGCAGCTCCAGCAGAAGGTGCTCGTAGACCAGGAGTTCGACATCTTCGTCGCCAGACACCCCGGCTTCAAACACCCGGACGGCCTCTACGAACTGCTTCACTCCCGGTTCGCCTCCGAACCCGGCTGGCAGAATCCGTACGGAGTGACGCATATGGACCTGGACGAGCATCTCGAGGCACAGCGTCACCTCACCGGAGAGGAGCGGACGGCGGCGATCGGTGACGCGCTCGACATCGTTCTCAAAGAGAAACCGTTCGTCCCGGTCTGTGCCCCGTCGACGTATTACGCCGTCAACCCGGAGCAGTTCGGTGGGTGGGACCGACAGACGTTCCGGACGCGCCTGGGGTTCGTCGACCTCGATCCGGCCGACGGGGTCGACGCGTTCACCGGGCTCGTGACCGATTCGAGACCGACCGTGAACCTGAACCCGCTCGCCGTCCAGTACCGTCGAACTGGCGTGTACACGTCGCTGCTGTACGACTCGCTGGCGACCGAGTCGAACGGCGATCTGATACCGTGGCTGGCGAGCGACTGGGAGTGGGCCGACGACCGCGTGACAGCCACCCTCAGGCCGGACGTCACGTTCCACGACGGCGAATCACTCACGGCCACCGACGTCGCGTTCACGTTCGACTTCCTCGAAGATCTCTCGCTCGGCCGGGCGGAGTCGCCGATACCGGCCTCTCGGTTCCGCAGGCACACGTCGACGGTGGAGACCGTCACTCCGGTCGACGACGAAACGGTCGAGATAACCGTCAGCACGAACCGCACCGTCGGCGCGTCGGCTCTCACCGTCCCGATCCTTCCCGAACACGTGTGGCGCCCGATCGTGACGGAGTTAGAGCAAGAGACCGCCTCGACCGGACCGTGGCTCAGAGAGGAACTGCACGCAGAGACGATCCCCCGGACCGGGAGCGGACCGTACCGATTCGACGGCTGGACGCAGGGAGACCAGGTGACGTTCACGCGATTCGACGAGCACTTCGCGATCGACGACCCCGACCTTCCGTCGGCGCCCGTCGACCAGTTACAGGTACAATCGGCGCCCAACGGGTCGACCGCGATCGGACTCGTAGACCGAGGCGACGCCACCGCGCTCGTGACGCCGATCGAATCCCACGTCGTCGGGGAGACCGAATCGACCGAGACCGCCAAACGGATCTCTGATCCGAACTGGGCGTTTTACCAGGTGGGATTCAACACGAGGGAACCCCCGTTCAGCAACTTCAGGTTCAGGCAGGCGGTGGCGTCACTGATCGACCGGGAGTGGCTCGCCTCGGAGGTCTTTCACGGACACGCCCGTCCGATCGCGGTACCCGATATGGAGTCGGCCGCGATCGACGACTACACGTGGAACGGTGCCGACCCGGAGACGCCGTTCGTCGGCACGGACGGCGAAGTCGACGTCGAGGCGGCCCGCGACCTGTTCGAAGTGGCGAGCTACCGATACAACGACGAGGGAGAACTGGTGGTGAACGACTGATGTTCGTGTCGATCCTGGGCCGGGTGTCTCTGGTCGTGACCGCCCTGCTGGTGCTCGGTATCTGGAGAGTCATCGGTTTCGAGACACTGCACCAGGCGCTTCGGGATTGGCGGCCACGGATTCGGTCAGTCCTGCCCGTAACCATCGCTCTCGCACCCGTGTTGATCGTGAACAAACTTGCACGCCAGTCACTCGTCACCATCTCCCAGGAGTACGGACTCCGCGTTGGTGATCTCTTCTACGAGATCGAAGGCGGGTTCATCCTCGTCTTCGAAGTGATCTGGTCGCCGGCGACGACGCACTACTTCTCGTTTATCTACATCTACGGGTACGCGTTCTTGCTCGTGTTCCCGATCGTGATGTACTTCACGCTGCGGGATACGACCACTTTGCGCCGGCTCCTGGGCGCGTACGCACTCAACTACGCGATCGGCGTCACCCTCTACGTGGTCTTTCACGCGTTCGGTCCCCGTCAGTACCTCGGGGGAGAGATCGAGACGATGCTCTATCAGGTCCAGCCGAACGTACAGTACCTGACCAGGGAGATCAATCACTACACGAACGTCTTCCCCTCGTTACACACGTCGCTTTCGGCGACGGTCATGTTGTTCGCCATCGAGTCGCGGTCGGAGTTTCCGGCCTGGACGCCGGTCGCGATCGTCCTCGCAGTCAGCGTCTGGCTCTCGACGATGTACCTCGGGATTCACTGGGCGATCGACGTCCTCGCCGGACTGATACTCGCCGTCGTCTGCGTCGACCTGTCTCACAGGCTGATCGGCCGATTCGACGTCGATCGTCGGCTCGAATCGGTCTACGACTGGATCGCGTCGATCCGCGGCCGCATCGGGGCGTGAGTCGAGAGTGGGACGACCGATCTGGCCGAAGTTCCGGACGAGCGGGTATCGGTTCGCAGTCGCGGGGCAGAGCGGCGGAGACCACCTACCGGCCGACGAGCCGCGTGCGTAATACCCTTATATCTCTCCTGTCGAACGGCAAACGAACTGAATGGATCCCGTAGTTCCCGATACCCCGCTCTCCAGACGGGCACTCCTCGGCGCGGTGACGGCCGGAACGGTGGCGGCCGGTGCCGGCTGTCTGAGCGGCGTCCGAACGTTCCTCAGAGGCGAACCGGTCGACGAGTTCACGTTGTCGGTCGCGAGCGTCGACGAGTCCAGCGATCCACAGGCTGCCTCGGTGGCGGCGATTCTCGAACGCGCCCTCGAAACGGCGGGAATGACCGTCGACCGGACGACCCACTCGCGCGAGGAGTTCTTCCGCCGGATCCTCGTCGACCACGAGTTCGATCTCTTCGTCTGGCGGACGCCGCCCGTTCGCGATCCGGCAGTCCTCTACGAGGCGCTGCACACGCGTTTCGCAGACGAAGCCGGCCTGCAGAATCCGTACGGGTTCACGAACGCCACGTTCGAGTCCACGCTCGATCGACTGCGCGCAGCGTCGGACGGCGACCGCCGACGGGAGACCAGGCGAACGCTCGAATCGTTCGCCGACAACCAACCGTTCACGCCATTGTGTCGCCCGACCGCTAGTCACCTGTCGAACACCGATCGGTTCGCCGGCGTCGGTCGGTACCCACTCGAGGAGCGCTACGCGTACCTCGATATCGAACCCGTCGACGACGCGGAGACGCTCACCATGGTAACGACCGACCCGGACGTGACCCGTTCGTTCAATCCGCTGGGAATCGACCGGCCGCACTGGAACTATCCGACCGAGACGTTGCTCTACGACTCCCTCGCGACGGCGGCTGACGACACGCTCGTTCCGTGGCTGGCAGCGGAGTGGAACTGGTCCGACGGCGCCGCCACCGTCACGTTACGTGCGACTGACTGGCACGATGGCGACACCGTCACCGCGTCCGACGTGGCATTTACCTACGACTTTCTCACGGACACGACCGCTGGAACGGGCGACGTACCGATTCCCGCACCCATCCACAGGGGACTGGCGTCTGCGATCGAAGCCGTCGACGTACTCGATGACCGCCGCCTTCGAATCGTCCCCGCGGGCGGTGCGGCCGCCGCCGAACGAGCGTTCACCGTCCCGATCCTGCCGGAACACATCTGGAGCGAGCGGACGGACCGAACCGGCTTCTTCGAGGTGGATTCGCCCGGCGGGACGACGCGGGCGATCGCCACCGACAACGTGGCGCCGGTCGGCAGCGGGCTCTTCGAGTACGTGTCTCACACCGCAGGACAACGCCTCGAACTCCGGCGAAACGACGAGCACTTTTCGACGACCGAGACGGACCAATCGGCGTCGATCGCGAGGATCGTGGTGACGGTCGCGGACGATTCTGGGGCCGCGATCGACGACGTTCGATCCGGGCGTGCGGACGTGACGCTCTCGGCGCTGGCACCGACGTTCGCCGATTCCTACGCGCCGGCTGACCCGTTCGTCGTCCACAGGCGTCCGAGCGGGTCGATCTATGCCGTCGGATACAACACACGGAGCGCACCCCTCTCGAGCCCGTACGTCCGACGGACGGTCGCGCGATTGCTCGACAAGGCGTGGCTGGTCGAGACCGTCTTCGAGGGAGCCGCCGAACCGATCGCGTCCCCGATCGGCGACCCCTGGCAACCGTCCACACTGGCGTGGGAGTCCGAGGATCCAGTGACGCCGTACCTGGGCGAAGACGGAGAGCTTGACGTTCCGTCGGTCAGGCGAGCGTTCGAGGAACTGGGATACGGCTACGACGACGAGGGCAATCTGCTCGTCGAGGGCTGAGCAGCGGTATCGAGCGTCCCGGCAGTCGACGTCGCACACGCTTGCAGGATCGGCCGGCATCCGCCCACAGAGACGGCCTTCGACTGCGGGACCGTGGCGGCAGGGTCGAGTATCGATGCGTCACGACCGGCCACGATCGACGATACACACCTGCTCGCTGAAAAAACAGCACAGACCGTCCGGCACAGGGCTGACAGCGCCGGTCAGTCGTCTTCGAGCGCGTCAGCGATGCGCTGGAGCTGGCGTGTCGCGTCTCTGACCTCGTCACGAAGCTGTCTGACTTCGCGGACGAGTTCCTCGTCGCCGGCCTCCCCGCCCCGACCACCGCCGCCGGGACCGCCGCCCATCATGCCACCCATCATCTGCGCGAAGGGATTTCCACCGCCCATGCCGCCGCCCATCCCGGGGCCGCCGCCACCGCCGAACGGGCTCTCGGGCGCCTCGCCCTCACCGCCTTCCTGTTCTCGCTTCTCGCGGATCTCTTCGACGCGCTCGCGGAACGACTTCTCTTCGCCGTCGTCGTCAGACTGCTCGTCCGGTGCGTCATCGGGGGAATCGTCCGTCATGTCCGCGGGTTCACTCGCGGGTCGGAAAAGGGTTGTCATGGCGACCGCCTCGTCCGATGCGCAGCGGTAGCGGGCGCTACGGAACGGTCAGTCGGTGGCGAAGGCGCCGAGCGACGACTGCCGATCGGCCGGTTCGCCGTCTGGATCGAGGACGTGTCCGACGAGGTCGCGCAGGTCGACGGCGTACGCCGTTCCGCGTCGGTCGAGGACGAGGAGACGTCCCTTGACGCCGAGGACGGTGCCGGTCGCGATCGTCTCGGTCACCGGACGCGAGGCAAGCGAGAGGCCGTACTCGAACGAGAACCGCTCGATCGGGTCGAACGCCGCGAGCAGTGAGTCCCAGGCGGACTCGTCGACGCGTTCGGAGAGACCAGCGATCTTTCGACCGACGCGGACGCGGTCGGTGAGGTCGGTCGCCAGTTCCGCCTCGATTTCGCGGGCGATACGGCCGTTTCGAACCGTTCGCACGTGGGCTCCGCGGTCCGCCCCTTGCTCTCTGAGGCGCGTTTCGAGGCGTTCGAGGCGTGTCACACCAACCTTGAACGTGTCTGGGGCGAACGCGGCGAGATAGATCGCGTGCTCGTCGTAACAGTCCATCTCGTCCTTGAGGCAGGTACCGGTACACCGTGCGCACACCCACGTCGACGTGTGTGCCTCGCAGTACGGCGTTCCGGCGCGGGTACACGGCACGTGTCGTCCGGACTCGTGGTCGACGACACCCGCGCAATGGCGCTCGCCGAGGCCGAAGTCGATGGTCTCGCCGCGTTCGAGCGACGCCCGAGAGACAGCCCCGCCGTCGCTTACAAGCAGCGACGAGCCCCGGCCCGCCCGTTCGTAGCCCACGATCTGCACGCCGGAGGCTACGCGTCCGCGCGCCAAATGCGTGGCGCTCGGTACGGTTAGGGACAGCAGGAGCAAAGATTTAGGGGAAAGCGTGGCGAATGTCGATCGATGACACTCGAAGGATCACTCGACGCGGCGACAGACGACGACTCCGTCACGTTCACGCTGACCGTCGAGAACACGGGGAGTGAACCCACAACGGCCCAGTTCTCGGACGGCTGTCGGGTTGACGTGGCCGTCTACGACGGTGAGACGGAGATCTGGCGGTACACGGACGGAATGATGTTCATGCAAGTTCTCGGACAGGAGCGGTTCGAGCCCGGCGACCCCCGAACGTTCGAGGTGACGTGGGACGACCCGACTGCCGGGACGTTCACCGCCGTTGGCGAACTCACCGCAACTGACCGTTCGTGTGAGGCGCGGACCGACGTCTCGATCTGAGTCGCCGTCTCCCTCCTTCGAGACCCGGGTCTCGACTCCGTACGAACTCGATGGGCACGATTCCGTCCCCGGCACGGCCGATCTGCGCGACGGGCGCCGGGGCCAACGATCGACCGCTGCACGTCATCGGCGAGCGACGACGGTGAGTGAGGAAAGCATATACGAATCCGGTCCCAGAAACCGGTGGAATGGCGAACGGAATGACGGTCACTGACGTTCTCGAACGAGTTCGCGAGCGACGACGGTCGAAACAGTGCGCCGAGTGCGAGGGCGTCGTCGCGATTCAGGGAATTCGCGGCGAGTATCGATGGACCTGTCTCGAGTGCGAGGCGGTCGGGTTCGGCTACCGATCTCGAACGGCGGCCCGAGCGGCCGTCCGCTCGTCGTAACGGTCCTCACGCTCGGATACAATCGTTCGACGGTCACAGCGTCGGCCGTCGTCTTCGCGGCCTACAACAGGCAACGTTTGTCGCTATCCGCGAGGGCCCACAGGGGCGGTAGATCACGTTCAGGCCCGGCCCGTGAAACCGAACCGGACGCACGGCGACCGGGTCGACGTCATCGCCGACGGCCAAACCGGACGCCACTGTCAGCACTATTTGGCTGGAGGACGTTCGTCGACGTGCATGACGGACCACGACACCGACGCGCTCGTCACAGCAGACTGGGTCGAAGCGCATCTCGACGACTTTCGATCGGACGATCCGGCGTATCGCCTGCTCGAAGTGAACAACCCGACGGTAACCGCCGATTCCGACTACACGCCCTACGAGGACGGCCACATCCCCGGCGCGACCTTCTTCGACTGGGATGCGGACCTGAGCGATGCAGTGACGCGTGACATCCTCGACAAAGACGCGTTCGAGGCGCTCAACAGCGAAGCGGGCATCGCCGAGGACTCGACGGTCGTCTTCTACGGCGGCGGGCGCGTCCCGAACTGGTTCGCGCTCTTTGCCTACTGGGAGTACAAGTACTTCGGCCACGACGACGTCCGCGTGATCGACGGCGGAAAGCCCTACTGGGTCGCAAACGACTACCCACTGACCACGGACGTCACCGAGTTCTCCTCGCAGGAGTACACCGCCTCCGGCCCGTACGAGCACATCCGCGCCTACCGCGAGGACGTCGAGCAGGTCGTCGACGCCGGCCTCCCGCTGGTCGACGTGCGCTCGCCCGAGGAGTTTACCGGCGAGGTCATCGCGCCCGAGGGACTCATGGAGACCGCCCAGCGCGGCGGCCACATCCCCGGCGCGCAGAACGTCCCCACGACGTCCGTGCTGAACGACGACGGCACGTTCAAGAGCCCCGACGAACTCCGCCAACTCTACGCTGACGTCGGCATCGACGAGGACCAGTCCGTCGTGACCTACTGCCGCGTCGGCGAGCGCTCCTCGATCGAGTGGTACGTCCTGGCCGAACTGCTCGGCTTCGACGACGTCCAGAACTACGACGGTTCCTGGACGGAGTGGGGCAACCTCATCCGGCAGCCGATCGAGACCGGCGAGGCCGAATAACGGAACGGTCGCCGGTCGAGTCCGTACTGGCGGTCTGTCCACGCTCTTTGCTCTCTGACGCTCGGTCTCTTGCGCTCACACCCGACGCTGTCGACCGGCTACCGATCGGCCACGCCGAGAGGTGAAATCCCGATCCGGTACTAGACGCCTGCTGCGTCTTCGACGGGTGTCACTGACACGCTTCTACCAGCTCACACGACGCCTCGGACGGGACCGTTCGCACGAACGAGCGGCGGTACCACACAGTACGGCCCGTGTCCCCACGAGTCGATGGCGCCTCGAGCCGAAAGGGGTTTTAGTGTTCCTGACCAACCAGTCAGTCAGTGACCGACGACGCACGCGACGCGATCATGCGCGCGACCTACGAGGCGCTCTGTGCGGAGGGCTACAGCGACCTCACCGCCCAGCGGATCGCCGACCGGACCGAGAAGAGCAAGGCGGCGCTGTTCTACCACTACGACTCCGTCGACGGCCTCCTCGCATCGTTCATCGAATACCTTCTCACCGGCTACGAGCGTCGCGTCGAGGCCCTAGACGGCGTCCCACCGGAAGAGCGACTCGCCGCGTACGTGGAGTGGTGGGTCGACATCTCGCCGGACGAGGGGACCGGCCACCACACGGCGATGCTCGAACTGCGCGCGCAGGCGCCGTACAACGAACTGTTTCAGGAGAGGTTGCGAGAGAGCGACGAGGCGCTGCGGGATACCCTGGTCGATATCCTGACCGACGGCGTCGAGAGCGGTGCCTTCTCCGAGCACGACCCGGAGACTGCGGCCGACTTCCTGCTTGGCGCCTTCGTCGGCGCGAGGATCCGCCACTTCACGCTCGGGCGCGCGGCCTACAGCGAGCGCGCCTACGAGGCCGCCCGAGCGTACATCGAGACCGAAATCCTCGCCCCGGAGACGACGTACCCCGACGAACCGGCCGTCACGTTTCCGCCGGACGAGCGGTTCACGGACGCGGCCGACGGGGACGTATCGGAGGACGGTGAGGACGTGACAGAGAGCGACGACCGACGAGAGACCGCGACGGTCGACTCGGCGGACGACCACGAGGGCACCGAATGAGTTCGGCGACGGATCGCTCGGTCAACGTCACCGACGGCGACCTGTTCAAGCCGCTGATGGTCCTGTCCGCGCCCATCGTCGGCTCACAGGTACTGAACGTCGGCTACAACATGGCCGACACGTTCTGGGTCGGTCGGCTGGGCGGCGACGCGATCGCTGCCCTGTCGTACTCCTGGGCCGTCGTCTTCCTGATGATCAGCGTCGGCGGCGGCCTCACCGTCGCGGGCACGGTCCTCATCGCCCAGAACAAGGGCGCGGGCAACACGGAGCGCGCGAGTCACATCGCCGGCCAGACGCTCGCGTTCGTCACCGTCGTCGCACTGGCGTTCGCGACGGTCGGGTACCTCCTGACGCCGTGGCTCATGCGAATGGTGGGGGCGGACCCGGGCGGCGACGCGTACGCCTACGCCGTCGGGTACACCCGGATCATGTTCGTCGGGATCGCCTTCATGTTCTGGTTCTTCATCTTCGACGCGCTCTCACGGGGCTGGGGCGACACCCGGACGCCGCTGTACCTGATGGCGATCAGCGTCGGACTCAACGTCGTGATCGATCCCATCCTGATCCTCGGGTTCGACGGAAACCCGCTGTTCGCCTGGCTCGGCATGACCGACCTCGAGGCGTCGCTGTACGCCGCGACCGGATTCACCGGCTGGGGCGTCGACGGCGCGGCGATCGCGACGATCGGTTCGCGAGCCGTCGCGGCGGTAATCGGCCTCTTCATGCTCTTCTCGGGGCGTGTCGGGCTCGATCCATCCCTCTCGGACCTGTGGCTCGAACGCGAGACCGTCCGGAAGATCCTGGACATCGGCGCGCCGACCGCCACCGAGCAGGGCGTTCGGGCGTTCGGGATCACCGTTCTGACGGCGATCATCGCGCTGGCCGGGACCGAGGCGGTGGCCGCCTACGGGATCGTCACACGACTCTCGTCGCTGCTGTTCATGCCCGCGCTCGGACTCGCCCGCGGGACCGAAACCGTGGTCGGACAGAACTTAGGGGCCGACCAGGTCGACCGCGCGAAGCGGGCCGTCACGCTGAGTACGATGGTCATCGTCGGTGTTTTCGTCGTGGTCATCGCGATCGCCTATCCCTACGCCGAGGCCATCGCGGGCGTCTTCATCACACCCGACGCCGAGAACGCCGACGTCGTGATCGAGTACGCCGCTGCCTACGTCTTCATCGCCGGCCCGTCGTACGTCTTCCTCGGCGTCTTCCAGATCCTGCTCGGGGGATTACGCGGAAGCGGGTCGACGAAGGCGGCGATGGTCCTCTCCGTACAGGAACTGTGGGTCTGGCGGATCCCGATCGCGGTCGTCGCCGTCGTCGGGTTCCAGATGGGCGTCGTCGGCGTCTGGTACGCCGTCGCCGTCTCGTTCGTCGCCTCGGCGATCGTCACCGGCCTCTGGTTCCTCCGCGGAACCTGGACGGACAACGTCGTCACGGACGACGTCGCGACGCCGCTCGCCGGCGACTGATCGCTTCTGCTGCTGATCCGTTCCCACCTACCACGCAGCCAGTGCCCGTGGGCCGTGGAGCCAGACGAGGACGGTGAGGAAAGCCCCTGCGCCGGTCAGTGCGAACGCGCCGCCGACGTAGAAGACCGAGGCCATACTCACTTCGTACATGAGCCAGCCGCCGAGTAGGGGCGCGATCACGCTGCCGGGGCGCCAGACGAGTTCGCGGATACCGAAACTGGAGGCGACGCCGCCGTCTTCGGTTCCCTCGTCGGCGAACAGCGCCATGCTCGCTGGTTCGCGAAAGCTGTCCGCGACGCCGAGGAGGGCGGAGAGGCAGACGAGCGGGACGAACGCCGGCGAGACCTCGCCGAAGATCACTACCTCTCCCGGGAGTCCAAGTGTCGCGCCGATCGCCGGCGAAAACGGGACGACCAGGGCCACGAGCCCGTACGCCGCCCCGCCGGCGAAGACGAACAGTGCGCGCCCGTGACTGTCCGAGAGACGCCCCGTAAACGGTTGACAGCACATGTTGGTGAACTTCTCGCTCGTCACGGTGAGCGCGACGGCCAGGCCGCCCCCGTAGCCGAGTCCACCCTGCGCCGCGGCGACGCCGGCGAAGATCGGGATCCACGTTCGGACGAGCGTCACCGCGAACGCGTACTGAAAGCGGAAGGTCGAGAGGGTGACGATCCGGCGGTTGACCGCGAGATCGCTGAACGGAAACCCCTCGATGCGGGTTTCGTCGGGGTCGAGGAAGTGATAGACCACGAGCCAGGCGAGGCCCATGATGACCACGATGATCGCGAAGACGGGGCCGAAGCCGACGGCGTCGTAGATCCCACCGGCACTCATCCCACCGACGATGGAGGCCGCGAAGCTCGCCGCGTTGGCCTTTCCGATGTGGTTTCCGCGGGTCTCGACCGAGGCGAGTTGGCCCACCAGGGAGAGGGTCATGAGACCGGCCCCGGTGACGGCGATCCCTTGCAGGGCCCGTACCGCGATGAACGACGCACTGGAATCGACGAACGGGAACGCAGCGTAGACGAGGACGCCGGCGCCGAGGACAGCGAGCAGGACGGATCGCTTGTCGAATCGATCACCGCCCCAGGCCAGCGGGATCACCGCGACCGTCTGTGCGAGGGTGAAGCCGGTCGTGTAGAGGCCGACGACGAGTCCCGCGCTGATCGTGAGTCCCAGCACGGAGAACCCCGACGGGTCGAGCTGGTTGATGTACGCTGGGAGTAACGTGATCAGCGTGATGAAACCGAAGCCCTCGGCGTATCGAGCGAGATACAGTGCGCGGAACTGGGTGCTGGACTCGGCCACGCTGGGAGGTTCGACCGGTCGGTAGAATAGGTTTCGAATCGTAACGCCTGAGGCCCCGGCGTCAGACGTGCGTCTGCCGAACCTTTTTCAACTATTACCACCGACCATAGCACGGCCGCAACGCTCCAGGTTCGCATCCCATTCCCGTGTCCCTCCTGGGCGTCGGCCCCTTTTCAGACGCGACGCGCCCCGCACTCTGGCGGTCTCACGCCGTCGGGGTCGATTCCACCGAACCGTCGATCAGTTGGAAGCACCCAGATCGTCCGTCAGGGATCGGTGAGACTCTCGAACGGAACAGCGGGTACGCGTGCAACGTCGGGCGCGACGACGAAACGGGACGGTTGGCTCCGGATCGGCACTACCCAATCGGAGACGGGTACAGGTCTCTGACCGTGAAACCCACGCGCTCGTAGTCGGTGCAGGCGACGGACGGCGCGACGGTGAACCCGCCCCGCCACGTACGCACCACCGTGACCGAGTCGATCGTCGGAGAAACGCGGCCGTTCTTCGCCTGCGAAGCGTGCGGAGCGGTGTACGCGCGACGCGAGGAACCGCAACTGTGTCGCCTGTGCGAGGCGACGCTGTTCGTCGTCGTATATCCCGACCGATACGCCTGAACCTGTCACAGGCGACCGTTACGCGACGGACTTCTCCATGACGACCTCGTCGTACTCGCGATCGTCGAGCGAGGCTTCCTCGGTCCGTTCGTACCCGTGATCGCGATAGAACGCCGGGAGGTACGGGTGGTCCTCGGGGATGGTCAACCAGATCGTCTCCGCGCTCCCAGCCGCGACGGCGGCCTCGGCGGCCGCGAGCAGCTTCGATCCGATCCCTCGTCGCTTCCAGTCTGGGGCCACGCCGAGCCGGCTGACCTCGACGCGATCCGGTGTCGTCGCCGCCAGTCTGAGCCCGCCGACGACGGTATCCTCGGCGGCCGCGACGATGACCGCCTTCTCGTCGATCCACGCGCGAACCATCGTGGACGTCACCGATTCGGCAGACGCGGGGAACCCGAGTTCCCGGTTCTCTGCGTACGCGTTCCGGTAGACGGCCGCGAGGCGTTCCGCGTCGTCGGAGCTGGCTTCTCGAATACGGACGTGCGCGGTTCGATCCCCTCGATCGGTCGTGTCGGTGGCCTCACGTGCCGATCCATCCGATTTCTCGTCGGTTTCCAGGTCGCTCGATCGACGGGCGTGTGTCGACGGGTGCTCGCGCTCGCTCCCGTCTGCAGACACCCCATCACCGTCGTCCGGTTCTATCTCGTCACTGTCGTCCGAGTCCGTCCCCTCATCGTCCAGCGCTTCGTCCTCGCCGTCGTCCGAGTCCGTCCCCTCATCGTCCAGCGCCTCGTCCTCGCCGTCGTCCGAGTCCGTCCTCTCATCGTCCAGCGCTTCGTCCTCGCCGTCGTCCGAGTCCGTCCTCTCACCGTCCAGCGCTTCGTCCTCGCCGTCGTCCGAGTTCGCCCCCTCATCGTCCGGTTCCGCGTCGGTGGCGGGTTCGCCCGCTCCGACCGGAACATCCGGTTCGGTGCGAGCAGTGTCGGTCGTCGATTCGGCTACCCGTCGTTCAGACCGATCGGAGGAGTCGACGGGCTCGTCGGCCGTCACTGACCTCGATCGGTCACCCGGCGAGTCGCTCGATCGGTCCGCGCCACCAGTAGCCGCGGACACGGCCTCTCCGGCCTCGTTCGAATCCGCCGACGCGTCTGTCGACGTCACTTCAGGTGTGGTCGCATCAGTCGAGGTGGCAGTCGGTTCACCCGCCGGGGTGGGCGAGCCGGCGACGGTCTCCTCCGCCGACGACTCCGACGTGTTCGGGGCGTCACGTTCGAGGACGGAAGCGGCCGCTCCGCCCTGTCCAGTCGCCCGGTCCGGAGTGGGATTCGTCGCATCGGCGGTCGCAGAATCGGTCGTGGTGGACTCGGCGCGACCAACGGTGTGTCCGACCGCGGGAGTCGACTCGTCGGCGTCGGCCCCGGTCGTCTCGGACTGGCGTTCGGAGGCTGGCAGGTCGCCCCCGTGGCCGGTACCGGTTGCCGGTTCCGCAGACGATTCGGCGTCGGGCTCGACCCCGTCGTCGCCGGTCGACACCCCTGTCGCCCCCCGTCGAAACCGGTAGGTGAACCCGTCGAGCACCTCCCAGAGGTGCTCCTCGTCGATGATCTCCCAGCCGTGGTCGGCCAGACGGCCGTCCGTCCCGGGGTCGTCGACGGTGAATCGCCACTCGTCCACCTCCGGCGCCCGCCGCGTCGTCGCGTCGTCCACGCGCGTCGCGGCCAGGACGAGCCCGTCGTCGCGTCGGAGGGAGACGGCGGCGTCCTCCAGCTCCTCCAGATCCCAGGTCATCGCCTACCCATTCTAACTCACCAGTGAAAACGGTCGCGGTGCACAGAGTGTCAGTTCGAACGAGCACACACCGCATCACCGAACAGGACAGTCGTCGCTATCGGCGACGTGGCACTAGCATCTGGTCAAGCGGGGCGGTTCCGTGTCACGATTCCCGCCGACGGGCCCGTCCCCCGTACTACGGCACCCAGGTCGACCGCACCAGCAGCGGTCACTCGCAGGAACGTTTTTGGGTGCACACTTCGAGAGAGGTACCGTGTCGAGTGAATCGGGTGGGCGTTCGGGCGATATCGGGCTCTTCGACGCGGTCGCCATCGAGGTCGGCCTCATCGTCGGCGGTGCCCTGTTCAGCCTGACTGGCGTCGCCGTGGCTATCACAGGACCAGGGGTGGTAGTCGCGTTCGCCATCGCGTTCTCGATCGCCATCCTCGGGCTCGTCCCGACGGCGATGCTCGGTTCCGTCTACCCGACGACGGGCGGAAACTACCGCTACCCTGCCCGGTTCGTCTCCCCCGCACTCGCGTTCCTGGCCGCCTGGGGACTCGCGATCAGCATGTTCGGGGGCGGCCTCCCGCTGTACGCCCTGACGGCCGGGCAGTACGTCGACGCCATCGTCGCGGTCGACCCGACCGCGGTCGGCCTGGCGATGCTGACCGGCTTCTTCCTCGTGAACCTGCGAGGTATTCGGCCGGCGGCCCAGGTTCAGACACTCATGTTCGTCGCCCTCGTCGCCGCGCTCGGGGCGTTCGTCGTCTTCGGCGTCCCTGCCGTCGAGGTGGCGAACCTGCGGCCGACGTTCACGGGGGGTCCCGTCGGCCTCGTGACGGCCGCCGGCGTGCTGTACTTCGTCTGTCTGGGGGCCAACTTCGTCGTCGACATCGGCGGCGAGGTCCGCGACGCGACGCTGACAATTCCGCGCTCGTTCGCCGTCAGCGTGCCGCTCGTCCTCGGACTGTACGCGCTGCTGGGGTTCGTCGCGGTGGGGTCGGTCGGGGCCGAGGCGATGGCCGGCGAGACCCTCGCGGTTGCGGCCGAGGCGTTCCTCCCGGCGTCGCTCCGCGCTACGTTCATCGTCGGCGGCGCCCTGTTCGCCATCGCCACCAGTGTGAACGCCGTCTTCATCATCGCGCCGAAGTACGTAGCGGTGCTCGCAGCCGACGGCCTCGTTCCGCCGGCACTGGCCCGTCGGAACGAGCGGTTCGGAACGCCGCACTGGGGCCTCGCACTCGTCTACGTCGTCTCGGTCGCGGCGCTGGTCTCGCCGATTCCCGTCGATCAGTTGGGCTCCCTGCTCGGCTTCGGCGGGGCGTTCCTCGTCGTGCCGGTGATGGCCGCCGCGATCCACGTCGTTCGCCACCGCCCGTCCGGATTCGACCCGGCCGCGTTCCCGCTCTCGCCGCGACTGGTGGGAGGGATGGCCGCCTTCGCGATTCCGCTCAACCTCTGCCTGCTCGTCCTGCTGGCCACCACTGCGCCGCGTGTGTTCGCCGGGTGGCTCGCCCTCCTCGCGATCGGCGGCGTCTACTACGTCGCCCGGTCGCGACTTCGACCGCAACCGGAGACGCCGCCGGCTCTTCGACCAGAACCATGACGCTAGATACCAACAGACACGAAGACGCTCCCGATATCGACCGCACCGGTGTCGTCGGCGCGGGCGTGATGGGCCGCGACATCGCGGCGCTACTCGCCTCGGCGGGCTATCGCGTTACGCTCGTCGATGTCGACGCCGACGCATTGACCGACGCGGAGACGTACCACAGCGGCGCCGTCGCCGGCGCGCTCGCCGACGCGGGCTACGAACCGCCGGACGACTTCGCCGCCCGAATCACCTACGACACGGACCTCGACGCGCTCGCGGACGCCGCGTTCGTCGTCGAGGCCGTCCCGGAGGACCTCGGGCTGAAGCGCGACCTCGTCGGCTCCCTCGCCGACGTTCTCGGCGACGAGGCGATCCTGGCGACCAACACCTCCTCGCTCACGCCGGGCGAGATCGCGGCCGACGTCGTCGACCCATCCCGCGTCGTGCTCTTTCACTTCGCGAACCCGGCGATTCCGCGCGACCTGGTCGAGGTCGCCGGCGACGAAGCCGCCGACCGGGTGTTGGAGACGGCCGCCGCGATGGCGGCCGCGATCGGCAAGCGTCCGATCCGCCTCGCGCGAGAGTACCGCGCGAACGGCCTCTCGCGACTCTCAGCGAGCATCAAGTGCGCGGCGACCTGGGAACTGCGCGAGGCGACGCCGGCGGCCATCGACACCGCCGCGACGGCGGTCGGCTTCGCGCAAGGCCCGCTGGAACTGATCGATCGCATCGGGCTGGACGTCCACCTCGCGACGGTCGAGAACCTCGAAGTCGCCTACGGCGACCGGTACGCGCCCCCGACTCCCGTCCGCGACCGAATGGCGTCGATGATCGAGGACGGTCGACTGGGCCAGAAGTCCGGTGAGGGCTTCTTCGAGTGGGTCGACGGCGAGGCGGTCGTCCCCGACCCCGAGGAGTCACACGACGTGACGCCGATCCTCGCCGCGCTGGTCAACGAGGGCCACCGGCTCGTCGACGACGGCGTCGCCAATGCGGACACAGTCGACGAGATCCTCAGGCGCGGCTCGGCCGGCGACGTCGGTCCGTTCGACGTGGAGTCGATGCTCGGGCGCGACTTCTTGCGCGACACGCTGGCGGAGCGCTACGCGGAGACGGGCGCGGGCGTCTACGAGCCGGTGTTCTGAGAAATTGGGGAGTTGCGAGGCGCTATTGAAGCCCTCAGCAGGTTACAAACCCTGACCCGGATGTGGTCTATACAGACGAACCTCTTTTCGCCTCGGGTGCGCTTCGCGCACCACTCGGCGAAAACCCGTTCATGCCAAAAGGCCGGTCTCGCTCCGCTCGACCGGTGAATCGCGCTCACTACCGGGTCCGTCGGACCGCTCGTTCGCGCGAATGCTCGTGTTCAACTCGCAGCTCTCATCGACCGGCTGTTTCATGCGATACCATGTCTAAACAACATCAATTCAACGGGTACGGGTGTGAACGCGTCTCCGGTTCGTCTCGATCACACGAGCAGCGGCGGCGCGGCGTAGGGGTCCACGTACACGTCGAGCAGCGTGGGTTCGTCGCTCTCGATCGCGGCTGCGACGGCGTCCGGCAACGCGGCCGGATCCTCGATCACTTCTCCGGCACACCCGAAGCCGCGAGCGACCTGCGCGTAGTCGATGCCCGGTTCGAAGTCCGTCGACTGGTCGACGTTGTAGCTCCCCATCTGGCTCATCTTCGAGGAGCCGAGCGACTCGTTGTTCGTCACGATCACGGTGAGCGGGAGGTCCTCGCGAGCGGCCGTCTCCAGGTCCGCGATGTGGTAGCCGATGCCGCCGTCGCCCGAGAGCGCGACGACCGGGACGTCGGGGCGGGCGAGTTGCACGCCGATCGCCTGCGGCAGACAGGCGTTGATGCCGTCGCTGCCGCGAGCCTGCAGGTAGCGGAGTCCGGGCTCGGCCGGTTCGTAGAACGCGCCGGAGAAGAAGCCGGGGAAGCTCGTCGCGCTCACCAGCACGCCGTCGGCGGGAAGCGTTCGGTTCAGTTCCGCGATCACTCGCTGGGGTGTGATCGGGGACGCGTCGCTCTCGAACTCGTCGGCGTGTGACTCGCGCCATGCGTCGCGGGCGGCGGCCAGTTCGTCGATCAGATCTGCGCGGTCGGCGAACGCCGCCTCGTCGGCGAGCCCGGATTCTTCGCCCGCTTCGATCCGTTCGTTCAGCGCGTCTATCGTCGCCCGAAGGTCGGCCCCGATCGGGACGTCGGCCTCGTAGTTCCGGCCCAGCCACGCGGGGTCGCGGTCGACGTGGACGACGGCGGCGTCCTCGGGGACCAGCGACCAGCCCACGGTCGTGAGGTCGCCGAAGCGGGTCCCGAGGCCGATCACGAGGTCGGCGTCCGCGACGGCGTCGTTCGCGACCTGGCAGAACCCCCAGCGCCCGACCACGCCCAGGGCGTACGGGGCGGTCTCGGCGACGGCGCCTTTCCCGTTCATCGACGTGACGACCGGCGTGTTCGTCCGTTTGGCGAACGCGCTCAGTTCGTCGGCGGCGTTGGCGCGAACGATCCCTTCGCCGGCGAGTATCACTGGCCGGTCGGCGTCGGAGAGGTTCTCGAGGACGGCGTCGATCTCGGCCGGCGACGGTCGCGGACGCGCCGCGGGGAACGTCGCGTCGAGGTCGTCGCGGGGTTCGTGATCGGTCTCCGCGCGGACGACGTCCTCCGGGAGGTTGACGTGGGCCGGCCCGGGAACGCCGCCGGTCGCCTCGCGCATCGCCGCTTCGACGGCCTCGACGGCGCGGCCAGGTGTCTCGGCGTCGGCCGTGGTCTTCGTGAACGGGTCGAGGATTGCCTCGTTGTCCGCGTCCTGGATGACGCCCTTGCCGCGCGTCTCGCGGTCGTTCCCGCCAGTGAGCGCAAGGACGGGACTCGAAGCCCCGGCCGCCTCGCAGAGTCCGGCCCCGATGTACGCGGCGCCAGGCCCGCTCACACCGTCGACGATCCCGATCGAACGGCTCGCCCGCGCGTAGCCGTCGGCCATCAGCGCGGCACTGGCCTCGCTACGGGCGAGCACGTGCCGGAGATCCGAATCGGCCAGACTCGCGTAGTAGGGATCCAGCTGCTCGCAGGGAAAGCCGAACACGGTCTCAACGCCGGCGCGTTCGAAGCAATCGACGATACGGTCGGTGACGCGAGTCATCGGACCACCGCCCGTGGTGAGGATGCACTCGCCGTCGCACCTGTCGACGCTCGTCCCGTGATATCGTGTATCACTCGATCCATGCGGTGACACGTGGGCTACGGCGCAAAAAGCTTGCGCAGCCTGTCGGACGGCGCCGATTCGGTTCGAATCCGGAGCCGCCGGTTACACGTGCTCGTCGAGGAAGTCGACGATGCGCTCGAACTGCTCGATGCGGTTCTCGCGCGAGGTGGTGTGGTGGCCTTCGTCGTCGAAGATGCAGGTCTCGACGGGAATTCCCTGATCCGCGACCGCCTCGGCGATCTGGCGCGCTTCCTCGACCGGCACACGCGGGTCGTTCTCGCCGTGCTGGACGAAGAGCGGACATTCGATTCGATCGACCTGGTGAATCGGCGAGATGGATTCGAGGAAGTCGCGGTCCTCGGCGAGCGAGCCGTACTCTGCTTCGCGGTGCGATCGTCGCCACGCCCCGGTGTTCTCGAGGAAGGTAACCCAGTTCGCGATCCCGACGAAGTCGACCGCGGCCGCCCAGTGGCCCGGATACTCGGTGATGGCCGCGAGAACCATGAATCCGCCGTAGGACCGGCCGTAGCAGACGATCTTCTCGGGATCGATCGCGGGGTGGTCGGCGAGCCACTCGACCGCGGCGTCGATATCGCGGACCGAGTCCATCCGCTTCTCGACGTCGTCCAGGCTCGCGTACTCGGCGCCGTAGCCCGCGGAGCCACGGACGTTCGGCTCGAAGAGCGCGTAACCCGCGTCGAGGAAGTACTGCCGGATCGGACGGTTGCGCCAGGACGGCCGTCGCTGAGCGGCGGGTCCACCGTGGATGTCGACGATGACGGGCGTTTCGCCGGGTTCGTACTCGTCGGGCAGGGTGATGAACGCCGGAATTTCCCTCCCAGCGCGAGACTCCGTCTCGCGAGCAGACGGGCGTCGCTCGTCGACGTCGAACGTCTCGTAGCGGATCAGTTCGGGTTCGTGATAGCGGTCGAGCGTGACGCCACCGGGTGACGGTCGCGTCCACCGCGTGGCCTCGGGGCCGGCGACGCCCCCGTCCGCGAGGTCGATCGCGTAGATCGAGTAATTCAGGTTCGTCGCCGAGAGGGTCATCGCGGCGCGCTCGCCGCCGGCGCCGATCGTCACCTCGGAGACGACGCCGGTGGGGTGGTCGACCGGGACGGCGGCCACGTCGGTCGCACTGGCCAGCCGGCCGGCGGCCGTCACCGAGTAGCCCTCGACGTTCCACGTGTAGACGAGTCGGCCCGAGTCGGCGTCGAGGGCGAACCCGTCGATGCTCCAGTCGCGGTCGTGCGCGCCGGCCGTGACGGTGTCGTCGTCCGGGAGTGCGGCGTCCCCAGCCGCGGCGGCCTCGAGAATGTCGTCGTCAATCCCCACGACCGTCTCGATCTCACAGATCTCGAGGTCGATGCGGACGAGTTCCATCGTGTCGGCGTTCGCGTCGCTCAGGCAGTAGACGTCGCCGTTCGGGCCGAACGTGGCGTGCGTGTACCGGACGTCGCCATCGTGAGGCGTGACGTGCTCGCGCTCGCCAGTCTCGACGTCGACGACGAAGAGGTCCGTGTCCGAACTGGCGTTGGCGGTACTCGTGAGGAGGGACGCGCCGTCCCGACTCCAGTCGTCGACGGCGTAGAACCCCGTGCCCTCGCAGACGAGTCGCGGCTCCGGGACGTCGGTCGAGCCGTCTGCGGTGGCCTCGTCGGCGTCACGCTCTCCAGGCACGAGGTCACCGACGTCCATCACGTAGACGTCGAAGTCGGCGCCATCGCGGCGGTTCGCCGTGAAGGCGATCCGATCGCCCGTGGGACTCCAGCCGCCCCACAGGTGGATCGCGTCGGGTCGATCGGTCAGTCGAGCGATCTCGTTCGTCTCGGGGTCCACGACGAAGAGTTGATCGTGTTCGTCGGCCCCGCTGTCCTTTCCGAACGCGATCGCCCCGCCATCCGTCGACCAGTCTGCGACGGAGACGCGATCCTCGTAGAACGTTCGCTGGGTGGGCCAGGCGCCCGCCTCGTCGCTCGTCCAGACCTGCATCGTCCCGGTCGCGTCGGAGAGAAACCCGATGCGGCCGTCCGGTCCGACGGTCGGAGCCTGCGTCTCCCGTGCCGATAGATAGTCACGAAGCGCTCGTGGCATGGCTCCAGTGGCGAACCGGGGCCGGTTTATCCTTTGGGTCTCGGCATCGTCTCGCCCTGGCGTCTCTCCAGATACCTGCAGTAGTAAACCGGCGATACCACGGGCAACATGGAGTCCAACGTAGCCGACGATGGAACGCAGCGTCGCTGTACGGGCCGCACGTTCGAATCAACTCGTCGAGGAGGCCGTTCGCCCTCCTCAGTGGACCATGTCGAGGAGGAAGATGAGGAGAAATCCGACGAAAAACAGCGTCGTCGACGTCGGCGTCTCCGGCACTTTCTGGGCCTTCACGAGGAGTTCCTCCGTCACCAGATAGAGGAGTGCGGCAGACCCGAACGCGAGCACGAGCGCGATCGGCGTTCCCGAGACGCCGCCGAGGGCGAACACGCCGACGAGCACGCCGACGAGCAACAAGACGCCGAAACTGCCCGGCACGGCGAGCTTCCTGAACGTCCCCATCTCCTCGGGCAACGCGATGACGCCGGTGACGCCGAGGAAGAGGACCTCGATGGCGAGTGCGACCGCGACGAGGACGCCTGTGGCCGGTTCCGTCAGGAACGCCACCCCGATGAGCACGCCGTCGATCACCATGTCGATGGCGACGGTGACGAGCAGGCTGGCCGCGCCCGCGATCTTCCCGCCGATGCCTCGCTTCTCGACGTACGTTCCGAGCCGGTGGACGCCGAGCATCGTCACGACGCCGATCGCGAACCCCACGACGACCACGCTCGGGGCACGAGTGTGGACATCAGGCAGGAGTTCGGCGGCGACGGCGGCGAACACGACTCCGGCCGCAAAGTGCTGGACGTTGCTCTCCATCTGCGCCGTTGGCGGCCGATAGATAGCGATCACGCCACCGACGAGTGCGGCGACGACCGCCAGCATCGTGTACGAAACCGCCTGAACAAGTGTTTCGGTCATCCCCTCCTCGTACCTCGTCCAGCTAGTTGAGTGCTGTCGCAGAAACGCCCGGTCGCGCAGTCGTCGGATCGACTCGTTACCGGATAGGTGAGAGCCGTCGATGCCTGAGCCTGCCGTGAGCCCCTGCCGGCGGCGGATCCCTCGCGAGTCGGCGCGGTCGCCTGTCAGTCACCGATCGCCCGCCAGCCATGGCGACGACCCGCGGCTGTGCAGTCGGTCACTCCTGTTCCGGCTGGGGGCCGCCCCCGGTCTGGGCCTCCTGGGCGTCACTCCACCCGCCCGCGTCGACGACTTCGAACAACTTTCGCCAGTTCCCCGTGTTCTCGCTCTCGGGCAGTTGGTTTCGAAGCTGTTCGAAGTCCGAGCCGGGCACCTGCTCGCGGACCAGATCGACGATCACACGCGTGTGATAGGCGACGGTCGCCTTGTCCCGTCCTTCGATCTCGCTCGCTCGGTCGAGGAACTCCGCCCAGTCGAAGCGCTGGCCGTGTTCGTCGACGGCGCCGGTCAGGTACCACTTGATCTCCATCGGGAGCGACGCGGCCAGGTCCGCGGCGTTCTCGGCGGGAATGCGCTGGCCGAGCGGGTACAGCGTCGCCCGGATCGCGCGCACGGTCTCGCCAGTACCGGGGAGTTCGAGTCGGTGCTGCACCTCGCCAGTGAACTCGTTGAAGTTCATACCCGAATCGCCCACGACCACGGTCGTCAATGTTGGTGGCGCCTGCAGGCGCGGGTGAGAGTCGCCATCGTTGTCAGACGCCGCCACCATGGCGCGTGGGATGCAGACTGCACGAGGTGCGGGGTCACGGCTCACCGCTCCTGTCGCTCGGCCGGGTCACTGCCAGTCGGCATCGACGACATCACTCGGAGTAGCCTTCCTGGAGGAACGCGCCCTCCGTCTCGTAGATCGACACCAGCTCGGCGATGAACTCCTCGTAGGTCTCGTCCGCCTCGGTGTGCTCGTCCAGCCGTTCTCTGAGGTCGTCGCTGATTTCGAGTGTGTAGGTCATGGTGACCACCGGATCGTCCGGACCGGAAACACGGTACCGAGCGGCAAAATACCCTGGCCGATCCGACACCGCTCTCCGCCTGCACGGTGCGTCGGACTCGGTACCTGTGCATCGAACCGGTACCGGTGTTTCGGATACGGGACAGCTCTCGAAATCGCTCTCGATGCCGACATCGTCGTATACCGAATCGATGCCTGACCGATGACGTGCGCGTCGGCGCCTGAGGCGATTCTGTGGAGACTCGCGCAGTGGAACGTCCCTACGGCGCGTACGTCCCCGTGGTCTGCGTCTGGGCGAGCACGTGGTCCGCAATCGAGTCACCGAGTGCGCCCGCCGTTGCACCCGCTGGCAGTTCGAGGTCCGCGTCGAGGGCGTACAGCTTGAACCGGTACGTGTGTTCGCCGTCTGGCGGTTTCGGGCCGCCGTAGCCCACCTCGCCGAAGTCGTTCTCGCCCTCGGCGGCGTCGGTCGGTTCCCAGTCGCGCGGAACGCGGTCCGTCGACGGGTCGGCGTTCCAGACGAGCCAGTGGACCCAGATCTTGCCGGCGGGCCCGACGGCGTCGGGGTCGTCGACGACGAGGACGAGCGACGCGGCGTCGTCGGGGACGCCGGAGATCTCGAGCGGTGGGTTGACGTTCGCGCCGTCGTACGCGTGAGCGTCCGGTATCGGGTCGCCATCGTCGAAGGCGGGGCTCGACAGCCGCAGCTCGCCCCGCTGGTCGGCGACCGACAGCGCGTGGTTGTACGCGTCGGTCACGCTCCCTCCTGGAGAAACCTACCCTCCTGTTCGTAGATCGCCACCAGCTCGGTGAGGAACTCCTCGATCGTCTCGTCGGCCTCGAGGTGGCCCTCGATGCGCGCGACCAGGTCGTCGTCGAGTTCGATCGTTCGGGTCATCCGAGCGGCCTACACCAACCAGGCGAATAAAGGCGGGGCCCTCGCGTTCCGAGGTCCTGGCGAAACCGTGACCGTCAGTCGATAGTAGCGTGTCACTCGGGCCGTCTCGAAGAGCCTGCGTTCTGCACGAAGCGTGAGACGAGCGAGTCACGCCGTTTCAGTTGCGAGGGCGCGTCCACCCGCCCGTTTAACCTGCCCCGACGGTGTACGACGGGCGATGGACGACTCGAATCCGTCGCCGACCGGTTCAGACTCACTCGTCACCATCGACGTCGGCGATGTCGAACTCGAGGGAGATCTCCGCGTGCCCGAGGGGGCGAGTGGTCTCGTGCTGTTCGCCCACGGTAGCGGGAGCAGTCGGCACAGCCCGCGGAACAACTTCGTCGCCGAGCGCCTGCGTGAGCGCGGCGTCGGCACGCTCCTGTTCGACCTGCTGACGGAGACGGAGGATCGCGACCCCGACGCGCGGTTCGACATCGATCTCCTCACGGACCGGCTGGTCGGTGCGGCCGAATGGGTCCGCGGCCAGTCGGACGTCGGTGACCTCGCAGTCGGCTACTTCGGGTCGAGCACCGGCGCGGCGGCCGCCCTCCGCGCGGCGGCCCGTCCGGAGACCGACGCCGCCGCCGTCGTCTCGCGCGGCGGGCGCGTCGATCTGGCCGAGTCCGTCCTCGGGGACGTCACGGCGCCGACGCTGTTCGTCGTGGGCGGGAACGACCACCCCGTCCGCCAGTGGAACGAAACGGCCTCCGAGCACCTCGGGGGCGACCGGTCGCTCGAGGTCGTCCCCGGTGCGGGCCACCTATTCGAGGGGGAGGGGCAACTCGAAACGGTCGCGGATCACGCCGCCGACTGGTTCGCCGACCACCTCGATCGAACCGAACTCGATCGACGCGATCTCTGACGTGACCGGCGGAATATCGCCAACTCGAACGGACGGCTGCGGACGCCGCCAGTGAGACGCGTCTGTCGCTCGGTCCACGGAGACAGATTCGTCACGACACCGTGGGATCGTAGACCCAGACGGGTTCGCCGTCGGATCCCTCCTCCAGGTCGATGCCGGGGACGGATTCGAGGACGGCCAGCCGGTCCGCGGACGTGTCGGTCGCGTCACTACGTTTGCCGCGGCCGTGCGCGACCGCCGCGCGGAGTTCGTCCGTCGACGCCCGGCCGCGCCTGGCGAGGGCGGCGAACGCCGCACGCGCGTACGCACGGTCGTCTTCGTCGAGCGGCGTCGTTTCGACGGCGTGGCGAGCGCTCGCGAACCGCGGTTCGTCCACCGGGTCAGCGATTGATCGTCCATCTCGGTCGTCTCGCTCGACGACCGGGGTTCCGTCGTACGTCCACCGATCGTACCACTCGATCGACTCCTCGACGACCACCTGGACGTCCGGGAGTGCCGCGAGACGGTCGCGAACGCAGTCGTCCCACCACCGATCGGCCGTCTCGTAGCCGGCGGGCTCCTCGCTGTAGGCGGCGTCGACTATCTCGGCCGACGTCGCGTCGCCCCAGAACCGGAGGAACCAGAACGCGTTCCGGACCGCCGCGTCCTCGTCCGGCCGGAGGTCGAAGTCGGCGATCGTTCGATCGACGGTCGCCGGCGTGTCCACGCGGTTGGCTCTCGGAGCGACGGGCCTCGAATCGAGCAGCCGCAGGCCGTTTTCAGTCACCTCGTAACCCGTCGTCCCGCCTCCGCGTCCCGTCTCGGCGTCCTCGCGTATCAGTCCGTTGTCCACCAGCTGCGCCAGCCTGTCCGCGACGGCCGGACCGTCGGCGTCGAGATCGGATTCGAGCGACCCGTCGACAGCTCGCCCGCTCTCAATCGCCTCCAGGATCGCCCTGCCTAGCGCGTCCAGCGTGTTCGAGCCCACGAATCCTAGGCCATCGTGAGGCGACTTAATTCGAACTGGGCGTTTCGGGTGCAGTCCCGTACACCACGTCGTTCGCGTCGGTCGCCGGGCTGAGAGTCTCGTATCGATGTCTTTCAGGCCGATTGTGGACTCTCTCCGGCGATACGCACCCGGTTCGTAACTACTGAGACGGTACTACCACGTATCACTGCTGATGGAGTGTGATGTTCTTCCACGAAAGCGAGTAGCAGTACGCGGTCACCGTTTACGACCCGGACCCTCACTTCGCGACATCGCTCCAGCAGGCCATCGGCGGAGCGGAGGGCGAGATGCGTGTCGCCATGCAGTACCATTTCCAGGCCTGGGCCGTGCCCGCAGAGCACGAAGAATACCGAAACCTGTTGCTTCGAGACCGCGACGGAGGAGCTCGGCCACGTCGAGGTGCGGGCCCGTGCGGGAAGGAAAAACGTGCGCGACTCGCCGAAGTCGATCGACAACTAGACGCAGGCCGAGGCCGACGCGCCGAAGTCGATCACCGGCTAGAACCCTAGACAGTTCCACTCAGCGGGAAGTTCGGCGATGCCGATCGATAGCAACCGTGTGCCCGTTTCCGGCGGCTACCTGGTGACGCCGGGTACCATCTCAAGAGACCGCTACGCTGACGGGATGGCCGAGTCGACCGACGACGAGCCGAACTGATCGCGTGGCGTTCGGCCTACGGACTCGCCAATCAACTGGCGATGGCGACCGGCGTTCGAGGCGACCGACGGCGATACGCTGTTGCGACTACCGGTCGTCGCCTGTACTCGAGACAGTGCGCCCACGAGAACGCCGAAGTGTTCTGGGTGTTTCTGAAGGCGAAACTAGCGAATCGCCCCGACTACGACCTATCGATGTTTCACTGTATTTATGTACGATTTCTCGTAACGCGTTCTCATGCAGTTCGACGCATCCGCCGCTCGGTTGTTTCGCTCCTACGCAACCGGGCAAGCCCCGGTCGAGGACCTCGTCGCCCATCCTGCGTACGTGGTGGCCCGTCAACACGCGGCGCTCCTCGGACGGACGCTCGATGCGAACCTCGTGGCCGAGGCCGTTGCAGGTGAGGCCGACGCGTTTCCCGACAGCGACACACTGCAGTCGCGGTGGGAGGCGATCGATCGGCTCCTCGACACCGTCGATGACCGCGCTACCGACTGGATCGCCGACTGTACCACACAGCTCACGCACGTCATCCCAGGGGCCGAAACTGGTGATCTACCGCTTTATCTGGGGATCGGATACGAGACGGGGATCGGTCTGGCCGACGGAGCCTATCTCGACGTCGCGAGACCGTTCTACCGCGAGAACCCGGCCCGGGTACGGTACGTGGCGCTTCACGAGAGTACCCACGTCTGTTACGACCGACGGCACGATTTGCAGGCCACGATGGCTGCCCTCGATCTCGACGAACCAACCGGCCAGCGCCGGTTTTTCGAGACGTTGCTGCACACCGAGGCGTACGCGGTGTACACCGCCGGCATCCCGTGGCGTGCGGACGACGGCGTCGCCGACGTCGATCACCCCATGTGTTGTGATTACCACGCGGTGGCCGACGACTCCTGGGTCCACGATCTGGTCGACCAGTACGATAGCCTTCGCGAATCGTTCGACCGGGGCGAGACGCTCTCACACGAGGCGCTCATGCGCCGGACGTTCGGCGGTCTGCGCCTCCCGTATCGAATCGGTTGTGCGCTGCTCGACAGGGTCGAATCCGAGCACGGGATGGCGGCCGTCAGGGATGGGTTCGCTATGGACGCCGTTTCCTTCTGCGAAAAGTTCGATACCGTTCTCGATCGCTATCGCCAGTGAGGCATCGACAGAAGATAACGCACTGGCGGGGGCGAGTATCGGCGGAAACAGCAGTTCCCCTCGTGTCGAAAAAGTAGCGCTCTCAGACGCCGCGAGAGGTGTCCGAGGGCGCCGAAAACTCTCCCTCCATGCCGCGCACGCTGAACGCGATGGCGATCATCGACACGCCGGTCATGACGAGGCTCACGCCGATCGCGAAGCCGACGAGCCAGAGCGCATCGGCGGGGAAGCCGACCCAGAGAAATCCGGCCAGTACCAGCGAAAGCGCGCCGCTGGCGGCGATCCAGCCACGTCCCGTTCCGCTTTCCATCCGGACACTCGCCAGGAGTTCCGCGATGCCGTCGACGAGTAGGTACGCGATGGCCAGCAAGGTGAGACTCACCAACCCGAGGAGGGGATTGGCGAGGATGAGAATCCCCGCAACCGCCGTGACCACCGCGAGGAGGACTTGCCAGAGCGATCCAGTCCACCCGTCGGCCGCGATGGCCTGGCCAGCGTGGACGAGCCCGGCGACGAGGAGGGCTGCGCCGACGATATAGGCTATGGCGATTCCCGTCCCGAACGGCAACGCGATGGCGAGAACTCCCAGTATCCCGACGAGCCCCCCGGTAACGGCGAGTGGGCGCCAGTTCGTTCCGATCGTTTCCGCGCCGCGTGGGGTGATTGTACTCATACTGCTACCTCCGCTCGAACGTACGTCGCGGACGAACGTAAAGACATAGTCGGTCTGACAATGGAACAGATCTGACGATATCCGAGTGAGTCGGGGATCTGGCGTATCGAACCGGCTGGTAAATCGGACGGTCGGGCGGGTCGAACCCGTCCATCCCCGCCCTGAGGACGCCGAAGCATCGATTTGCGGGCGTTATTCGACTGACCGGATCGCCGTCAGGCGATCGATTGGCGGACTTCTTGGTCTCCTTGAAGAACCCACAACCTGATAAAACAGTGCGGACGATGCGTTCTTTTTTAGTGTCTCAGTCGCTCGATCGAATACGATCATGAGCGACGTCAGAACCGACTCCCTCGAAATAGAGCGAGAGACGATCAGACGGGCGGGGAAACTCTTGCTCGCTGCCCTGGCGCTGGCAGTGCTGTTATCGCTCGTCTCGGTGCTGCCGGGTATCGACCGGCTAGTGCCAGGGTCGCCGGTGACGGTCATCGCGCTCGTCGGCGCCGCGGTGACGATCGTCATCGTCGCCCTCCTCGTGTCGCTGGCACCCGCTGTCGCGACGCTGGTTCGAACGGCGGTCGACGGGCCCGATCCGATCGTCGAGGACGCGGCAACGAGCGCACAGTTGCTCGTCGTGTTCGTAGCGATCATCGTCGGCCACCGCGGACTGGCACCGGCGGTCGTTCCGCTACTGGACGACCTTGCGTGGGCGTACGACCTGCTGTTCCTCGTTCTCGCCCTGCCGCCGCTCGCGGTCCTCGCCGTCCACGTCTACACCTCGCTCGATCCCGTGGCCGACGTCCTGGCAGAGAGAGTGACCGACGCCAAGCGCGATGATTTCGAGGAGAGCTAGGCCCACGGTCGAACGACTCAGTCCCACCACCGCACGACCCACAGTTCCACCATCGCACGACCCACAGTTCCACCATCGCACCACCCACAGTCCCACCACAGCACGACCCCCGTCAGTGTCTGATGCGTTCTCGCCCCACGACCGAATCGCTTCGTGAGGCGGATCGGAAGGAGACCGCTCGAATCGGGGCCGACTCCGTCTAGACCCGCTCTATCAGCGTCGCGATTCCTTGTCCAAAACCGATGCACATCGTCGAGAGTCCGTACCGGCCGTCGCAGTCGTCGAGCTGGTAGGGAAGCTTGCCGACCAGCGCCGCCCCGGTCGCGCCGAGCGGGTGGCCGTGGGCGATGGCACCACCCCAGACGTTCGTCCGCTGCCAGTCGGCGCCCGTCTCGGCGAGCCACGCGGCGACGACGGAGGCGAAGGCCTCGTTGACCTCGAAGCGGTCGACGTCGTCGACCGAGAGGTCGTTCTGCTCGAGGATATCGTTCGTCGCCGGGATGGGGCCCGTGAGCATCGTGATCGGATCGACGCCGACGACCTGGGTGTCGACGACGCGCGCGAGGGGGTCCCAGCCGTAGCGCTCGCAGGCCTCACCGGAGGCGATCAGCGTGGCTGCCGCCCCGTCGACGATACCAGAGGCGTTTCCGGCGTGCACGACGCCCTCGCCCGCCTCGCGGAAGGCCAGAGGGAGTTCCTCCAGCGTCTCGCGGTCGGTCTCCGGGCGCGGGTGTTCGTCGCGATCGACGATGCGCTCCTCTCCGTCGACCGTGACCTCGACTGCAATCAGCTGCTCGTCGTAGTGGCCCGCCTCGTCCGCCTGGCCCCATCGGCGCTGGGAGTCCACGGCGAGTCCGTCGAGTTCGTCGCGCGTACAGTCCCACTGTTCGGCGATGCGTTCGGCTCCCTCGCCCTGTGTCGTGAGTTCGTCGACGTGTTCGAAGTAGGTCTCAGTCACGCTCGTCTCGGCGGCGTACGTGTCGGCGTCGGCCGCAGAGTCGGCACCCATCGGCACGCGAGTCATGTGTTCGACGCCGCCAGCGACGAGCACGTCGGCCAGCCCGCCCCTGATCTGACCCGCGGCGAAGTTGATCGCCTGCTGGCCGGAGCCACACATCCGATTCAGCTGGACGCCGGGGATCTCCTCGCCCCAGCCAGCAACGAGAGGGGCAAGCCGTCCAATGTTCATCCCCTGCTCGCCGATCGGCGTCACGCAGCCGTAGACGACGTCCTCGGGGTACCCGCTTCGTGAGAAGTCGGTCCGCTCTTCGATCGCTTCGAGCGGCTTCGCAGCGAGATCCTGGGCGTGCAGGTCCCGAAACGACCCGCCGCGTTTGCCGA
The DNA here is from genome assembly GCF_024498195.1 of Halovivax cerinus. Classification (NCBI taxonomy): domain Archaea; kingdom Methanobacteriati; phylum Methanobacteriota; class Halobacteria; order Halobacteriales; family Natrialbaceae; genus Halovivax; species Halovivax cerinus. Next base: position 3,595,113 of record NZ_CP101824.1, read on the forward strand.
AGGGGGTGCGAACGGCGTCGACGATGTAGGCGTCGCGCATGATCGAGCGTCGGTCCAGGCCGGATTTACACTTTCGGCCCAGCGAACGGGCGATCACAGCTGCGGCCCCGTCTACGACCACCTCGCCGACCAGATTGGCGATATCGAGGACGAACACGCCGATGGCCGTAGAACCCGTCAGGCTCTCCGATCGCGGCGGATTTCAGGATCGGCGCTCGTATCGGCAGGGAATACGAATTTGCGGTTCGAACCCGTAGCGATCAGGATGGACTGGCACCGGTTCGAGACGACGCTGGCGAGACAAACCATGGCGGGGGGCGAGTCGATGTCGAGTGAGATGTTCGAAGCGATTACCACAGAAAACGCTCGCTACGCCGTGTACGCGCTCGCTCACCGGCCGGACCGGACCCTCTCGGAGCTCGCGGACTTCGTCGTCGGATTCGGCGCCATGCGCTCGGGCACGATCGCGACGCCGGCCGATCACGAGAACGTCCGCATTCGCCTCCATCACGTCGTGATGCCCAAGCTGGACGCGGCCGGGTACGTCGCCTACGATCGGGACGAGCGGACGATCGACGCGGCGCACCGATACGGAACGGTAAACGAGACGCTCGGGCTGAATGGGTGACCCACCGTGGAATCTCTCACCGACGCCGTGGCCTCGGTCCAAGCGCGGCGGCAGACGCTAGACGTCTACGCCCAGTCGCCGTCGGTCGCGACAGTGTTGGCCGAGCAGTTTTCGACCCGGAACGTCAGTGTCAGACACCGGCCGATGCCGGCGAGGGACGAACCCGGATTCGTGCTCGTCCGCGACGCGGCCGGCGAGTTCCGCGGTGCGATCGGACTCGATCGACTGGACGCGCTCCTCTCACCGGACCGTCACCCGCCGTGGGAACTGGACGCCGGCGTCGACACCGCCGCAGTCTTCACATTCCTCGACAACACGCTCTTCACGTCGGCGAGTCGACGACAGCTCCTCGCGGTGACCCGTGAGATAGAGGAGCGGGCGTGGCGAATCGCCACCGGGCACCTCGTCGCCGGATTCCAGACCGGCGCCGCACTCGCGGCGCAATCGGGCGTCTACGACCGGCTGGCGACCGAGACCGATCTGACCGTACGGGTCCTCGTCGCGGACGAGTGGGACGGCGACCTGTCGTCGGCCATCGACGTCCTCGACGGAGTCACCGGCGAGATCGGCGATTTCTGGGTCGTCTGTTTCGACGGCGAAGAGACCCGCCTGAACACGTCCGCGATCGTCGCCGAGGAACGCGATTCCGGTCGGTTCCGCGGGTTCTGGACCGACGATCCCGACCGCGTCGCGGAGATCGCGACGTATCTCGACGCGACGTACGTCGGCGAGACGGACGACCGCCAGTGAACTAGTCTCCGGTCTCGGCGCATCGATCGGTCCGTCCCGGGCCTTCATCGGGCTGGATCGCGAACAGCCACCATGCGACCACGCTCGAAAGCCGCGCTCGTCGGCGGCCTCGCACTCGCGGGCTGGATGGCCTGGGGAGCCTACACGACCCGTTCGACTGAATCGGTCCCGTACGCACACCGCCGGTCCGTAGACGGCCTGGAGATTCGAACGTACCCGCGAACGGTTCGCGTCGAGACGACGGCATCGAACCAGCGGACCGCGTTCCGTCGGCTCTACCGATACATCACCGGGGAGAACGAGGGCACGTCGACGGTATCGATGACGCGCCCAGTCGAAACCAGAGACGAACAGTCGTTCGGGGGCGAGCAGTCGTTCGAGATGACCACACCCGTGCGATCAGACGTGAGCGACGACGCAGGGCGGCGGGAACACGACACACCCACGGCAGCTACCGGCCGCGTTCGGCTCTCGTTCTACCTGCCCTCGTCCGTCGATCCGGAGTCGGCACCGGACCCGACGGATCCGTCCGTCTCGCTGGCGGTCGATCCACCGAGAACGGTCGCCGTGAAACGCTTCTCGTGGTTCACACCTGCCTGGCGCGTCGACCGGCTGGAACGCGCCCTGCTACGAACGGTCGACCGTGCGGGGTACGAACCCGTCGACGGCCCGTTCCTGTTGCGCTACAACGATCCGTGGACGCCGCCGTTCATGCGACGCAACGAAGTGGCCGTCGAGATCGAGGTGTCCAGCTAAGAGATTTCTGTGCGGTGAGGTGGAAGAGAAAGAGAGAGAGTGTGTGAGAGTGAAAGAGAGAGAGAGTGTGTGAGAGTGAAAGAGAGAGAGAGTGTGTGAGAGTGAAAGAGAGAGAGAGTGTGTGTGAGAGTGAAAGAGAGAGAGAGTGTGTGAGAGTGAAAGAGAGAGAGAGAGTGTGTGAGAGTGTGTGAGAGCCGGCTGCGGACGTATTCACAGGGGGTGTCACGCCGGTCGCGGGAGTTCGCCCGGACGCCATCGGAGCGCAACCGCCCGGTGTCCTGATGCGTAGCTTGATACTATTCGATTCACGACTGTCGGTATGGTCTGGGAAGTGGCCTCGACCGGGTCAGTGCTCGCCGTGACTCCGGAGTACGGCGGCGGATCGGTCCTCCACGTCGTCGCCTTCGCCTTGGCGACGGTCATCGGCGCGTACGCCGTCTGGAACGGCACGTCGAACCTCGTCGCTGGATATCGCCTCTGGGCGGCGGAGCCGACGCCGGTCGCGGCCGTCGGCGACGCGGAGGGGACCGTCGAAATCCGGGGGACGGCCGAACCGCTCGACGAGACCCTCTCCGGTCACTTCTCTACCCTCCCCGTACTGGTCCAGGAGTGGGAGACGAGGCGCGTGCCGGACGAACCCGATGGAACGGTCCCGTCGAACCGTCGGCCGATGACCGACGGACGAGCGGACGTGCCGTTCGTCGTCCGGGACGACAGCGGAACGGTCGCAGTCGACCCCACGCACGCGACGCTCTCGCTGGAACGGGACCGAGACAACACGAGCCACGGGGTCCGACAGCTGGCGTCGAGACTGGAGCCCGGGGACGACGTCTACGTGTTCGGCCAGGTCTGTACAGATGACGATTCCGACGCCGCATTCGGTGGCGAGTCGGTCTCCGTCGGCGCGGGTGACGACCCCGGCGCGTTCCGGATCGCCGATACCGAACCCGACGAGACGGTCGTTCGACTCGTGGGGACGGGCGCACTCTACGCGGTCGTCGGCGCGGCGGTGACCGCGGCGTTCGGGGTCGCGACGACGGCGGCCCTCGGTATCGCCTGAGTCCGACGAATCGACAGGTCCGTGGTCACCGGATCGACCGGTGTCGTCATCACGGATCGGCCGGCGTCGCTCCTGCTCTTCCGTCGGGACGACTCACGCGCGGTCCGCGACGAGCGACCGGAGGTCGTTCGGGCCGCCTCGGCGGCATCGCGGGCGTCCGCGATCGTGGGCTCTCGACGCCTGCGGTTTCGGCAGACCGCCGACGAACAGCACCGGGCAGGCGAGGTCGCGGTCCAGACGTAGTCGCCGTCCGGTACGGTTCGATCACGGCCCCCGTGCGCGAATTAGTATCGAAACTCAACCCCGAACCGTACACGAAGGTATAAAAGATATAGACATATTTTTCTTATATTAGTAAAACACGAAGGACATGGGTTTCGTAAAACAGTGGACGGGGGTCAACCGGTACATGCTCACCAAGCCGGGATACTTCTTCGACGTGTACGACGAACGCCACGGAATCGGGTATCCGCTCGTGTTCATGCTGACGTCCCTCCTCGCCGTCATGGTGCCGTTCGGGGTCGTCGTGACGCTCGTCAACATCACCGAACCCACGCAAGTGCTGGCCGGAATCGCGGTGATGGTGTTCCTGGGGGTCGTTTTCTGGCTCGCCAGCGTGGTCGAGGTACTGATCGCCCACGGGATACTCGTTCTCTTCGGCGCCCGCGGCGTCGCGACGAGTCTGGAAGCCTACGCGTTTCCGGCGCTGATCCGGTACGGCCTGTGGTGGTTCCCGCTCGTGAATCTCGGGATCGCCTGTTACGGGCTGATCCTGCAGGGGAAAGCACTCTCCTCGTTTCACGACCTCTCTCCGATCAAAGTCGCACTCGCCGTGATCGTCGCCGCCCTCCTCTCCGGACCGGCGTTCGTCGTGGTCGTGGCCGTCGTCGCGGCGTTCGTGCTGGATCTCGGTGGGACACAGCCAATGGCGTGACCGGTCGAGTATGCGCTGACGCAGCCGTTCGTCGTGTCGAGTGCTACGGTCTTACTCGTCGGATCGGGTGGCGGCGATCGAATCGGCGGGCAGCGTGACCAGCCTGATCGACGGATCGTACTCGATGACGCCGGCGTCGGCCAGTTTCGGGAGGTGGACGTGGTGTAACTCGATGGCGATCCGTGTTGCGTCCTCGGCGCTGGATTCGGCGTCGGTTCCGGTTCGCGCGGCGACGGCCGCGGCGATATCTTCGAGGTCGACCGTCCGCTGGCACTCCTCCAGAACGTCGATCGTCAGCCGCCGGCGCTCGGACGCGAGCAGGTCGTGTCGATCGCTCGGCGGTAATTCGATCGTTCGTACCGTCTCGTCGGCCGCTCGATTGCGTGACTGGGACATGGGTTCGCTAGTGGTCTGTTACTGCGTCGTACCAGAGGATAGGCCGCTACGACCCTAAGGATGCGGTCACAGTGATTAGGTCGGGTTGCTCGAACTGGCAGGACCGCTCTGCCGTCCGTTCTGATTAGTCTCGCTCTAGTGATCGATTTCGAGCCGAGCGTTCGGATGAAACCTGGCGTCGGTTCCGTCGATGGAACGTCGAGGGGGCGTCGAACCCGCAGGTCGCGCCCATCGGAACGGTCGAGGGTGTCCTCGTACGGGTGCCTCGCCAGAACACGCCTTCGGAACGGATGTTGCGGACGTCGTCGCAGCGGGGCTGGTCGTCGAGGGATCACGTGCGAATTCATCGCTGAACGAACGTGGCGTCGGTGTCGAACAGCGAGCACAGTTCGAGGCCAGTCTGCACGAACGCCCGCGACGCGGTGCGTCGCGGACGCTCCGTTCGTCCCGACTGTCCAGGCGACACCGAAAAACACACTTGAACCCACATCACCAACGGCCCATTACGTCTCAGTAATGCCCGTCGACCGCCACACGTTCGTCGAAATGGTTCGGACAGAACCGATAGAAAGCGCCATGTTCACCGCCCTGCCGGCGGTGCTCGCGATCGTCCAACTAGTAAACAGCGCCCTCACCGAACTCTCGTATCTCGTCTCGGTCTCGTTCGCCGTCGTCCTCGTCGGCTACGCCTGGCTGGTCACGAGCTACAGCGTCGCCAGATTTCGGCGACGTCGACTCGACGGGCTGGTCTGACGAACGGCGTTCGAGCGACTCGGCGGAGCCTCGCGTCGGACATACTCACGGTCGTGACGGGTCGTTTCACTGCCGAGTTGGGTCGTTTCGCTATCGTTCGATCAGGGCCCGACGTGGTCGGTCACCACCGTCGGCCGACACGCGGTGCACTCGAGCAGTGACCCACGGAGCCCTCGGGTAACAGGTCGTTTCAGGGAGGTGCAAGCAACGCCGCTTTCGAGTGGTAGCCACTGCCATAGTGTGTCATGAGTGGCACTGACACCCCCTCGGCCGACGACACGGGATACGGGCACGAGTCCGAACGAAACGTCCTCAACACGGACGTGATGCAGTGGGTGAGCGCGCTCGCGGCGATCGTGGGATTGTGGCTCGTCGCCTCGCCGTTCGTCTACGGCGGGCCCGACGCCGCGTACTGGAACAACACGCTCGTGGGGACCGGCATCTTCCTCCTCGCGGGGTACAACTTCTACCGGCTGTCGAAGGATCGACTGGCGAGCGTCGGCGTGGCGTCGCTCGCCGCCCTCCTCGGCCTCTGGGCGCTCGCATCACCGTACCTGATCGACATGGGTGACAGCGCACTCGCGTCGAGCACGATGATCGCGGGCCTGATCGTCGCGGCCGTCTCGGCGTACAGTGCGTACGCGAACAATAGAGCCGAGTTGCCGGATCGCTCCCGGACGAGGGCCTAGGTCGAGCGGTTTCGGGTCAGTCGCTCACGGTTCGATGTGGCTGCGCCCGTTCTCGGTCGGCCGCGTCGATTGCGGCGAGCACGATCCGATCCGTTCGGTTGCACTGTGATCGCAACCGGTCACAGACTCCTTTTAGGCCCACCTAATAAATCGAAAGTGTTTTCCGTGGTTTAGGCCACCCTAAACGTAATGGCGGAAACGCAGGCTGTCGGCGGGTACGAACCGGCCCGCGACCGGGACGGCTGGATGACCGGAACGCTCGTCGCGTTCTGTCTGGCGAGTGCGGCCGTGACACTGGCGGCCGGATTCGTCCAGACGACCTTCGGCGACTATCCGATGACATACGGCGAGGTGGTGTCCTCGCTGTTGGATCCGGCGGTGTGGAACGACGTCGACGTCTGGACAGGGTTCCTCCTCGGCGGTGAGTTGCCGGAGCTGGACGTCGGAACGCTCGTCGTCTGGGACCTCCGGGTGCCCCGAGTCGTCGTGGGGATCATCACCGGTGCGACGCTCGCCGTGTCGGGAGCGATCTTCCAGGGCGTGACCCGCAACGAACTCGCGAGTCCGTTCGTCCTGGGGGTGAGTTCCGGCGCGGGCTTCGCCGTCCTCGCGACGCTGATCGTCTTCAGCGGGCTGTCGATGCTCCTCCCGCTGATGGCCACCCTGGGCGGGGCGCTCGCGTTCGTGCTCGTCTACGCGATCGCCTGGAAGGGTGGAACGAGCCCCGTTCGACTCGTCCTCGCGGGCGTGATCGTCAACATGGTGTTCCAGTCGCTCCAGCAGGGACTGTTCTTCTTCGCTGACGACCTCGGCGTCGTCCAGACGGCGATCTCTTGGCTCACCGGGTCGCTCACGGGAACGGGCTGGGAACAGGTGCGAATCGCTGCGATCCCGGCGGTCCTCTCGGTCGGGATCGCTATCGTCGCGGCGCGGCAACTGAACGTCCTGATGCTCGGCGAGCACACGGCGCAGTCGCTCGGGATGCGCGTCGAGCGAACGCGGTTTCTCCTCTCGGTCGTCGCCATCGTGGCAGCGAGCGTGGCCATCGCTGTCGCCGGCGTCGTCAGTTTCTTCGGCCTCGTCGTCCCCCACATCGTTCGGAACACGGTCGGCGGTGACTACCGTCG